>JAAXGI010000046.1 GCA_012267505.1 Gemmatimonadota bacterium
CGGCTCGCGCCCCTCGCTCCGGAACCGCCGCGCCAGCTTCGCGGCCGTCGTCGTCTTCCCCGAGCCCTGGAGCCCGACGAGGAGGACCACGGTCGGCGGGGCCGCGGACCACCGTATCCCGGAAGCCTCCTCCCCGAGGAGGCCCGCGAGCTCGTCGTGGACGATCTTGACGATCTGCTGGCCCGGGGAGACGCCCTTCACGACCACCGCGCCGAGCGCCCGCTCCTCGACGCGCCGGACGAACGCCTTCGTCACCCGGAAGTGGACGTCGGCCTCGAGGAGGGTCCGCCGGATCTCCCGGAGCCCGTCACGCACGAGCGGCTCGGTCAGGATCCCCCGCTGCCGGAAGCGGCCGAGGGCCCTGTCGAGTTTGCTGCTCAGCTCACCGAACATCGCGTTCCGGGCCGCCCAAGGTAATCGCGGGGTTCGGACATGTGAAGGAGGAGCCCCGGCCCTCAGGCCAGCCGGATCACCTCGCCCCTCCGGCTTCCGACCGAGACCATCTCCACCGGCGCCCCGACGAGTTCCTCGATCCGCTCGAGGTAGCGGCGCGCGGCAGCCGGAAGGTCGGAGAGGCGTCGCGCGGCCGACGTCGGCCGCTCCCACCCGGGGAGGGTCTCGTAGACGGGCTCGGCCGCCTCGAGCGAGAGCGTGTCGGGGGGGAACTCCGCAGTCTCCCCCTCCGGAAGACGGTAGCGGGTGGCGAGCCGGAGCTCAGAGAGTGTGTCGAGGACATCGAGCTTCGTGACCGCGAGCCCGGTGAGACCGTTGACGCGGCCCGCGTAGCGGACGATCACCGCGTCGAACCACCCGCAGCGGCGCGGGCGGCCCGTCGTTGCGCCGAATTCGTTGCCGAGTGTGCGGACGCGCTCGTCCATCGCCGGGCCGAACTCGGTCGGGAAGGGGCCGTTACCGACCCGGGTGGTATAGGCCTTCACGACGCCGAGGACGGAGTCGAGGCGCGTCGGGCCGATCCCGATCCCGGTGGCCGCGCCCGCGGCCGTGGTGTTCGAGGAGGTCACGAAGGGGTAGGTCCCGTGGTCGATGTCGAGCGCCGTCCCCTGCGCCCCCTCGAGGAGCACGCGGCGGCCGCGGGAGAGGTGGTCGACCACCTCGCGCCCGGTGTCCGTGCCGAGGGCGACGAGGCGCTCGCGGAGTTCGAGGCAGCGCCCGGTCTCCCCGTCGAGCCCGCAGGCGCCGGTGCTCCCCATCGCGGCGAGGCGGCGGCGTGCCCGCGCGGCTCCGGCTTCGAGGAGGGCGCTGAAGCGCTCCGGATCGGCCGCATCCACGACCCGGATCCCCCGGCGGCCGACCTTCTCCTCGTAGGCGGGACCGATCCCGCGGCCCGTCGTACCGATCTTCTCGGCGGCGCGGTCCTCCGCGGCGCGGTCGAGGAGACGGTGATAGGGAAGGAGGAGGTGCGCCCGCCAGCTCACCCCGACCCGCCCCTCCACCTCGATCCCGCGGGCACGGAGCGTGTCGTACTCCTCGAAGAACTGGAGAGGGTCGAGGACGAGGCCGTTGCCGAGAAGACAGCGCTTGGCCGGATGGAGGATCCCCGAGGGGATCTGGTGGAGGATGAACTCGCGCTCCCGGACCCGGACGGTGTGCCCGGCGTTCGCGCCGCCCTGGTAGCGGGCCACGATATCCACGTCCCCGGCGAGGACGTCGACGACCTTCCCCTTCCCCTCATCGCCCCACTGGCACCCGACCACCACCTGGCACCAGCCGCGGCCTTCTCTCTCGCGCACTCCCCGGCTCGCTCCTGCGAGGGACGGGCCGCCCCGGCCCGCACTCTGGCGGGCGGTGGGCTGGCCGGCATCCTTCGCCCATGGGCGCAAAAAAAAGGCCCGTCCCCGGGGGATGGGCCTTCGCTCTCGGATCCTTGGATAGAAGCTACGCCGCGGGCGGCCCGTGTCAAGAAAAACAGGCCCGCCCGACGACGAACGGGTATCCGTCTCAGGGTCGTCCACGGCCGCGGGCGGGCCCGGAAGAGAAGGCCCGGCGGATGCCGCGGCCCGCCTCAGACCGGAGGCGGGTCCGGGGACTCCGGCGCGTCGCAGCCCGCCTCCGCGGCCGTGCCCGGTTTCGGGAAGAACTGGTCGATCAGCACGGGATTCCCGTCGGGGTCCACCACGACGATGTGGGCGGGCCCGGTTCCTTCCGGGTCGGTGTCGGTGGCGATCTTCACCCCGGCGGAGACGAGCGCCGCGCGGATCTCGCGCACGTCCGTGAAGTCCTCCACCCGCGATGTGTCCTGCGCGAGTCCCGGGTTGAAGGTCAGGATGTTCTCCTCGAACATCCCGTGGAAGAGGCCGACGATCGTCGTGCCGTTGACCATGATCAGGTATCCCGTGCCATCGCCGCCGGTCTGCCTGAATCCGAGCTTCTCGTAGAACGACTTCGAGGCATCCAGGTCGCTGACGGAGAGGCTGATCGAGAAGGCGCCGAGCTCCATGGGGATGTTCCTCCGGTGCAGGGGGGTCAGGGATGCCGAGGCCTGCGGGTCGACGGGGCCTCGTCATCCGGTGCGGAGACACGATGGAGTGCACGGCCGGATGCCGCGAGGGCCGGATGAGCGGTGCCGACCGGTCCCGGGAAAGCGCAGGAGCACACGGCGGTCCGTCGGCGGGCTCCCGGGGGCGGCCCGGAGACCGCGGGCACGGTGGGAGACGCGGGAGAGCCGGCGGTTGTCCGGCGGTCCGGATACGCCTACGCTCCGACCGGGCCGGTGGCCGGGCGTCACGCCGGGCGCCGGTGTTCGCCCACCCGTCTTCCGGGAGAGCCCCATGCCAGCGCGAGCCGAACGCCGCGGAGCGGGCCTCTTCGCGCTCCTCGCGCTCGCCGTCCCCCCCGGGGCCGCCGCCCAGGCCGTCCGCGCGGAGCCCGGAGTGCCCCCGCCCGGGGGCCTCGAGGGCCGTCCGGTCGTTCTCGTCACGGGCTCGACGAACGGTCTTGGCCGGGAGGTGGCCCTGGCGATGGCTGCCACCGGCGCCCACGTCATCGTGCATGGAAGGGACCGGGACCGCGGGCTCGAGGTGGTAGGCCGGATCGCCGCTACGGGCACGGGATCGGCAAGCTTCTATGCGGCGGACCTCGGCTCGATGGCAGAGGTGCGGGCCTTCGGAGAGGCGGTGCTCCGCGATCACGACCGCCTCGACGTGCTTGTGAACAATGCCGGCATCTGGCTCACCGGCGAGACGACCCGGCGGATGAGCGTGGACGGCCACGAGCTCACCTTCGCGGTCAACTACCTCTCCCACTTCCTCCTCACGCGGATCCTCCTCCCGATCATCCCCGCCTCTCCCGCATCGCGCATCGTGAACGTCTCGTCGGGTGCCCAAGCGCCGATTGACTTCCGCGATCCGATGCTCGCCGAGGGGTATACCGGGAGCAGGGCCTATGCCCAGAGCAAGCTGGCCCAGATCCTCTTCACCCTTGATCTGGCGGATGAACTCGCCGATCGGGAAATCCGCGTGAACGCGCTCCATCCCGCGACGCTGATGGACACGAACATGGTGCTATCGGCCGGCGTGCGCCCCCGCAGCTCGGTGGAGGAAGGGCTCGAGGCGGTGATGCAACTGATCGTCTCCGAGGAGATCGGGAGCGGCGGATACTTCGACGGGCTGAGGCCGGCGCGGGCCCACGCCCAAGCCTACGACGGGGAGGCCCGGGCCAGGCTCCGGCACCTGAGCGAGGAGCTCACGCGGCGCTGAGACGGCGCGTCTCGAGCGAACCAGCCGGAGTAGGCATCGTTGTCAGGTCCTACCGGTCGGGGCGGGAGCGCCGCCCCCGAGTCACGGACTCGGGGTCCAACTGCACAGTTAGATCCTAGTCGGCGGCGCGGTAGGGGAAGCGGGGCGGCCTCCTGCCCCCCGAGCCTACCGGAGGGTTACGCGGCTCACGCTGGGCGGATCCGCGTCGGCGAAGTGGGGATGGACCACGTACAGCTCCTCACCCACGACCGCGACCGTCGTCCCTTGCGGCTCGAATGTGCCGACGCCGGCGAGATCGGCGGTTGCCCACCCGTCGCTGCTCGTGAGGGCGACGAGACGCTGGGTCGAGTTGCTGACGATCGCCAGCCGACCGTCGGCCGTCCACACCATCCCGTCCTGGCCGGGGATCTCCTCGGGGAGGACGACGGGCGCCGCCGACTGAGGATCCCCTATGGGAACCTTCCAGAGCGTTGAGCCCGCTGCGACGAGGAGATAGCCGTCCGGATGCACGACGATCCCGTTCAGCCCCGGCGGCTCCGGCGCATCCGACCGGTAGAGGACCGAGGCCTGGTACTCGGCGTCCACTCGGTAGATGATACCTGCCATCGTGTCGGTCACGTACGCCGTGCCGTCGTCCCCGACCGCCACGTCGTTGGCGAAGTGGGAGAGGCCCGCGGCGCCGTCCGCGATCGAGGCCGCCAAGTCGACCATCGCGATCCGGTTGCCGGAGGCGAGGTCATAGATCCCGAGCTTGGCCTGCCCTCCCGAAGCGCCCTCGAAGACCCGCCGGTCGGCGTTCGCGACGAGAAGCCGTCTGCGCGGCTCGTCCGCCTCGATCCCTACCGAGGAGACGAGTTCGGGGTCGGTCACGACCGCGCTCACACGCCCGTCCGGGTGGATCTCCATGATCGAGCCCTCGGTGAGCGATCCCGTCAGGATGCGACCGTTGAGTTCGTCGTATTCGATTCCCTCCGGGATGAATCCGCCCCGGTCCGCCACGATTGAGGAGGGGAGGGACGGTCCGGGCGATGCACTCCCGGGATCGCCGGCTTGCCCGGCAGACCGGTCGGCGTCCGCGCCTCCTCCGCACGAGGCGGAGAAGGCGGCAAGGAGGGCTCCCGGGATGAGCATGAGTCGGTTCGGCATCGTGGTTGTCCAAGCTCGTGGTTGAAGTGATCGGCTCCGCGGCTCCGGTGCCGGGACGGGTCTGCCCACCGGCGACCGGATCCTAGCGGCGGGCCCGGTCCGGATCCAGTGGCGCGGCGGATCGCGCGGGCGGCCCGCGAGGATCCGCTGTTCCGGGGTACCGTCGTCTTCCTGACATGCCTGCACGAGCTGGGCCACGCCTTCGGGCTTCGCCACACCGATGCTTTCGCGGATATCATCCGCTCGTTCCGGTACGTGGGCGATTTCCTGACGCACTTCATGCGCTTCCGGGAAGAGCCGGACCGCCGCAGCGACAGCAGGAGCAGGATCCCCCCTCCGCCGCGGAGCCGAAACAAACTGGTCGTCCCGCTGTTGGCCCAGCGCGACGTGTCCGGCACGGCGCGTCTGGGCCGGTCACACATCATGGACCGCCCGGGAGACGGGGTCCCGGGCATCCCTGCCGACAGCGGGAGCCTGTCCGGAAGGACCCCGGAATTCACCATGATCGACGAAAGCGAGTTGCGGCTGGTGAACTGGGGCGCGAGCTGATACCCGCACCCTCAGCCGGAAGCCGCTAACCCGTATCGACGCCCGCACTCACGAGAAGGTTGCGGATACGGTCGACGCCGGGTGCATAGGGGGGCGCGAGGGGGGGGCGCGGCACCCCGCCGGTGGCGCCCAGTAGATCGAGCGCCGCCTTCACACCCGGAACGCCGAGCGCGACGACGATCCCGTTGTGGAGCGGCCCGATCCTCTCCTGGATCCGGCCCGCCTCGGCATGCCGCCCGTCCCGGTGGCACCGGTAGATCCCGGCCGCAGATTCCGGAACGAGGTTCGCGACGCCGAGGATCCCGCCGGCCGCCCCCATCTCGAGCGCCGCATAGAGCATCGCCCCGTTTCCGACGAGGACCCGGAACCCGTCGGCGACCGCGGCCAGATGCTCGCCGAGCGCAGGGAGCTTCCCGCGGGAGTCCTTGATGCCGATGATCCGCGGGTGCTCGGAGAGTGCGGCAACGAGCGGTGTGGAGAGTTCGAGCGTGCTGCAGCTGAGCGGCGCCTGATAGAGGATGACGGGGAGGGGAGACGAGTCGGCCACCGCGCGGTAGTGGCGTGCGAGGAGCCGGCCGGTCATCGCCTTCCTGTAGTAGGCGGGGGGCTGGACCAGGACGGCATCCGCCCCCGCGTCGGCCGCCTCGCCGCTCAGCCGGATCGTCTCGCGCGTGGATTCGGCACCGGTGCCGGCGATGAGGAGGCGCCCGTCGCCCAAAAGCTCTGCCGCGGCTCCGATCGCCGCCCTCCGCTCCGCACGGGTTAGGAGGAGCGCCTCCCCCGTCGTCCCCCCGATGACCACCCCCTGGACAGGTGCGGCCAGCACGCGCCTCAGGTTCGCGCGGAGGGCCACGACATCCAGATCCCCCGTCACTGGATCGAACGGACTCGTCGCCGGGACAAAGACCCCGGCGAGCGCACGCGCCGTGGACCAGGCCTTCCGCGTCTCCGTCATCTCCCCTCCCCGGTGGCGACGTGCCGTTGTCCGGTCACGGATTCCGTCCCGTGCCTGTGTCTCGCCGACACCCGTGCCCTGCCGCCAGGGCTACGCAAGGCCCTCAAGGCCCCGCCAGCGCATCCCCATCCGCTCGCGGACCTCGCCGAGCGTCCTGGCGGCCTCCCGGCGAGCGCGCTCCGCGCCGGCGTCCAGGACCTCGCGGATCCGTCCCGGACGGGCGCTGAGCTCCCGCGCGCGCTCGCGCGCCTCGCCGAAGTGCCCGGAGATCCGGTCCGAGAGGATTCGCTTGCAGTCGACGCACCCGCGCGTGGCGTCCCGGCACCGGGTCGCGACGTCCTCGACCTCGTCGGACGCGGCGAACAGCCCGTGGAGTGTGAAGACATTGCAGACCTCGGGACGGCCGGGGTCGGTGCGCCGGATCCGCTGCGGGTCGGTAACGGCCGTCCGGACCCGTGCCTGGACCTCCTCCGGCCCCGCAAGGATCCCGACCGTGTTCCCGAGCGACTTGCTCATCTTCGAGCCACCGTCGAGCCCGAGGATCCGGCCCACCCCGCCGATCAGCGGCTGCGGTTCCGGAAAGAATTCCCCGAAGCGCGCGTTCCACCGCCGCGCGATCTCGCGCGAGAGCTCTAGGTGCTGGAGCTGATCCTCGCCGACGGGAACCCATTCGGCGCGGTAGAGGAGAATGTCGGCCGCCTGGAGGACCGGATAGTTGAGCAGCCCGGCGGGAACGGACTCGAGGCTCCGGGACTTGTCCTTGAACTGGGTCATCCGCTCGAGTTCGCCGACCGCGGCGACCGAGTTGAAGAGCCAGGCGAGCGCCGTGTGCGCGGGGACGTCCGACTGGACGAAGATCGTGCTCCGCTCGGGATCGAGCCCCACGGCGAGGTAGCTCAGCGCGAGATCGAAGACCCGGCTCGGGAAGTCGGCCGGGGCATAGTCGCCGCCCGTGACCGCGTGCTCGTCCACGATGCAGAAGTAGCACTCGTGGCTCTCCTGCAGCTCGACCCACTGGCGGAGCGCTCCGAGGTAGTTGCCGAGGTGCGCCTCTCCGCTCGGCTGCATGCCGCTGAACACACGGGGTCGGCTCGGGTCGTCGGCCATCGGCGGGGCGGAGTGGGAAGGCGAGCCGCGGAGAATTGCTCCGCACGGAGCCGCCAATCTAGCCGGAGGGTGAGGACGGGTCGACCCCGCCGGGAAGCGGGAGGGGGTTGACCCGCGGAGGAGTATGTAGTATGTATGACACATGACACGATTTGGGGCTTTCGTTCGCGACCGGCGCGAGAAACTCCGCCGGGACGACAGGCGCTACTCGCTCCGGCAGGTGGCCGCACGCATCGGGATCGAGCCGGCTTATCTGAGCAAGATCGAGCGGGGCGACGTCGCTCCGCCTTCCGAGGCTACGACGGCCCGGCTGGCGCGGGAGCTGGACGTGGACCGGGACATGCTTCTCGCGCTAGGCGGGAAGGTCTCGAGCGATCTCAAGGAGATCATCCGGAGGCGGCCGCGACTCTTCGCCGAGCTGATCCGGCAGCTGAAGGAGGCCCCCGATGATGCGCTCCTCCGCGTGGTGCGCGAGGTGCGGGACGGCGACTGGTAATGACCAACCGGGAATGGAGGATGGAGACGCGATGATCACTCTGGAGAACAACCGCCTGGCAATCCGCTACCCTGACGTGCACCCCGATGCGCGCTGCACGATCGACTTCCAGCGGACGCTCCGGATCCCGGACGATGGAACGGATTACCCCCTCCCGCCGGGCCTCGGACGCTTCCCCCTCCGGCATCTCGACGACTACGCGGCGCGTCTCCCGCAGGCGTGGCACCGGCGAGGCGGCGTGATCACGCCGATGCACCAGGCCGAGGCGATGTGGATCTCGTTCGGGGGCTCCGACTACCCGTTCGCGGTCAAGATCGCTACGGGGAAGATCTGCGCGGTTACCGGCGACGACTGGGTGAACCACCTGAACGGCGACCCGCAGGACTATCTCGTCCTCCCCGAACAGCCTTGGCTGGATGGCTACTGCGTGGAGAAGGGCTTCATCCGCCAGTTCGTGGCCATGCCTCTCGGAGAAGGATACACGGCCGAAGAGCAGCTGACCGGAGAGGCCGAGCACGGCGGACTCCAAGTCGTCGCCTACCCGATGAAGCGGAAGCGGTACGAGCGGCTGATGTCCCCGCGTTTCGCGATGGACTTCGAGGCCGGCCCGGACGTGTGCTCTTCTCCGGCCCCGGATATGGGGCTCGCGCCGGGCGGCCGGATGCGCCAAGAGATCTACGACGACCCGTACGGTCTCGATGCCTGGGACCAGCGGCACGCCAGCCGCTGCTTCGTCAGTATCGCCAACTCCACGCAGTGGATGGCTGTCACAGGCGAACGGCCGCCGACCCTCCCACCGTCGGCGAAGGAGTACAGCGAGGCTGGTCTCCCCTGGTTCGAGTGGTACGGAGGCGACGCCAAGGCCGTCGCCGGCGCCAAGAAGCTCGCGTCGCTCGCGAGCGTGGCGGAGCTCGGGAAAGCGAAGGGCCAGGACCCGCTCCCGGAGAACGAGAGTACCCGCGTGACCGGCGTCCGCACGATCCGGCGCAGCGGCGATACGCGCGTCCGCGAGTTCGAGCCCTAGGAACTCATGCGGTAGTGGCACGCAACCCCCGCGGTGGTGCGGGGGGGCCGGGACCACTCCGGGAGTCTGACCGTACCGCGACGAGGGATTCCTCACGCGGATCCGTGAAGAGCCCCAGCCTAGTAGGAGGTACGCTCCTGAATCTCCGCCGAGTGTCGGGAGCGACGGGCTCGTCCTCCAACGATCCTACCCGGTCCGATGAACAGTCAGGACAGCGGGCGGGCAGGGCACTGTTCTCCGAACCCTGTCGCCAGTGCACCCGCCGCCGACCACCGACCCGTCATGGTCGCCGCCCACGTCAACGCCCGTCGGAATCGCCGCCCAGCGGAACGAGGCTGCGGCGGCCGGTGGTAGTGCGGAGGCGAACGTGGACCGCGCCTGCACCCGCCATTGAGCCCGAACGGAGCCGTCAAGCCGCACACCACCGGCAACTCCGTAGACATCCAAGCTAAGAGTCGAAGAGCCCTCCGTAGCGCTCTGCGAGTTCAGGCGTCGCAGTCAGCCACGGCTTCGTATCTTGCCAAATGAAACGCACATCGGGTCCGGGGACCAAGTTCTGCCAGACTGTGTCGACGGTGTTTCCGTAGGGCTTGAGGGCTTCGGGAACACAGTCCATCAGGGTACGATTCGCGTTGGGGACAAGGTCGAGGACGATCATGCGATCAACCCCGTTCTCGCGGGCTTGGAGCATGCCTTGGGCAAGGAGGCTCTGACGCAAAAGTTGATAGTGGGGTTCGTGGAAGTAGGCCTCTATCGGCGGCTTGTTGGCGACGAAAGGACCGGAGGCATCTTCGTACTGAGAGCGGTAGATTTCGCGACGATCAGTGCCTGCGGAAGTGATGAATGGAATCGGGTTGTGGTAGCTCTCCGTGAACTTCCACTCGACCAGAAAACCTGTGCGGTGTCCATCCTCACACTCAACGATAATCAACGCATCCGCGCTCGTGACCCTGGATCCGGGTTTGCGTTCACCTCGGACTGGCTCTCGGAGGTAGTTGCCCCAGCCGATCCACTCGAAGGCCACGAGACCCTTTGGGCTATCTGGCCTGGTACGACGAATAGGAACGATCTTCCCGGCACTTGGTTCGAAGCGTCGGAGGCGGTCGAGCAGGAGATCAGGCTGCATCTCGAGGCTGAGAAGGCTATTGATGCATTGGATTTGCGAACTCAAGAGGCTCGTCGTGGGACCGTGGTTGTCGGCATGCAGACCAGCTCTCGGTGTGCCGCTGTTCCAAGTGATATCGGCAGCATGGAACTGTGCCAACGCCTCGTCACGCACGCCAACAAGCAGGTTGTAGGCAGCAAAACGACGGGGTAGACAGTGTGGATAGCGCCGCCCTTTCTCTCGTCCATCGGTCGTAAAGTAGTAGGGACCGTCTTCTCGCGCTTCCGGGGGGAGAGTTTTCGTCGTGGACTTCCACCCGATCTGATGAGCTTTCGCGACAGTCCTCCAATCGGTCATCGTATCGCCTCATCGAGAATACTCCCGCAAGTACTCAGGCGAACCAATCTCAGGTTCGACAGAAAGGGACTCAGGTTCTCGTCGCAGCTATAGATAGCCTCAGTCCAACCCATCGGCCAGTCGTCCGAATCATCCGGAGCTGCAATCCACGGTACAATACGGGGCGCTTCGCCCAGGCGCGGACACTCCCAAGGGATAACGCCGACGTCGCGCTTCTGATCGAGCATTGCTTGGACCTTGTCAAGTCGAGGACCACCACTCATTAGGCGTGAGAAGCGCGCCATATGAACGGCGATTTGGACGACGGCACGCTCGATGCTGCCCATGGCGTCCTTCACTTCGACCAGAACCAGATCGCCCGTTGGGAGCACGCCCAACGCATCAAGCTTGTTCGGCAGAGACCCGGAACGCAGGCCCAGGCGCTGTCGAAGCGTGGCGTTGACAGCGTGCTCCTCGCCACGATGGCGGAACCCGATTCGCACCTCGGAATCGACGGCCACAAGTGGGTCGCCTGAGCACCAATCGTGCCCATAACGCCACATCAGGCCTGCATGACAGATCGCTTCGCCCTTTAGGAAGGCCTGACGACGGCGGTTCCCCGACAGGTGGTCTTGGGCCCGGAGAAGATGGGCGCGTAATTCGCCTTCGTACACGCTGAGCTTGGAGATGGGAATTGAGCTAGTGAGCAGATGTTCACTGCCCTGACGGTAGGTACGGCCGGCGGTTAGCCGCACTTTGCTGCCTCGCCACAACTGGATTTCCAGAGGACTCGTGCGTCCCCAATAGAGTTGGATGCTACCGTGCCGGCGGTCGCCACTACGCGTCCTGCGGAACTGAAGATGCGCGTGGCATGCACGCCCATCACCGGAGCGCACATGAGCCATCAACCAATTTAGAGGGCCACCTGGCCTCAGAGTGTCTGCCAACTCGGTGTCAATATGGCGGTCATAGTACACAGTTCTAAGAACGCCCGTGATTACGCATGAAGCTCATCCCGCATCCCACCAAGCCTATCGCGAGCTTCGCACTGAGCGGTAGTTATCACAGCATGGTCGTGAAGTGAGGCAGCCTCCGCGTCGACCGATTGCCAACCCGCCAAAGCAGATCATCCCATGCGCCGTCTGCTGCTCATCGTATTCGTGCTCGCCGTTGCTTGCGGGTCCGAACGGACGGCCCCGGCGAGTCCGACACCGGAGCCCCTCAACTTAGGCCCGATGGCTTGGAGTACAATCCCCAGTGTGACGCGGTACACGAGGGACACGGCGCGGATGGCGGCTATCTGCAGTTCCTACACCACGAGCCCGTCCGCCTACGCGTCCTCGCTGCCTGGTGCGGGCTCAACCACGACATCCCGCCCCCAGCTTCCGCCTGAGTCCGCAGGCTATCCGGGTCTGATGCGCGATCACGGCCCTCGTGTCTCCAACGGTCTCCCAGTGCACCAATCTTGGGATCCAGTTCACCTCACTGCCGTATCGCCATGGCCGTCATGGCCGACTACCCCCTGTTCCCCACGTCCCGCCACCTCCCAACCGGCTTCGACCCCCCGCAACAACCCCCTCAAACAGCCCCGACCGCGGGATCTGGAATCAATCGCCGGTTTGCGGCCATGCATCTCGGAGAAGGGTACGCGACCGAGGAGCATCTGACCGGAGAAGCCGAGCGCGGCGGACTCCAGATCGTCACCTACCCGATGAAGCGGAAGCGGTACGAGCGGCTGATGGCGCAGCGCCGCATGGATCAGATGGGTTTCGAGGTGGTAGCATGCCCATCGCCGAACGAGGACATGGGGATGGGGGTCGCGCCGGGAGGCCGGATGCGACAGGACATCTACGACGACCCATACGGACTCGATGACTCGGACCAGCCGCACGCGACCTGCTGTTTCGTCAGTATCGCCAACTCCGCACTACCGTTGAGGGCATCCGCCGGGGAGGCGGAGCTAGCGGCCCCGCCTTCCCCGGACATCGCACCGGTCGAGGCCAGGGAGTCCTGAATGCAGGATCGCTATGTCGGCGACATAGGCGACTACGCCAAGTACGGACTCCTTCGTGCGGTCGGTGCGGGGAGACGTCTGGGCGTGGCCTGGTACCTCTGCAGCTACGGGATATCGAAGAGCCCCGGTCATGGGGGCTTGACCACCTACCTCGAGGAGCCCCGGCGATGGAGGCATCTCGACGCCGAGCTCTTCGACGCGCTGCGCTCGCTGGTCGACGAGGGAAGGCGATCGGTCGGAGAGATCCGGAATACCGGTATCCTCGGGAACGCCGTCTTCGCCGACGAACCCGTCGATGTCGACGCCATCCGCGTCCGCGACCGGAAACGGTGGCGCGAAGAGTGGTTCGAGCGGGTCATGGACCGGCTCTACGAGTGCGATCTCGTCTTTGCCGACCCCGACAACGGCCTCTGCCGCGATGACCGTTTCAGCCCCGGCAAGGCGGAAAACGCGAAGAGGATTCCTCTGGCCGAAGCGGAGCGGCTGGCCGAGGGACGCACGGCGGTCGTCTACCACCACTTCAACAGGAGTTCTTCCCACCGCGAGCAGCTTCGGGAATGGATGGACCGGCTCCCCGGCTGCACCGCCGCCTATCGCTGGAGGGCCCGCATGCCCCGTGCGTTCTTCGTGGTGAACTCCGACGCGGACACAGACCGGCGGCTTGAGCGGTTCACGAGCTCGTGGGAGCCCCACGGCACGCTCTTCCGGAGGGATGACCTGTAGCACGCGTCTCGCACGCGGGACCCCGGCTGCAGAGAACCGACGAAAGCCTGGCCCCGGGGCGCAGTGCCCTGATCCGGCATCCGCGTCGACAACAGGTTCGGTCCCGGCCAGCGGACCCGAGAGGCACCGCCTAGGGATCCACCTGCCGGAAGAACGTCTTCGCGCCGTCCCGCACCGACATGATGACCACGCTCTTGGTCGGATGGCGGTCCTCATTGTAGCGGGCGATACGCGTGGCCCCCGCATAGTCTTCGGTGGCCGCGATCTGCCGCCGCACGGCATCGGCTTCCAGAGTGCCCGCCCGCTCGGCGGCCTCGACGAAGATCCGCACCGCATCGTAGTTCACCCCATCGCCCCCGCTCGGGAGCGTCCCGTGTGCCGCCTGGTAGGCCGCGACGAATGCGCGGGCCGCCTCCTCATCGGTGTCCGGCGAGAAGTGGGTCGTGAAGTAGCCACCCTCGACTTCGGCGGCCTCGTTCTCAAGGAGCTCCGGGTTGTCCCACGTATCCCCACCGGCTAAGACGGTCTGCCCGCCGTCTGCGTCTGCCAGGGGAAGCGCGCGCGCCGCCCGGGTGATGAGCGCGACTTCCGTCGGGAAGCCCGGCAGGAAGAGGATCTCGGGCACTCCCGCCGAGATGCGGGCAAGCTGCGCCGAAAAGTCCGTCGCGCCCGCATCGTAGAACTCCTCGGCTATGACCGTCCCCCCCAACTCGCGGAAGCTGAGGGCGAAGAACTCGGCGATGCCCTCGGCATATACGTCCCCGCGCTCCGTGAGGAAGGCGGCGGTCGTGACCCCGAGCGCCTCCCTCGCGAACCGGGCCATGACCCCTCCCTGGAACCGGTCCGTGTAGGCGGCCATGAAGACGAGGTCGCCCGCTTCCGTCACGCTCGGGTTCGTGGCCGCCGTCGTGACCATCGGCACGCCGCGCCGCTGCGCCACGGGGCCGACCTCTAC
>JAAXGI010000276.1 GCA_012267505.1 Gemmatimonadota bacterium
ATCTAGTAGCTTCCGGTCACCCTTCACCCTAACTGTCTGCCTTGGCGGCCGCGAACTCCAACGGTACCCGTTTCTTGAGTTCGTTGTTCACGAGGATCACGAAGGAGTATCGCCCAAATGACGGAAAGACCAGATTTTGAATGTTCATGACCTGATTGATTCTGACGGTGCTGGAGGCCTGTTGGACATGGACATCTCCGTTGATTTCGAGCAACTTGCCCCCATCCTCGTCCATGCAGCGGATGTTCACCTTGTGAGTTCGGCCCGTCTCGGCGATGTCGGCCTCCAAGGTGAACACCAACGTCATGTGGGGATGGGTAGCCGGAACCGTTACTCCGCTGATCCGGTTAAAAGCACCGAGGATATTGAGTTTACCCTCTTGGCTTACATTAGCGCTGTCGGCAAGAACTGCTAGCGGCACTTCCATTTGAAGCGTCCTTCGATCGGAGATCTTCCTAGCAAGAAAACAGGGGACTCAGCCACCGGCCTTCGTGATGTGGCTTCCAAACGACGGTGAGGAACGGTATTCGAGCTTGATGGGGCCGTCAAGCGAGGTGGCCCGGCCTGGCTGGGGCATCCAAGGGACGCCCCAACACCCCCGGGGTCGACCATCTCTCGCCCCGCCCGGTTTCTGACGAGAACAGATCCAGCGCGCCGACCTGACTTCCCCAGGCGGTCATCATCATGGTCCGATCAAGCTCCTGACGAGATGGTGGGGCGACCGTGTCGGAGACAAGCAGGACGCACCGTCCCTCAGCCCCCTCACCCCAACTCCTCCAGCCGCTCCACCAGCGCGGCCCGGTAAGAAGGAGGGACCGCGCTCTCGGTGAAGTCCCGGAAGATCACGCCGACGTCTCCTTCGTCCAAGCCCCACACACGGGCCATCCGGGCGTCGATCTCGGCGCGGAGTTTCCGAACCGGACCTGAACACGAACTCCGCGTCGAACGGAGCCGTGGGCTGGCTGGAGCATCTGATCCTTGATAGCCACACCGCCGAAAAGGGGCTGGGCTTGACCGCCTGCCCGACAGCGATACCGCGTACGGAAGACCCTTGACCTCGTCGCCGCCGCCGACACGGGCACCTTGAGACGGAGCGGATCGCACGCATACCCCATGAGATGCGAGATTCCCGCCTTCTTAGACCACTTCTCAGCTATTTCAGTGCGATGGAACCCGTTACGACCCAACGGCGGGAAGCACAGATCGTGCAGTCCTATATGAACTTATACGATTCCCTGCCGTGATTCAGCCTTCTGGCGATCCGCTGGATCGTTGAACTGTTCCGGCTCTTGCCGGGGAGCTGGGTCACCCTCCAGGACGTCTACCGCTGCACGGTGGACGCGGAACTCCTGGCCAGGAAGATCGGCGAGGCCCGGGCGATGGCCGACAAGGCGTGTCCCGTCCGGGCGCTGATCACCGCCAAGGACCTGACCGATCACAAGCAAGAGCTCGAGGACGCCGCCTGGGAGGCGGTGCCCGGGACAGCGAAAGCCGGATGCCGCCTCGACTCTGCGCTCCGGGCGAAGCTCGCCGAACTCGGCATCGAGTACGAGACGGAATACGTAGGAAGCGGGGCCGCGAGGGAGTTCGCCGAGCGGGTCGAGGCGATCGAGCGTTGGTACGCCAAGGACTGGTCGGCGCTCGACGCCAAGCTCCGCACCTCGATCGTCGAGGGGATCTCGGTGTTCCTCTCGCTCTTCGACCAGCCGGACGTGGCGGGCGTGTTCTGTCCGCCGCCGCCGAAGGAAACCGCCACCACCGAGCCGGACGACGATGCCCCCGATGTCCGGCCCGTACCGGGACTCCGGCGCAGGCTGCCGCCTCTTGCACAGCTGATCGACGAGGGCGGGGTCCTCGCGCTCAACATGCCCGCGGGCGCCAACCCGGCGCTTGCCCGCGCCATCGGCGTGCTGCTCAAGAACGCGTGGATGCAGGCGCTGCTACGGCGTCCCGCCGAAGTGGCGCGCCGACCCGACGGTTATATGCGGCCGGCCGTGTTCATCTGCGACGAATACCAGGCTTTCGCCACCGTGGGACAGGACGACCCCTCCGGCGACGAGAAGGCGTTCGCGCTCACGCGCCAGTGCCGCTGCATCCCGATCGTCGCCACCCAGTCGCTCTCCTCGCTCCGCTCCGTGCTGCCCTCCGGCGAGGCGTGGCGCACGCTCGTCCAGACGCTCCGCACCCGGATCTTCCTCTCGCTCTCCGACGAAGCATCGGCCCGGATCGCCTCGGAAATGTGCGGCTCCGTCATGAAGACCCAGCCCTCCTACACCTTCACCGAGACGACCGGACGGCCCGAGTTCTCGCTCCTCTCCGGCCGGGCCGGAGGCGGGAAGGGGACGATAGGAGCGAGCAAGTCGTTCCGTCGGCAGAGGGAGGCGGTGTTCACACCGCGCGAGTTCACGCTCCTCGCCAACTATCAGGCGATCTGCCTCCCCTACGACGGCGTCGAGTCGCTTCCGGCCCGGCGCGTCTACCTGAAGCCCCACTACCTGCCGAGGAACAAGAGCTACTGGCGGCTCCGTGAGGAGGGCCGGATATGAAGCGCGCGAGCGGTGTCGGCCACCTCACCCCGTTCCTTCCGGGGCTGGAGACGCTGCTCGGCGACGAGTCCGTCTCCGAGATCATGATCAACGGGCCCGGCAACGTCTGGGTCGAGCGGGCCGGCCGGCTCGAGCCTCACGAGGCACCCGAGCTCACCGCCGCCTGGCTCCAGCGCGCCGCGATCCACATCGCCCGACCGCTCGGGCTCGATCCCGCCACCCGACCGGTCCTGGACGCTCGGCTCGAGGACGGATCGAGGGTCGCCATCTGCACGCCGCCCGCGGCGCCCGAGGTCGCGATCACCATACGCCGGTTCGGGAGTCGCGCGTTCACGGCCGCCGACCTCGTGCGCATGGGCTCGCTGCCCGAGCCAGTCCTCGACGCCGCCCGGACGACCCTGAAGTCCAGGAGGAACATCCTCGTCTCCGGGTGCACCGGATCCGGCAAGACCGCGCTCCTGAACGCGCTGTTCGAACTGCTGCCCACCGATGAGCGCATCGTCGCCATCGAGGACACGCTCGAACTCAGGATCGAGCGCGCCAACTGCCTACGGTTCGAGGCCGGGGCCATCGGATCGGAGACACCCGTCTCCATCCGCGACCTGGTGCGTCACGCGCTCCGCCACCGGCCCGACCACATCGTC
>JAAXGI010000062.1 GCA_012267505.1 Gemmatimonadota bacterium
CCGCGCCAGTCCCTTACTCTACCGTGCGCCGTGGAAAGGCGCGTTTTCCTTGCGGGTGTGAAAACCCGCCCGGCAACTGTCATTCCGGCCAGTGATCTCTTGATTCAGTTTTCGGTGCCTGTACGCTTCCGCTCGGCAAGGGAAATAGGCAGGAGGCGGAGAAGCCCCGTGCGCCCCGCCAGCGACTGGCTGATGGCGCCCGAGGGCTTGAAGTGCCCGCTCGCCGTCAGGACGAAGAGGCTGTTCCGCCTCTCCTCGTCGGCAACGACCTGGAGGCAGGAGAGGAGTTCGGGGACACGCTGGATTTCATCCAGGATGGCGCCGTCGCCCACCTGGGCTAGGAATCTCCGCGGGGATCGGATCGGGCGAATTCCCGCTGGTCCGGGGCCTCCAGATTGACGTATTTCTGGTGAGGGAAGGCCGCGCGGCAGAGGGTCGTCTTCCCGGACTGACGCGGCCCGGTCGCCGTCACGAACGGGCACTGGTCGAAAAGCTCGATCAGGCAAGGCGCGATGTCGCGTTCGATCACGGCGGTCCGGGGCATCGATCTGTGCACAAATTGAAAGTTGAAGATTCGTTTTGTGCCGTACCGGCCCTCGAGTCAACCGTCGTGACCACGCCGCGTGAGGTCGGGTGCCCCGAGTCAGGGTCGGATCACTTCGCAGGAGAGCGACTATGCGTCTCTGGGCGTAGGCATTGAATCCGCATCACCGCCGTCTTCCGGCGATGGCGACCCGATTGGTCCGTGGTCTCTCCGCATCGGCAAAGGCGGATTTCCCCGGAACGTCCCGGGTGAGAGCTGCCTCGAGGGCGTCCCGCATGCGCGGGTCGAGTGCGATGCGCTCCTGCTCGAGCCGCAGGCCGCGACCGGCGAGCTCACCCACCTGGACCGGGGGCCAGCTCGTGGTCGAGGTGTCTTAGGGCCAGATGGCCCGAAGCGCCCGCATGTCTGCGAGCTCGAACCAGAATTCGGGAAGAAACCACCTGGGATCAGGCGCGCGCCTGCGCAGGTAGTGTGCCCACCGTGCTGAGCGAGATGGCCACCACAGCAGCGATCTCCCGCAGGTTGCGGCCCAGCCTGTGCCTCAGACGCAAGACTTCGTGAACGTTGCGCACGAATATCGCCTCCGCTGTGCCATCATCATCCTCCTCTCCTCACGGGGCCTCCGCGAGGAAGGGAAGTGACAGTGGCTACATCAGGTCATCCAGCACCGCCCCGTCAGCCCAAGGTTGTTCGGCGTCCGTTGGAATCCGCGATCGGCATGCCCCGGAATCGGCAGCCCGAACCCGTTGACGGGTACCGCCCTCATGTGTGGACGTGATCCAGCGCCATTCCCGGTGTGCAGTCCGATGGCCCTGTGAGGTATGGCCGCGAAGCTCTCTACCTCATTCCGGAATTCGCTACACTCATGGCGAAGCCACGGGGACCCGCGGAAGCTCGGCCGCGCGGGTTGCCAACCCTTGGATCTGGTGAGGCTGTATCTGGAATGAGGCTGATCTCTCGCACTCCCTCTTCAGCGCCACTGGCCGCATACCCGACGGGGAGGCCAGCCGAGAGTCGAGTTGTCCCGGTGGATGGCGACCGGTGAGCCGGAGTCCTGCCGAGCATTACCGTGCGCGGGAAGTCCAGGCTTCAGCTGAAGCGCTGCGCTTGGAGAATCGCGCACTCAGGGTTTCGCGACTCAGGGTGGTCACGTTTCTCGGTGCGGCCGCCTGTATCCTGCTCCTCGAGACCACCCCCCGTGAGTCCTGGACCCTGCTCCTCGTGCTTGGAGGAGCAGGGCTCGTCGCATTCGTCGGTCTCGTCTGCCTGCACCGGAGCCTCCGCAAGAGGTCGGCGCGGGAGCGCCTGAGGGAAGAGATCAGCCGGGAGGCCCGGGCCCGGCTTGCGCGGAGGTGGGCGGAGGTCGCGGACCCGGTGGCCATAGACGTACGGGCCGAGCACCCCTATGCGGGCGACCTCGACGTGGTGGGGCGGGCGTCGCTCGCCCACCTGCTCGGGCGTGTCACGACAATCCCGGGGAAGGCAATGCTCGCCCACGCATTGTTGAATCCGCTTGCCACCCGTCGATCCAGTGCTCGAGTGCTGTTGGGGAGCTGCAGGGCCGACCGCGAGCGACCCGCGACGGATCCCGATCCGGACTGGATTGAGGACGTTCGCAGGCGGCAGGGCGTCGTGCGTGCCCTTGTGCGGGAAGGACCGTTCCGCGAGAGGCTGGAGCTCCTGGGGCGGGAGGGGCAACAGTCGGGAGGGACTCTCGAGGGAGGGGGGGCGTTCCTGGCATGGCTCGAGGAGCCGAGATGGCTTGAGAGCCACCCTGCCGTCCTTCGCACCGGCCGCTTCCTCGGGGTGTTCACGCCGGCCTCGCTCATTGCCTGGCTGCTCGGCTGGACTCCGGGTCTATTCCCGGTCCTCGGAGCCGTCGGAGCGCTCGTGCTGAACCGTGCCACCGCGAAGTACACCTCACCGACTCTCCGTGGCGCGGAAGCGGCCCAGAGTGTAATGGGCGCATCGGCCAGGCTGTTGGGAGCTGCGGAAGAGATTCCCGGCGAGAGCAGTCTCGTTGCCGAGCTCCGGCGTAGGCTTCAGACTCCGGGCCTTGGGGCAGGACGGTCGATTCGTCACCTGGTGCGCCTCACCGACCTGGCGAATGTGCGCGAGTCCCTCTTGCACGTTCCCTTGGTCGCTCTCTTCTCCTGGGACGTCCACGTGGCGGACAGGCTCGAAAGGTGGCATGCCCGATACGGCGCCGCGTGCAGCGAGTGGATGCGGTGCCTAGGGGAAATCGAGGTCTGCTCGGCACTCGCCGGCCTCTCCTTCGACCATCCGGATTGGTGCTTTCCGCAGATCACCTCAGATGAGGGATGCGACGTCAGCGCCGCTGCGCTCGGCCACCCACTGCTTGATCCGGAGATTTGTATACGAAATGACGTGGATCTTCCCTCCCCCCGTTCGCTCCTGCTCGTAACGGGCTCCAACATGGCGGGGAAGTCGACGCTTCTCCGGTCCATCGGTGTGAACCAGATCCTTGCGCTCATCGG
>JAAXGI010000144.1 GCA_012267505.1 Gemmatimonadota bacterium
AGACATCGGTGAAATATTGCGGCTTGGACCACGTTTCGCATGAAGGAAGACCGTGCGGCGAGGCCGCCCATCCCGGCGCGCGCCGCCGCCTCGCTCCTGCTCGCCCGGGACGGACCGGAGGGCCCGGAGCTGTTCCTGCTCGCCCGCAGCCGCGACAGCGCGTTCGCGTCCGGCGCGCTCGTCTATCCCGGGGGAACGGTGGACGAAGCGGATCGGAAACCGGCGTTGCGGGCGCGGGTGGAGGGGTCGGACGATCTCGATGCGGAGGGTCTCGCGCTCCGGATCGCGGCCATCCGCGAGGCGTTCGAGGAATGCGGGATCCTGCTCGCCCGCGCCCGCGGCTCGACCGAGCTCGTCGGACGCGGCCGGGTCGACGCGATCAAGCGCCGATTCGCAAGCGCCCTCGCGGACCATTCCCTTGACATGCTGGCCCTCGCGGAGGCCGAGGACCTCCTGCTCGCCGGCGACCGCCTGGTCCCGTTCGCGCACTGGATCACACCGGAGTCCCAGCCGAAGCGGTTCGACACCCACTTCTTCTTGGCCGGCGCGCCGCGGGAGCAGGAGGCGCGGCACGACGGCCACGAATCCACCGCGTCGGTGTGGATCACCCCTGCCGCGCTCGTGGAGGCGGCCGACGCGGGAAAGTGGTACGTCATGTTTCCGACCCGGCTCAACGCGCAGAAGTTCGGGCGGA
Organism: Gemmatimonadota bacterium; assembly: GCA_012267505.1. GTDB lineage: Bacteria > Gemmatimonadota > Gemmatimonadetes > Longimicrobiales > Gaopeijiaceae > JAAXGI01. The sequence continues at coordinate 695 of JAAXGI010000144.1, forward strand.
GCGCCACCGTGGCCGAGGCGCTCGCCGCGGCCCGTTCCGCTCCGGTGGTCACCGTGATGCCGCGGGGGCAGAAGGTCGAGGGCGGGCGGAGGCTCCGGATCCCGGCCGGCGCGGGATACGGGCTGTCCGAGGCCTTCGTCGACGCGCGGGGCGCGTTCACCCGGCTCGGCTGAACCCGGCCCGTCGGGGACCGCCGACCGGCCCGGGCGGGTTCACACCAATGGTCCAAGAAATGCAACAGATTCGGATGAACACCAACGGAGCCGGTAGGTCGGGTTAGCCGAAGGCGTAATCCGACAGAGAGTGGCACTACGGGCGGGGCCCGATGTCGGATTACGCTCCGCTAATCCGACCTACCGCTCTTCGCACTCATCGCGGGCGCACCAAGTTGGTGCCACCCCCCTAACCGGGCAGTCCGACCCCCTCGTCGAGACCCAGCATGAGGTTGAGGTTCTGGATCGCGGCGCCCGACGCCCCTTTGCCGAGGTTGTCCAGGATCGCGACCAGCAGGACGTGCCCCGAAGGATGCGAGTACACATGGAGGTCGATCCGGTTGGTATCGTTGCAGGCACGGGGGTCCAGCGCCCACTCGTCCAGAGCCGCCCCGGTCTGCGGCGCGACCCGGACGAAGGGCTCGTCCGCGTAGCGGTCGGCAAGCACTTCGTGCACCCGCATTCCGTCGCCCGCCGACAAACCGGCCGGGATCGGAACCTGGACCCGCATCCCGCACCGGAACGGACCGACCGCGGGCAGGAACTGCGGCTCCCGGACGAGTCCCGCGTAGCGGGTCATTTCCGGGATGTGCTTGTGCGTGCGTTCGAGCGCATAGGGCGCCTCGAAGGGAAGGTCTCCGAGCCCGCTGTCCGGCGACTCCCACCGTTCGATGAGCGCACGGCCGCCTCCGGAGTAGCCGGAGAGAGCATGCACCGCGAGCGGCGAGTCCGACGCCAGCACGCCCGCATCGACCAAGGGGCGGAGGAGGAGCACGAAGCCGCTCGGATAGCAGCCGGGATTCGAGACGCGCGCCGCGCTCCCGATGAGCGCACGCCGCCCCGGGTCGAGCTCTGGCAACCCGTAGGCCCAGTCCTCCGCCACCCGGTGCGCGGTGCTCGCGTCCACTACCCGGGTCCCGCTCGCCGCCGCCCATTCCGCCGCTTCGCGCGCCGCGTCATCCGGCAGGCAGAGCACGGCCACGTCGGCCTCGTCCACCCGCGCACGGCGCGCCGACGGATCCTTGCGTGTCGCCTCGGGGAGATCCAGGACCTCGAGATCGCCGCGCCCGCGCAGCCAGTCCCGAATGCGAAGCCCCGTGGTGCCCACGTGGCCGTCGATATAGACCTTCGCCCGATTGGACGACATCGGCTTCACCTCTTCGGTTCCGGGGTCCGGCGGGGACGGTCGGCGGGGCGTTCGGCCGGCCTTTCCCCGGCGCGGGCCCGCGGAGCGTTCCTCGCGGCCGCGATACGGGGCCGGGGGGACCCATGTCTGTGACCCGGACGGGCGGCGATTATAATCTCCCGAGCATGGCCGCCGACCCCATCCACTCCGGACCGATTCGCGCGGTCACCTTCGATCTCGACGATACGCTCTGGGACGTCGAGCCCGCGATCGCTTGCGCCGAGCGGGATCTGCGCGCCTGGCTCGACGCGAACTGCCCGGACATGGCGGCACGCTACGACCGGGACGCCCTGTTCAGGGTGCGGGGGTCAATCGTCGCGAAGACGCCGCACCTTCAGCATGACGTGAGCGAGCTCCGTGTGCAGGTGCTCAAGAACGCTCTCCTTCGAACCGGATACGGGGCGGAGGAGGCGGAGCGTCTCGCCCGGGCCGGATTCGAGGTGTTCCTCGCTTCGCGGCACTCCATCGAGTACTACGAGCACGCGGTGGAGGTGTTGCGGACCCTCCGGCGGCGGTACGTGATCGGCGCCCTCACCAACGGGAACGCCGACGTCCGCCGGCTCGACATCGGTCCCTTCTTCCACTTCGCGATCCAGGCCGGCGAGCTCGGATCGAGCAAGCCCGAGCCCGCCATGTTCGAGGAGGCGATGCGGCGGATGCGCCTCCGGCCGGAGGAGATCGTGCACGTCGGCGACCACCTGGAGAACGACGTGGCGGCGGCGCAGCGGCTCGGCTGGTACACCGTCTGGGTCAACCGGGAGAGAGCGCCTCGCCCGTTGGAAACGGCCGCGGCGGACGGGGAGATCTCGTGCTTGAGCGAGCTTCCCCCGGTCATCGAGCGGATCGAGGCCACGGCACGCGCCGCCTGACCGTCCCGCACACCGCAGCGACCGGCGGACACCCCTACGACCCGGACTTGGCCGCAGCGGATCCCTCCCCCTCCCCGGCGTCCTCCAATCGAGCCGCCGCGCCCGTCCCCGCGGCAACGCTCCCGGCAACGTGGATGGTCGAGGTGGGGAACGCGATTTCCGCCCCGTGGCGCTCGATGATCTCGTTCACCTTGAGCAGCACGTCCTGCTTGACCGCGTGGTACTCGTCCCACGCCTTGGTCCGGGTGAAGGCGTAGATGAAGAAGTCGAGGGAGGAAGGAGCGAACGCGTTGAAGTTCACCATCAGGAACTCGTCAGGGTCGATCCCGGGGTGCGATTCGAGCATCGTCCGAACATCGTCGACGATCGGCTGTACCCGGCTCGAATCGTCGTAGCGAACCCCGATCGTCTCGTAGATCCGGCGGTTGAGCATCCGGGTGAAGTTCTCGATCGCGATGCTCGCGAAGACCGAGTTCGGAACGTAGAGGGGACGGTTCTCAAAGGTGCGGATGCGCGTCAGGCGCCAGCCGATCTGCTCGACGGTGCCCATGATCTCGCGGTCCGGGGACCGGATGGTCTCCCCGACGAC
>JAAXGI010000122.1 GCA_012267505.1 Gemmatimonadota bacterium
CCGGTTCTGCGGCCCGAGCACCGAGCGGACCCGGTCGCAGGGGTTGTCGGTCCGATACTCCATCGCCACCGCCCACTCGAACACCGAGCGCATGCGCTGGTGCACCGACTGAGCCGTGGACCCCTTCGAGTGCCAGATCGGGGTCAGGATCTCCAGCACGTCGGCCGTCGCCACCTCCGAAACCGCCATGTCGCCGGCCTTGGGAAAGGCGTAGCGCTCCAGAGTCGATAGCCAGTCCCTGCCGTGCCGCTTGCTCCGCCACCCGGCCTGCTTCTGCTTCAGGACGCGCTTGGTCGCCTCGGCGAAGCTGGGGACGCCCCGCGCCCGCCGTCTCTCGGCGAGCGGATCGCCGCCCTCTCGGGCGAGCTTCCGGTTGGCCCTTGCCTTCTCGCGAGCCTCGGCCAGCGACACCAGCGCGGCGCTGCCGAGTCCGAAGTCGCGGCGGCGGCCGCGAATGACGAGGCGCTGCACCCAACTGCGGGCACCGCTCGGCTGGACGTAGAGGTAGAGTCCATTGCCGTCGCAGTGCCTCCCGGGACGTGCGGAGCGCACGAAGGCAGCCGAGAGCCGTTTGTGGGGATGGCGGCCCTTCGGCTTGGTCTTCCGGGTCGGAGCGGGTGTGCGGGTTACGTCATCCATTACCTCATAATATGTGGGATCGCATCAGATATCAAGAAACGTAGAGGGAACTCAAAGCGAGGCATGTGTAGGTATAAATCTTTGATTGGCAACGATATAAGATATCTTGTGAAACGTCCTTAGACGCTACTGGATGTAGCTAAGCTACAGTGACAGTGACGGCGGGCGAGACGTCCGGGGTGGACTTCGCCATCGCGGTGGCCGCGCTCGCACTCGACGAGATCGTCGTGACGGGGACGGGCGTCGCGACCGAGAAGCGGAGGCTGGGCCACACCATCGCGACGCTCGACGCCGCCGAGCTCGAGACCGCGCCGATCTCCGACTTTAGCCAGCTCATCGCCGGCCGCGAGCCCGGCGTCGTGGCGCTCCCCTCCTCGGGCTACACCGGCGAGGGCGCCCGCATACGCATCCGCGGGTCGGCATCGCTCTCGCAGCTGAACGAGCCCCTCGTCTACCTGGACGGCGTGCGGGTGGACCGCTCCGCCGTCCAGAGCTTCAACGACCAGGGGAGCCCCTCCCGCCTCGACGACATCCCTCCCGAATCCATCGAGCGCGTCGAGATCCTGAAGGGCGCCGCCGCGGCCACGCTGTACGGGACGGAAGCCTCGAACGGGGTGATACAGATCTTCACCAAGCGGGGCGACCTCGGGGCTCCGCGCTTCACCTTCCGGGCCGACGCCACCGGGATCAGCGTGCCGACCGACCGGATCCTCCCGGTCGCGGATTTCGCCGGGCGGGCCTGCGAGAGCCCCGGGTGCACGGGGGACGGAGACGCGGAGCGGCTCGCGGACGCCGTGCGGGTCATGTCCGAGCGGTGGGGAGAGCCCGTCGAGCCCTTCCGGCCGGTCGTGCGCGACATCATTCCCGACGTCCTCACCACCGGGTTCGGCCAGAGCTATTCCGGGTCCGTCTCCGGCGGATCGAACCTCTTCCGGTACTTCGCCTCCGCTCGGCTGGCGCACGAGGACGGTCCCTACGACGCGGCCCGGAACTTCGAACCGGTGGAGGGGCTCGAGCCCGAGAGCGACACGAACCGCCGCGCGTCGCTGCACACGAACTTCCTGATCGTGCCGAGCGGAGATCTCAGCATCGGGCTGACCACCCTCTTCGCGGACATGGAGCACCATACGCCGAGCAACGCGAACAACGTCTACGGCGTCTTCTCCTCCGCGCTGATGTCGCAGCTCCGCAAGGCCAACACCGACCCGGATCTCGGGCAGGTCAACCACTACGGGCAGCCGGCGTTCGCGACGCTCCGCGAGAACGCCTACCAGCTGAACTTCGTCGACGCGCAGCACTTCGCCGGCTCCACCAACATCAGCTTCACCCCCACCGCTGGCTTCCGCCTCGACGGCACCTTCGGGCTCGACTTCACCTCCGACGATGCGGTCGCCTTCCGGCCCTACGGTTGGAATGTGGACGAGTTCTCGGGGTCGGCGCCCGACGGAGACCGGGAGGTGAACGAGGACCGAAGCCGGGAAATCACGGCGGACGTCAAGGGGTCCTACGTGTTCACGAGCGGCGGGATCGAGAACACCTTCCTCTTCGGGGGCCAGGGGTTTCTCCGGGAGCGCCAGTCGGTCGGCGGGACCGGCCGCGACTTTCCGGGCCCCGGGCTCGAGACCCTCTCCGCGCTCGGCTCGGAGTCCTCCTACGAGCGGTGGCTCCGGGTGACGCAGATCGGCGGGTACCTGCAGGACCAGGTCGGGTGGGGCAACTGGCTCTTCCTGACGGTCGGCGGCCGCTGGGACGCGAATTCCGCCTTCGGCGAGTCGTTCAGCACCGCCTTCTATCCGAAGGCCAACTTTGCGGTTGTCCCGAGCGAGAGGTGGGAGAGCGAAACCTTCTCGTCGCTTCGCATCAAGGGGGCATTCGGGCAGTCCGGACTCCAGCCGGGCGCGTTCGACAGGTCCACCACCTACTCCTCGCTCGGCACGGTCGTGGGCCCCGGCATCGGGCCGTCGAACCTGGGGAACGAGGCGCTTCGGCCCGAGGTGTCCAACGAGTGGGAGTTCGGTGCGGACCTCGGGCTCTTCGACGACACATGGTCGGTGGAGGCGACGTACTGGGACCGGACGGTCACCGACGCGCTGGTGCCCCGCCAATTTCCGGTCACCGGGGGGTTTACGGAGAAGCAGCTCGACAACATCGGGGAGGTGGAGGCCTCGGGTTTCGAGCTCGGATTCCGCGGCACCCTGGTCCAGCGGCCGGGGCTCTCGCTCAGCCTCTTCGCCAACACGGCCTACCTCACCGAGGAGATCACCGACATGGGCGGGGCTCCCCCGCTGAAGACGGGCGAGAGCTATCCGCGCTACCGCAACTACCTGACCGAGGGCTATGCCCCCGGCGCTTTCTTCGGCGCGATGATCGCCGACCTCCCGATTCCGCTGAACATCCTCGATCCGGTGGGCGGCGAGTGCGTCGTCCCCACGCGCGAGGAGGCGCTCGCATACTTCGGCGAGCCTCGCGATCCGAACAGCTTCAAGCCGCTCGCGATCGGGAACGAGACCTTCGGAACGCCGAACGGAGCGCTGGCATCGCACAACTGCGGGACCGGGCTCCTCGACAGCTACCTCGGCAAGCCTGCCCCGGACTTCGCGGGCTCGTTCGGGTTCCGCCTCGCGTTCCTGGACAGCTTCGAGCTGAGCTCGCTCCTCGAGTACAAGTTCGGCCACCAGGTCCTGGACCTCTCCGGGATGTTCCGGCGGGCCAACAACTCCATCGGCCGAAACACCCCGCGCTCCGCGGAGCTCTACGCCACGATGCTGAGCCCCGCCTCCTCCCCCGAGGAGAGGCTCGACGCGGCGGTCGCGTGGGTCCGCGAGATCGAGGGTCTCTCGCCGATGAGCGGGATGAACGGGATCTACGACGCCGACTGGGTCCAGTGGCGGGAGCTCTCGCTCACCTACCGGGTCCCGGCCGACATCGTCGACGGCTGGGGCGTCTCGACGGCCGCGGTGAGCCTCGGGGTGCGCAACCTGAAGCTCTTCATGCTGGGCGACTACCCGGGGATGGATCCGGAGGGGAACGTCCTCGGCCGCTGCAACGACGGACTCGACTGCAACTTCCTCGACTCGACCGAAGGGTGGGGGATCCCGATGCCGCGGCGCGTCACGCTCTCGACGCGCTTCACCTTCTGACCTTGGGCAAGGGACGCATGCCGCACCGGCCCGGAAGGCGCCCGGCCGCAGCTCTCCTCGTCGGACTCGCGGCCGGGGGCTGCGATATCCTCGACGTGAGCAATCCCAACGATCTGGCCGAGGAGGCCATCCGTGACGAGAGCGCCGCGTCCGCGGTCGTCAACGGAGTCCTCACCCTCGTGGCGTCGTCCGTCTCCCAGTCCTGGCAGCCGTACCTGGTCGTCTCCGACGAGATGCGCTGGATCGGATCCCGGGACGCCTGGCTCTCGCTCGACCAGGGGTTCGTGGACGACCCGCTGAACGAGTTCGTCGACGGCCCCTTCCCGGCGATGGGGCAGGCCCGGTGGATGAGCGACGAAGCGATCCAGATCCTGACCGAGCACCACGGGCGCAACCCGTCGACGGGGAACACGACCGACCTGGCCCGTGCGCACCTCTATTCCGGGATCATCTACATGGTGATCGGGGAGGTCCAGGAGGACTTCGCCTTCTCGGACAAGGCGGAGAGCGGCCCCCCGATCGGGCCGGAGAACATGTACCGGGTCCTCGACGGCGCGATCGAGAGGTTCTCTTCGGCCATCGCGGGCTTCGAGGAGGTGGGAGCGGCCGAGATGGCGACCCGGGCGAGGGCGCTCCGGGCCCGGGCGCGGCAGTCGCGGGCGATCTGGGACGCGATCAACCCGGCCCCCCAGGGCGACGGACTCGTCTCCGCTCCCGAGGCCGGCCAGGACGCACGGGACGTCCTCGCGGCTGTCTCTCCGGACTGGACCTACGACCTGACGTTCTCGAGCGCGAGCACCACGAACTCGATGGCTTCGTGGGTCAACGACCGGAAGGAAAACCAGATCGACCTCTCGATCGCGACGGTGGACGACCAGAACGACATCGACGGGATCGCGCTCACGGATCCGATCGACGGGGTCGACGACCCGGTGGTCATCAAGTGGCTGAACCAGTGGAAGGGGGGGAGCTACCGCGAGAAGGGCGGAGTCTATCCCCCCCTCACGCTGGCCTCGGCGCGCATGATGCACCTGATCCTGGCGGAGAACGCGCTCGCGGGAGCGGATACCGGCGCCTTCGCCACGCACGTCAACCGGATCCGCGCGCTCGACGGACTGACGCCCTATGAAGGCCAGATCCCGGAGATGGCAATGCTCCGGCACACGCGCCGAGTGAATGTGATGCTACAGGGACTCCGACTGGCGGACATGTACCGCTGGGGGATCACGGACCCCAAGTGGCAAGCCGTTGCCGCCGCCTCGTCGAGCCCCGGCACGATGCTCCCGATCTCGATCATCGAGATACGGGCCAACTGCCACCTGAACGGCCAGGGGTGCGGCGGCTGAGCCCGGAACCGCTCTCGGGATCCGGGCATGTCGGGCTGGCCCCGCGACAAAGCTGGGGTGCCCCGTTCCGCTCCGCGGGCGGCCCGCCGTGCGCAGGCGGGCAGTTCAGATGGAACCATAATCGACTATAGACGTGTGATTTATATGCCACGCTCTTGTCCGATGCATAAGATCCGTCGCGTCCTGTCCCTCGCCGTCCCCGGCACCGCGTTCCTCCTCTCCGGCTGCTATACTTATAGGCTCGTCGAGGAGCCGCTGGTGGGTTCCGTGGCGAGGGTCCGCGTACCGGTGGAGGCTGCGGTCACCGGCCCCGGCTCCCCTGCCGGAACCGTGGCGCTCGAGGGGCTCGTCGTGAGCGCCGGCGACACCCTCGCGCTCGAAGCGGAGACGCGGCAGTTCGCGGGCACGTCTCGCGAAGTGCTCCGCTACGACACTCTCCGGGTCGCCCGCGACGGCGTCGCGAGCATCGAGGTGCGCAACTTCTCGGTCGTGCGGAGCGTGACGCTCGGCGCCGGGGTGGCGGCGGGGACCGTGGCCCTCGCGCTCGCCGCACTCGGCACCGAGGCCGGAGAGGGCGGCGAAGGACCCGGTGAGGGAGGCCCGGAGAGCTTCGCGGCCACCTTCAGCATCGTGGTCGGGACGGTCGCGAGGCTCTTCAGACGCTGAGGACGACCTCCGGCCCTTACGGGACGCGACCCGGGTTTTCCGGGTAGTCCTGGGGGCTCCCGGAGTCTCCCGGCTGGATCACGAAGTCACGCCGGTCGCGGTAGAGAAGCGCCCGGTTCAAGACGTACTCCCGCCCGTCGTCGAGGTCGAGCCGGTCGCAGGGCGTCATCAGCCAGTACTTGTAGTCGCCGATGAAGAGGTAGGTGTTGCGCCGGCCGAAGAACGTACCGGGCACGCCCTCTCCGGCCCGCAGGCGGGCGCAGACCACCTCAAACAGCTCGCGCTGGCCGTCCTTCCCGCTGAGGAGGTACTCGTGGGGCCATGTGTCCCGGTATGTGACGGCTTCCCGCCACGGCGCACGTCCGATCAGGTGGGTGATCTTCAGTTGCTCCACGACTCTCGCTCTTCCTCCGGCGGGAAGGACACGCCTCACCAGTTTGGATGCGCCGTCACTGGGAAACCTGCCGCCGGCGCCGACAAGCGACATCGGGCATGCCGGTGAAGCTGACCAAGCGGGCGGCGGGGCCTCCCGGACGTGGCAGTCCGGTGGTGACACCAACCGGAGTCACTGCAGGAGGCGACTCGCGTCGGGGCCGAAGGCACGCCCCACGGCGCAGATAGCGTTCGGGCGAGCCCCCGTCGACTCGGTCAGATTTCCGAATGCTCCGGATCCACCGAGCCATCCATCCACGGCCGTTCCGTGAACTCGACCATGTCTCATTGCCGGAGCCCGAGGAACGAGGATCTCTCGTCGGGCCGCCTGTAGATCACGCCGTCCTTCATCACGAAGCTGACGCGCTCCATCGTGGTGATGTCGTCTCTGGGGTCTTCGGGAACAGCGATGATGTCGGAAAGCGCACCGGGCTCAACCCTGCCGAGCCGGTCGTCGACCCCGAGAAGGATCGCCGCCCCGAGCGTAGCGCTCTGGATGGCCTCCACTGCCGGCATCCCGGCCTCCACCATGTACCGGAACTCGAGAGCGTTGTCCCCATGCGCGGAGACTCCGGTGTCCGTTCCGAAGGCGATGTTCACGCCGGCGCTGTAGGCCCGCGCGAAGGTGTCCTGTATGAGCGGTCCGATCTCGGCTGCCTTGCCGCGGACGACTTCCGGAAAGAAACCGTCGATCCGAGCCTGATCGGCGACCCACCAACCCGCCGTGATCGTCGGGACGTAGTAGGTCCCGTGCTCCTTCATGAGTTCGATTCCCTCGTCGTCCAGATAGGTCCCGTGCTCGATCGAGGCGACGCCGGCCCGGACGGCACGCTTGATTCCTTCCGCGCCGTGGGCGTGGGCCGCCACGCGGAATCCGTAGTCTTCGGCGATCCTGACGATGGCCCGGATCTCCTCCTCGGTGAACTGCGGATTCTGGCCGCTGGAAGCGACGCTGAGGACCCCGCCCGTCGCGGTGATCTTGATGAGGTCCGCACCATCCTGGTAGCGCTGCCGGACGGCCCGGAGCGCGTCTTCGGGGCCGTTTACCACACCGTCCTCAGGTGTGGGCTCCTCGACCAGATCCATCCGCATCCCGTTGGTGGGGTCCGCATGCCCTCCGGTGCTGGCAAGGCTCCGGCCGGAGGTGTAGACGCGGGGTCCCGAGATCAGCCCGCTGCCAATGGCGCTCCGCAGCGAGACGTTCACATTCGCGCTCCCACCCAGGTCGCGCACTGTGGTGAAGCCGGCCAGCAGGGTCTTTTCGGCAAAGCCGACACTCTGGTACGCGTAGTCGGCCGGATTCAGCCGGAAGGTCTCTATGTCGGACTGGTCACTGTACTCGCTGGTGAGATGCACGTGACTGTCGATCAGCCCGGGCATGCAGGTGTGTGTACGGAGATCTACGATCGTGTCCCCGCCGGATCCGGGCACGAAGCCCTGCTGGACAGCCTGGATGGTGGATCCGTCGACGATCACGCTCATCTCCGAGAGGATCTCACCCGAACGGACGTCGACGAGCCTCCCACAGTGGAGGATCGTGGCGGCGAACGCGGGGGTCGCCCCGAGGCCGGCGGCCAGGACGGCGCTGACAAGTACTCTCATGACTCCTCTCGGAATTGGACGCTCGTGACGCGCCGCCACCCGACAGTCTTCCGTCTCGTGAGACGATCCCGGGTGTTGTGGCCTCACTCGTGAGCCGGAAGTCGATGGCCGGATCCGGGAAGCTGCCCAGGGTCGGCCACCCCTACGCAGACCTCCAGAAGCGTCAATACAGTGCTCGAGTCAGGCCACCCGAAGGAAACCGGCTCTGGTACACTCGCTGTCCGAGTAGTGGACCAGTCCGTGCTTCGGCTGGCGGCGCGTGTGACCCCCATCGTCACAGTGTGTCCCCGACCAGCCGGGTCGGCATCTCTCTCGCTATCAACCAGTCCACGACCCGACGGCTCCGGACATCCACCACCACAGCGACGTAGAGCCAGCCGGCAGAGGCGGGCACGTACGCGAGGTCGGCAACCCAGAGCCGGTCAGGCCCGTCGGCCGATCAATCGCGGTTGACAAGGTCCGGAGCGGGCTTCCCCCTCTTTTTCGTCGAGACCGCGCGTAGAGTAAGAACCGTATGGCGAAAGCGCACGGACCGACTCCTGACACATTAGCCCTGTCAAGACAGGCGCGTGAGCCATCCGGGCCGTCAGCGGCGACGTCCGGACCTTGCCCGCGCACCCAGGTCGAACTACAGCGCGGTTCTACCCTCAGTGCCGGAGGCGGTCGGCCCTAGTCGGATGCGGGACGCCGGCTTGAGCACATCCCGCACTCGATGGAACGCCGGCGCAGCCTCGCTTCCCGGCATCTCGTGAGTCGGCGTGTCAGGCCGGAACCGGCCAGCATGGGGCGACCTCGATCCACTCGTCGTCGGAACCGCCGGGCCATGGCGGCATGGTGACCGCGAACATCGAGAGTGGGGTGTCACCGGCGGCCCGGAACTGGAACGAGGTGCCGACCGGAATCGTCAGGCAGAGACCGGGCGCGAGGGAGGTCACCTCTTCCCGCACGCTGTCCCGACGCCACATCTCGCCTCGCCCCTCGAGGATGTACCAGATTTCCCCGACCGTGCGATGGCGGCCGGCCCGTGACACCATGTTGGGCTCCAGCCGGAAATGGGCGGCGCTTCCACCGTCCAGAGCCGGCAGCACCCGCACCTCCGAGCCGTCGGGGGCGATCGTATCCGGCTTGTCCGGCAGCCGCCTGGCGGCGAAGCTCGGGTTCGGCAGGTCAGCAGGCATCGGCATCGTTCCAGTATCGCGTCACTCTCTGCGGTGCGCCGCGCCGGCGATCGCAGTCTACGGAATCCTCGCGTTCAACCGCCGGTCGTATCAATGCCTGCCCTCGAATCGTCGGACGACTTCCACAAACCGGTGTGCGCCAACCCCGACAGACCCTGGCCTACCGGCTGCCGGCGAAGTTGCGGAAGTGAAAGTCAGACGCCTGCGCGAAGGGACGTCAGTTGAGCTAAAGCCCCAGCACCAGTCTGAGCCCGCTCTCGACCTGCCCCATGAGTCTTTGGGAAACCTGTCCGGTACGGTCGGTGAGGTAGTCCTCGTCCATCGTCAGTAACTGGGTGACGTTCGCGACCGAGTCCTTGGGGAGGCCCGTGCTCGCAGCCTGAAGCAGCACGTTGCCGGGAGCGTCGAGGAGCCGCCTATTCGACGAGAGGCCCACGCCGATTACGGTTCTGAGCCTGCTTCGGTTGAATGCGTCCGCCTGGACGATCAGCACGGGGCGCCGAAAGCCGGGTTCGGATTCGCCCGGCTCGTCCAGGTCCGCCCACCATACGTCCCGGCGTGCGACTACCAATCTTCAGCTACCGAGCGTGCCTGCGCCCGGCGCATCTGCGGTTCAATCCCGCTGGGCGAATCGGCGTAGACGGAATTCAACCTTGCGGTGACGTCCGCGTCACTGTGCTTCGCCACGTATTCCGCGACGGCGGTCGCGTAGAGTGCGCTTCGCGACATCCTCAAACGCTTGGCAAGAGAATCGGCCGAGGCGAACACTTCGTCCGGGAGTGAAATCGTGGTTTTCATACATAAGTCATACTATGGTATGACCACTGCGTCAAGGGGGGTGGGTCGTTGGTCATGGCTGGCGTTCTCTCGTTACAGATCCGAACGCGAGAGGCGCTCCCGAGCCTTGAGGAAGCGCCGCGTAAGCACCTTGATCTCCGTGTCCGTAGGGACGTGCATCGAACTGCGCGTCTTCATCCGACCACCTCGTCTGCCCGCGCGAAGTCCAACTCGGGGGAAAGCGCGCCTCTCCACGGCGCACGTCAATTCGAGGACGAATACCGGCAAACGAGCCCCCATCGGGTCTCCCGCGGCTTCGCGGCTTCCTGCCGAACCGCCCGATCTCGCTACGCGGTGAGCTTCACCAGGGATAGCATCCGCTTCGCGAGGGCTTGGAATCGGGCGAGGTTGATCGCCATTGGGTTCCAGCTCCAAGCGCCTGCCTACATTGATGATCCAGTTCCTCCGAGTGCTGTTCGCCCCTCTCGGCCGGTATGTCGACATACGGCCGATCGTTAACGGCGAGTTCGGGGCGCTGGGCTACCGAGATGCGGCCCACAGAGTCCCGCGGCTCTCGAGCCAGGATTCGGACCGACCGGATGTGCGCGCCACACGGAGGGGTCGGGCGCCTCCACGCGGAGCACTGCCGAATGGGCGGAACGGCGAAGGCGTAACGGCCGGGAAGGTGCACCGCGGGCCCGGGCTCGCATCCGTGGATCCAAATCTCCGGGATCCCTCCGAGGGCGGAGGACCGGACACGGGCCGGCCGCTTGCCCCCCGCAACCCCGCCCGATAATACTGCCAGATACATGCTGCTTCGCTCGCCGGCGGCCAGACCGCGTCGGGGACGCACCTGTCCCTTCGCCCCATGCCGCCCGCTTCTCGCGCGGCCCGGCTTGTCCGGGTCCGCCGAGACGGACAGGGAGTCCAACAGGACTTGGGCGGCACGGAAGAGGTGCAAAGCGGGGACGTGTCCCCCCGGCCCCTTACTCCCCTGGGAGAACCGCAAGACCAGGTGATACGATGAGACGATCCGCTTCGTTGTCTCCGATCGTTGGCGCCCTGATCCCGCTCCTGATCCCGGCAGACGCCGACGCCCAGATCACCCGACTCGTGATCACGGAGCGGGACAGCCCGACCTTCGAGGGCCACGTATTCGGCACTGTGGGCACGTACGAGTGGCTGGTCGGCTACGCCGAGGGCGAACTCGACCCGGCGGATCCCCGAAACGCGGGGATCGTGAACCTGGACCGGGCGCCCCGCAACGAGCGGGGCAGAGTCGAGTACACGGTGGACGTCCAGATCCTCAAGCCGGTCGATCCGGCACGGGGAAACGGTCGCATCTTCTACGACGTCCTCAACCGGGGAGGCAAGCGTGCCTTGGGCCATCGGGTAAACGGCGGTCCCAACTCGAACGATCCGAGACTGGCGTCGGAGATCGGCACCGGGTTCCTGATGAACCAAGGCTATACGATGGTCTGGAACGGCTGGCAGGCCGACGTCTCGCGCGAGCGCGGCCTGATGCGCGGTGAGTTCCCGGTCCCCGCCGAGCCCGACGGCTCTCCGGTCACCGGAATCCACCGGCACGAGTTCATATTCGACGACACCGAGAACCCGAGCACGGCGGCGCTCACCTACCCCGCCGCCGACCTGGATCCGTCGCTGGCGACACTGACCGTGCGCCAGCACTCGCGGGATCCGCGCCAGACACCGGCCGACCTGAGCTGGTCGTACGTGTCCGAGGACCAGATCCGCATCGATCGCCCGGCTGGGTTTGACGGTGGAGCCATCTACGAGTTCGTCTATCCGGCCAAGGATCCGGTGGTTATGGGGATCGGCTTCGCCGGGGCGCGCGACGTCGTCTCCTTCCTCCGCTACGAGACGGAGGACGAGGCCGGAACCGTGAACCCCCTGGCCGGTCACATTGAGATGGCGATGGGGATGGGGATCTCCCAGAGCGGCCGGTTCCTCCGCGACTGGCTGTACCAGGGATTCCACGAAGACCTGGAGGGGCGTGTCGTATTCGAGGGCATCCTTCCCATCGTGGCGGGTTCGCGGTTGACCCAGCTCAACATCCCCTTCTCGGTGCCCGGCGACTACTCGCGCCAGCACGAACAGAACACGATGCCGGGCCACCACTTTCCCTTCACCTACGGTGTCCTGACCGACCCGGTGAGCGGTCGGACCGACGGAATCCTGGCCCGCTGCCTGGCAACCGGGAACTGCCCGAAGGTCTTCCACATCGACACCGACACCGAGATGTGGGTCGGCACCGCTTCACTGGTGGTCACCGACACCGGGGGTGGCCATATCGAGCTTCCGGACAACGTCCGCGCCTATTTCCTGGCCGGCCACCAGCACGCCCCGGCCGCCGAGCCGTCCCGGGGCATCTGCCAGCGCCTCAGCAATGCACTCGACTACGACGTCCACAGCCGGGCGCTCATCGTGGCCATGGACGAGTGGATCACCCAAGGGACCGAACCGCCCGCCAGCCGCTATCCGACCGTTCGCGACGGCACGCTGGTCGACCCCTCGGACCCCCGGGCGGCCTTCGTCGCGATTCCCGGATTCCGGTACTTCGGGCTCGCCAAGAAGGCCCGCATTCTCGACTACAGCTCCCTCCCTCCCGAGGAGGGCCCGGCCTATCCCGTCCTCGTGGGAACGAAGGACGCCGACGGCAACAACGTCGCCGGCATCCGGCACCCGCTCCTCGAGGTACCCACCGCTACCCACACGGGCTGGAATCTCCGGGCGGCCGGTTTCGCCGAGAACGCCGTCTGCGGCCTCACGGGCTCGTACGTTCCGTTCGCGGCGACCGCAGAGGAGCGAAGGCTGACCCGGGACGAGCGCCTTTCCGTCGAGGAACGCTACCCGGACCGGGAGAGCTACGTGGAGCGCGTCCGGCAGGCGGCCGAGCGCCTGGTCCGGGACCGGCTCCTCCTCCCCGAGGATGCCGAGCGGATCGTGGAGGAGGCCCAAGCGAACTGACGCCGGGGCGGGTCCCGCACTTCCGAGTACGCCGCCGGAGTGTCCGAAGACGCCATCGTCGGAGAGCCTGCGGGGTACGAGCAGCTCGACCAGACCGCGCCGTGGGCAGATCGTGCACTCGAATACGTATCTGCCGTAGTGGGGGAGAGAGGACGGCGGCGACGACCCGCGTCGCCGTTGCCTCCCGGGCTTGCCGTCAACACCTCAGACCGAAGAAGACTCGATTGCGTGAATCCCCAAACCCGGACACGGGCCTAGCCCTCCGTGCCGGACCGGTCCATCTCCAGCTCAGGGAGATCCTGCCCGGCAATCCCTCGCGCGGGCTCGCCGCGACCCATCATTTCGAGATCATGCTCGATGACGGAACGGTGGTCGGCCATATCAATCTCCGGATCGGCTCGGCCCGGCATCTGATCATGACGGTCGGTCACATCGGCTATGCGATCCGTCCCGAGCATCGGGGGCACTCGTACTCCTATCACGCGTGCCTGGCCCTGGCTCCATTCGCCCGGCAACATTACGACCGGGTCATCCTGACCGTCGATCCAGACAACACGCCGTCGATCCGGATAATAGAGAAGCTTGGGGCAGTCTTCGTCGAGGAGGTGGTGGTCCTGGAGGATGATCCCGCATACGCGAACGGCGCGCGGCGGAAGAAGCGCTACGAATGGGTGCCGCGATCGAGGGCGGCCGGGTGAGGCCGACGGGGAATCATCGAGGCCGGAACCAACGGAACAGGGTGTATTGCCAGGACACGTCGCGTTTTTCCCCACGCGAAAGGGACCCGGGAGCAAGAGGGTGACAACAAGGCATAGCCAGCTGTTCGATCCGTCGGAGGTGTTCGACGACGACTACCTCTACTTCTACGCCAAACACCTCGGCGACGAGAGAAGCGATGAGGACGCAGGCCTCATATCGTCACTCGGTCCGGTCAGCGCGGGCGACCGCGTGTTGGACTTGGCGTGCGGGCACGGACGCATAGCCAACCGCCTGGCCTTGCGCGGAGCATCGGTCACGGGACTGGACTTCTCACCGCACTTCCTGGATCTGGCGCGAAGGGAGGCGTCCGAACGCGACACGGCGGTCGAATACGTGCTCGGGGATATGACCGACCTCCCCTGGTCGAATGAGTTCGACCTTGTGGTCAGCTGGTTTACTTCCTTCGGGTACCTGGACGATGCAGGCAACAGGAGCGTCCTCACGGAGATCCATCGGAGCCTCCGGCCGGGTGGACGTGTGCTCCTCGAGCTGAACCACGCGCCTTCATGGTGGGGAAGGATCCTCCCGTCCTCGATCGTCAGGCGTGGCGATGATCTGATGGTTGACCAGGTGACGTACGACCCGGTGACCGGAAGGTGGCACAACCGTCGGACGATCGTGAGGGACGGCCGGGTTCGCACCGTGAACTTCGAGACTCGCATGTTCACCTTCGTCGAACTCAGAGACTGGCTTCTCGGCGCGGGGTTTCGGCGGGTCGACGGATTTGGGCGTGACGGGACACCGCTGACTCTTGCGTCCCGGCGGATGATCGTGCGCGCTACCCGGTGACCGGTGCCGGCGCGCCGGCCCCCGGCGACCAATTCGCAAGCGGTCGTCCCGCATCGCTTCGCCTTAGAAAAAGTTCAAGGCGTTCGCTTTCGTTAGCGTTTCGATAAGGAAGAAACCTTTCGTAGCTTGGGGGCGGAAGCACGGAGGCGGCATTGCTCCGATGGACTCGGAACCGGACGGATCACGGCGGGCGTGTGGACGGACGAACGGGCCGGAGCAGGCGGGCAGGCACGTCCGGCGGATCATCGGAGCCCGTCGGGATATTGGGTGCCGGCGTTGGTGAACGGCGGGCGCGCAGGATCCCTATGATCGCATTAAACACCATATCTTATATAGGTTAACAGTCATCAGAATGAATCTATTTAGAATATTATAACCTGTAATACGCTGTAATTACGATATTTATGATACACATCCACTAGACGGTCACCGGGCACCGTTTGCGTATCTTCATTCCCCGCCGTACGATGCAGTACGTTCGTTGGTCGGTTACCCAACCAAGGAGGGAAAATGGCGCTAGCGGGCAAGGGGGCTCTTGTCGTAGGACTAGTGATCGCTGTGGTCGGAGGCGTCGGCCTCGAGATGGCCTGGTTTGGTTGGGTACTCGCCGTGCTTGGCTTGATCGTCGGATACGTGAACGTGAGTGACGACGAGAGTCACAGCTTTCTCGTCGCGGCGATCGCGCTGATCCTGGCGGCAGGCGCTATCGGATCGATCCCCGTCGTCGGGGGATACGCGGACGCGATCATCGCGAACCTCGTCGTGCTCCTGGGCGGCGCGGTTCTGGTGGTATCGCTCAAGGGACTCTTGGCAACGACGAAAGACTGACGTCGTTCTGATGGGCGCGCGGCCGGCGCGGACGCCCTTCCCTCTGCGGAAGGGTCGTCCGTAGCCGGCCGGTTGCCAACAAGGGGCGGAGCTCTGCCCATCTCCTGGGCGCGCGCCCAGGGAAGGATCAGCCGCGCCGGTCTCGGGCGTCGACCCGGGCGCGGGGCGGAGCCATGGCCGGTCGCAGGTGACGCGGTCAAGGCCAATTGTCGGGTATCCGGTCCGGAGTCTCGGGACGATCCCCGAAGGCGAGGTGTGGGCATCGGGGCGAATCGGTAGGCCCTGACGCCGGCTTCGCTCGAGGCCTTGCCAGCCGCATCGCTTGGGTCGATGCATCGATGGCCCATGCGGCCGCCTCCCACAGGGGAGGCGCGCCCTCCCTCCCGCGACGCGTTGGCGCTCCGGGCTCCTGCCCGCATCGCCCTGCATCCGGGCGACTTCGATCTCCGCCCGTACCTGTCACCCGTGGGGGAGGCAGTCTTTCCGGTCTCGCGCCCCGGTGTCTACCACGTCGGGGTGTGCCTGAGCACACGGTCCCGCCATCACCGCGGCGAAACGCCGCGCCGGGTGTCGCCCGCGGGTCCGGACTCCGGTGGGTGGGCGCAGGCGACCGACGTGCCACGGCAGTGACAGCGGGCCAGCAGCAGCACGGTCAGGTCCGCGGCCAGCTCTTCGGAACGGAAACGACGCAGGTTCCCGCGATCTTGTCGTGCCACGACTCACGCTCGGGCTCCTTCAGGATCCAGAAGAACCCGATACCCAGAACGACAGCGGAGAAGATGCTCGAGAGGCCGCGAACCAGCGCATCGGTGGCCGCGAGCGGATACCCGTCCGTTCGCACGACCCGCAGCCGGGCAATAACGCCGCCCACGGTCGTTCCCTTCCAGCTCCAGAGACCGATGTGGTAGACGATCAGAAGCGCGAAAAACCACTGGCCCGAGTCGAGGTCGAGGAGGCCGAAGAAGATCAGACTGACCAGAACGAGATCCAGGAGAAAGGCCCCGGTGCGCGCAAGAAACGTGGCTCTCGGCAACAACGCCAGATCAGCTGCGGACGGAGCCTCCGACGCCGGGGGCGGAGGCACCTCCGCCTCGTGCTCCGCTGGCAGAGGGGGCGCATCCCCGGCCGGGCCTGATGCCGGGTCGGGAACCGGGTGTTCCTGACGAAGGCCTCTTGCGACGGCGGTCGAGGCGCCACCGAGCGCGAGCACTCCCAGTGTCGCGAAGGTGACCCCGCCGAGAATGGGGACCATCAGAGCCAGGCTCGTGAGGGTGAACCCCACCAGAACGGCGAGCGCCTGATGACCCCGGCTCTCCGTGGCCGGCGCCGGAAGGATCTTCTCGCCGAGCCACCGGGAAACCGCGACCCCCCCGATCACAACCGCTGCAGCCAGCGCCGCCCAGAGGAAGGGCACGGCGACGAGACCCAGTATCGATATCGCGAGCAGGACCGTGACCGGCCCCGCGAGTACGACGACGGCGAGGCCGACGAGAAACGTCGTGAGCGGCCGGGCCGTGAAACCCTCGACACACGCCCGGACCGGCCTGTCGAAGGCGAAGTTCAATGCCAGGAACACCGCGAGCAGGACCGCGATCGCCACCCACATCCAGGACAGGTCCGGCACGATCACGCGTCCCGCGAGAAGCCCACGGGTGACAAATGGCACGACAGCCGCAGCCGGGCCCGCACCCATCGACACGAGCTCGCCCCCGGGCGCGAAGCCGGCCGGGGCCTCGACCGTGCCGCCGATGACAACGAGATCCCCGTCGACGGAAGCCCCCGACGCGATCGTCGCGCCGCCTCCGATCACGACGAAGTCGCCCTCCACGCTCCCTGTTCCCGCAAGCTCAGCCGAGCCCCCGATCACGACGGCGTCGCCGTCGACCTCTCCGCGTATCGTGGCCGAGGCGCCGAATACGACGAGTTCGTCCACGCTCTGGCCGGCCGCGAGCGTGTAGTCCGAACCGAACTGCACCACCTCGCCACCTGTCTCCTGCGCCGAGGCCGGCTGTGGCGCAGAACCGGCGCCGGCGGTGAGGAAGAGGGCTGTCAGGCAAGATCCGAAGCGTCTCATGATTCCGATGCTCCTCCGATTGTGACTGCGTGACCGAGTGTGAGTGCCTGCCTGAAGATGGCGCCGAACACGGCCACCACCGTACCGGTGAGGAATGCCCAGGCGAGGACGTAGAGGGCGAGCGGTTCGACGAGCGCATGCCGAAGCCCCTCGGCAACGGCGACCAGGACGCCCGCGCCCGCGGTGGCGGAAGTGCCGAAGATACGGACGAGCCCGGAAATCCGGGCCAGGAGTCCCGGGTCCACGGCCCCCACGAACAAGCCACCCGCGAGAGCGGCGAGAACGAGGCCCGACGAGGCAGCCCGCTGCGCGACGGGCCAGTCCCGCCATGCGCGACGGTACCAGGGTTGCGCGAGGCGTCGCTCGACGGCCACCCGGACACGCGGCCAGAGCGTCGCAGGCGCCTGGGGGTCGGGAAGTGCCTGGAGCCGGCGGTCGATCAGCTCCTCCAGGCGGTCAGGTTGCATCTTCCCCCTCCGCCCGGTCCGCGAGCACCGTCCGGGGCTCGGCCGGTGCCGGGACCGATGCCGAAGCCGGGTGTTCCTGACGGAGGCCCCTCGCGACGGCGGCTGTGGCGCCGCCGAGCGCGAGCACCCCGAGGGTCGCAAACGCGACCCCTCCGAGAAGCGGGACCATCAGGGCAAGAGTGATGAGGATGAATCCCGCAAGAACCGCGAGTGCGTGGCGACTCCGGCTATCCACCGGTGCGGACGGGAGCACCCTCTCCCCGAGCCAGCGGGAGACCGCGACGCTCCCGAGGACTCCCGCCACGACCAGTGCCGCCCAGAGGACGGGAATGGCCACGAGACCTAGCATAGAAATCGCGAGCAGGACCGTGACCGGCCCCGCGAGCACGACAACGGCAAGGCCAATGAGCACAGTCGTGAGCGGCCTGTCCGTGAGAGCCTTGACGCAGGCGCGGACCGGCCTGTCGAAGAGAAAGTTCAGCGCCAGGAACGCCGCGAGGAGGCCCCCAACGGCCACCCACATCCAGGCTAGGTCCGGTACGATCACCCGTGCCGTGAGAAGGCCGCGGGTCAGGAAGGGCACGACAAACGCGACCGGGCCGCCCGCCACCGACACGAGCTCGCCCCCGGGCTCAAAGCCGGGCGGAGTCTCGACTGCGCCACCGATGACAACGAGATCCCCGTCGACGGACGCCCCCGATCCGATCGTCGCGCCGCCTCCGATCACGACGAAATCGCCCTCCACCCTTCCTCTTGCCGCAAGCTCGGCCGAGCCCCCGATCACCACCGCGTCACCCTCCACGGCGCCGCGGATCGTGGCCGAGGCGGCGAATACCACCAGCTCGACCACGCTCTCGCCAGCCGGGAGCGTGTAGTCCGAGCCGAACCGGACGACTTCGCCACGCGTGCCCTGGGCCGGGAGCGGGACCGGCGAGAGTACGGAGCCGGCCGGCAGGAGGAAACCTGCCAGAAGAAGACCGGTGCGTGTCATGATTTCCATACTCCTCGGAGTGTGAGTGCCTGCCCGGGACCGGTGCCGGGCAAAGCTGTCGTCGTGCCCGTGAGCCATGCCCAAGCCAGAACCCGGAGGGCGGCTGCCTCGACGGGCGCATGGGGGAGCCCGGCGGCCGGTCCGCTCCCTGAGGTAGTCACCGTACATCGTCCCTCTCCAGCCGGTCCCGGAGCGCCTTCCTTCCCCTGTGCATGTCCGTCTTCACCTTGCCGAGCGACACACGCAGGAGGGACGCGATCTCACGGTAGCTCCGGCCCTCGAAATGAAAGAGGACGAGCGGCACCCTCTGGTGGTCCGGGAGCCCGTGGAGGGCGGCCTCGAGCTCGGCATACTCCTCACCAGGCGCGTCCCTTGCCGGGATCGTCTCCTGATACGGCGTCCCTCCATCGTCGGTCTCCATCTCGCTGAAGAGCCTCCAGCGGCGCCGGAAGCGGGTCAGGTGGTTCAGGCAGAGATTCGTCGTCACCGTTCTCAGCCATCCGCCGGCAGACGGTTCGGTCCCGATCGACTCGAACCGTTCGAACGCCCTGAGGAACACGGTCTGGGCGATGTCCTCCGCATCGGCCCGGTTCCCGAGGAGGCGGACCGCCGTGGCGAAGACACGGTCCTCGTGCTCCCGGACGAAAGCCTCAAACCGGGAGACGTCGGTCATGGTCCGGAGATCGTCTGCCCGATGTCATCTCCGGCCCAACACATCCGGGGCGGAGAAAGTTTCAGGTCGGATGTCCAGGGGTGTCGCGGACGGCCCCGGACACCAGCCGCCGGCCACATCCGGACGTTCGATATCGGCAACGACCGGTACGAACACCCGGACCAGCGGAGCTGGTAGGGCAACCACGCGATCTTCCCACTCGGATACCCGGCGGGTTGTGCGGAGACGAGGCGCGCGGAGGGGCCGGAATGCTCGCGTCCCAAGTGTTCGGCGAACGCTGCCGACCGGTCTGCATCGAGGCTGATCACCTCCACGGGATCTAAGGCAGGAGAGCACAACATTCGTTCCCATAAATACTTCTATATCGGTCGATGATGGAACCATATCAGGTGGCCCGGCGGTCGGTTGACCTCACGCCGCACTTCGCTCCCGGGAATGCGGTTCCCCAGCGACGACGTCCGGCCCGCACGGCACCCGACCTCGGGATAGTCGCACCGGGACCGTCCCCGCCGCCTATCCCCGCCATCCCCGCGGTCAGGACTACAA
This sequence comes from Gemmatimonadota bacterium, assembly GCA_012267505.1. Lineage (GTDB taxonomy): Bacteria > Gemmatimonadota > Gemmatimonadetes > Longimicrobiales > Gaopeijiaceae > JAAXGI01. The sequence continues at coordinate 19,896 of JAAXGI010000122.1, forward strand.
CGTCGAAGAGCGGACGGCACAGGGCGACCAGGGTCGACCCCTGCGTGCCACTTACCGAGCCGATATCGCGGGGATCGCCGACCGGCATGCTGATCCCGCCCGGGCGCGGTTCGGCCACGGAGCGCCCGCACTGTATTCCGAGCGAAGCACCCGCGCCTCCGGTGGGCGGGTGTTCCGGGACCGTGCCGAATGTCGAGTCAGGCCCGAACCACACTTCGCGGACGCCGCGCGCCACTCATCTGTGGGTGCCCGACGCGCTGGTGCCTGCTGCGGCCTACCCTTTCCGGGGCGGGCGCGAGGGACGCAGTTCGATCCGGCTCATGTGGGCTTCCTTCGGATACGAGAGGAGCTGCGCGACCGCGTCGGCACAGTCGTCCGGGTGCAACCGCCAGGTCCGATCGGATGTCGGCTCCCGGCCGTGGAAGAAGGTGTCCACGCTCCCCGGCATCAGGACGCTCACTCGCACGCCGTCGTGGCGCACGTCCAGCATCATCGCCTCGGTGAGCCCGAGCAGCCCGAACTTGCTGGCGTTGTAGCCCGTGCCGCCTGCGAAAGCGTGCCGGCTCGCCAGCGACGCGATGTTCACGATGAACCCGTCCCCGCTTGCCACGAGGTGCGGGAGCGCCGCCTTCGAGCAGTAGAAGACGCCCCCCAAGTTCACGTCGACCTGTAGCCGCCACTCCTCGATGCTCATCTCGGCCAGCGGCTTGAAGACGCCCAGGCCGGCGTTGTTGACAAGGATGTCGAGCCTCCCGAAGTGAGCCGCGGTCTGCTCGACCATGCGCGCGCAGGCACGAGGGTCCGCCACGTCGCACGCGATCCCCAGGGCCCGCTTGCCCAGCCGGTCCGCCCCCTCGCGCACTTCCGCCTCGGTCCTCGCGCAGATCGCGACGGAGGCTCCGGCCCCGAGGAGACGCTCCGCGACCGCGCGGCCGATCCCCTTGGTGGCGCCCGTCACCAGCCCGACCCTCCCCTCCAGAGATTGCCTCACGTGGCCCTACTCCGGCCGAACTCGAGGATTCGCGGCCTGGCCGCTGTCGGGCGATACTTCCGGGCAAACGAGGCCCTGCCTGGGCTCCGGCCCGCGGGCGCCTCGACTGGCAGCCCCGTGCCGCTAGGGGGACTCTCCATCACACCCATATGCCCGAGGGAAAGTACCGTCGGCCTCGGGCCGGGGCGGGCGGACTCGCCTTCGCGGCGAGGCTTTGGCACCCGTCTTGCCATAACGCGCGAACAGTGTAGGGACGAGGACAATCTTGAGCCCGGTCGAGTTCGCGGGCCCATCCAGCGCGTTGAGGGCGAGAGGCGCATGGGTCTCCTTACCCGGATCGCCGACACCCAGCGTCGGCGGGATCGGGACAAGGCCTGCTGCCCGTACCGGCATCATGATCCGGCTGATCCGATGCGCCGATCCCCGCCGGATGCCGTCGGGCAGCGGAACGCCCGTGGCGCAAAGACTCGGATATCGCCTCACGCGGCGCATCCCGTTGCGGACGGTGATGCCCAAGGGCGTCATGAGGCCGACCGGCCAGCGGCAGATTCATCCGTGAACACGACGATGGCGAGAACACGACGGACAAGATGGGACGGCCTGCCCCACTGCAACAGACGCAGGCCGGGCGAAGCACGTCACGGACACCTCCAATACATGCGAGGGCCGCTGCTTGCGAACGGGACCATCGGCTTCGAGGCCCGACGCGTCAAGCCAAAGTCTATGGCCCATCGATGTTTCGGTGCCTTCCGGGCGAGCACCCCGGGGCCTCGTGGAACGGCTGCAGCGGGCCACGTTACGATTCGCGCGCGGCCGCCCCGCAGGACGCAGACCCGAGCGGCGAACAAGCGAAAGCGTGAGCGGGATGCCACCGAACCGACGAAGTCGCCTATCGTCAGGCAGCGATCGATCTCCCCCGAGGGTCCATGACCGTGGACCCGTCCGCGCCCACGCAACCCGACGCTTGTGTCGGCGCGGGTCACGCGCCAACGTGTTAACGTCGCGCATCTTCTGCACCCAAGCGGAGGAGACAACCCATGAGTCTCAAGGACTGTGTTGTGCGCAGTGTCTCGGCCGGCTTAGCGCTCTTTGTGCTCGGCTCGGTCATCTACGGCTTCCTGATCGAACCGAGCGGCATGGCCGAAGCCCCGATCGTGTGGGCGGTCGCGGTGGGATCACTACTGAGCGGTGGCCTGCTCGCATTGGTCTTGGGTTGGAAGGGCACCTCTGGCACGGCAGACGGCGCGAAGGCTGGAGGGGTGTTCGGACTGTTGATGGAGTTGGCCTACGGCACGCTGGCACACGGGACCATGATGGCCGGTCCGGCGCTCGGCGACGTGATTCGCGATGGTGTCGTCGCACTGATCATGTACGGGATCGCGGGAGCCATCGTGGGTGCCCTGTCTGCGCGCATTGGCAACGAGTAGCCTGGAGATCGGGAAGGAGAGAGGCTGAAGTCGAGTCCCGACGATGCCGGGCTCGCCATAGTCGACATCGCTAGCAACGTCCCAGGCGCCGAGACCAGTAGTCCCGTTTGACCGGCGATGTGGTGGCCACCGGGAAGCTGGCCGCCTGCCAACATCTAGGCGTCGGACTTGCCGTCGACCCTCGTGGCCGTCGTGACTCTCGCCCCTCGTTCGCCGATCTGCTCGTTGTCGCGCCCGCACGTGCAGGATAGTCCCAAGAACGGCGGCCGTGCCAATCGTCGACCGCTAGCGATCCGGTGGGACAGCAAGGATCCGTGACGGACCAACATGGGCAAGGCCTCGAGGCGGCGCGTCCGGTTCGATCCGAGATTGACTATCCGGAGGGCGGTCTTGGCCGCGTGACGACCGCGTTTCGCCTAGTCCAGCCGAAGCGCTCCGCCGCCTTCCCGCAC
>JAAXGI010000266.1 GCA_012267505.1 Gemmatimonadota bacterium
GGGTGTACGGGACGACTATGGTGGATCGGGAGCCGGGCGTCAAGACCTTCTCCTACACGGACGAGACCCTCGACGAGCTGGAGAGGGCGCTTTCGCTCGAACGTCTGAGCACGTATCTCGACGCCGCCGGGAGGAGACCGGGAGAGGTGCAATCCGGCTCCACGCCTGGAACACCGCGGTCTGCGCCGCTTTCTATGGACCACTGCAGGGGCTGGAAGTGGCCTTGCGCAACGCCATGCACCGCCGGCTCGCCGAACGAAACGGCCCGGCATGGTACGACCGCCCGGGCGCGGGCCTCGACCGGGGCGCCGTGGGACGGATCGCGGGCGCCAGGTTGGAGCTGGCACGTGACGGTCACGGAGACGATCCGTCCCGGATCGTGGCGACGCTGTCGTTCGGGTTCTGGGTCTCGCTACTGGGTCCGGGGGGCCGCATCGAGGCCGGGCGCAAGGCTGTACTTCTCCTCGTTCGCCTATGTGCTGATGCAAGCCCTTTGCCGACTCGGCGCCCGAGGCACCGAGCTGGCCCGCGCACAGTGCTCCACCCTGCGCCGCAAGCTGTTGAAGCTCGGAACCCGGATCCGCATCACGGCGCGTCGGGTGTGGCTGTCGTTCTCGCAGTCCTATCCCGATGCCCGGACCTTTGCTGCGGTGCTGGCGAACCTGCAACGAGAACCGCTATGGCGCGAGCCCGGATAGCTTGAGCCCTCCCCCCCGCACTGACCGAACACCGGCGTGACGCCGAGGGCGGCGCACGCCCGGCGTTGGCGCTCGCAGCCAATCGGGATCTGCGAACCAGCCAGAAACGCTCCTCGCAGGCTGCGAACACCCATCCAGGGTCGCGCAAAACGACCCAACGCCGGGGATCGGCGACAACATCCCCGGCCCGAACCCCCAAAATGGACTCAAAATCCCAAATCGGTGACGGATGCGGGCTAGAAATGCCCTCGCCCCGCCACCGCAGACGACTGCAAGTTCCGAAAGCACGTCCGCGTCGACAACCGCCGGTGTCCGGCGGGCCGGACGGCGGCTCGATGCCAGGGCCGCGGCCGACGATGCGTGCCGGCCCGAGGGAGCGTCTTCCGTTCGAGTCGAGTGCGGCCAGAATCGAAGCCGTCAAGTCGGTTCGTCGAGGGGAGCGGAAGCAGCGTGCCACGCTCCGGATTCGGTTCGCCCGAAGCGGACTCGCGGGGATCTCCGCCTGACGCTCAGGGTCGCGCCGTATCCCCGACGACGCAAAAGCCGAGCGCTTCGGCCACCACGCCCTGGCGCGCGTCGAGGGTGACGAACGACAGGCTTTCGGGGCGAGGGGTGAGGTAGAGGGCATGCGCGACGTGCCACAGATCAGCGCCCCGCAGGTATCCGGCTTCGAGCGCCGTCGCAAGCTCCGGAGCGAGGGGTCTATCGGGCAGGATCCAGTCGATCCCCGCAATTACGTTCTCCGGAAAGTCGAGCTTCTCGCGCGCGAACGTCGCCCGCAGCTCGGCTTCGAGCAGGTTGGACGACACGAGGCGAGCGAAGTCGTCCAGCCGTCCGGCCAATGCTTCCGCACCCGGTTCGCCGAACGCAATGGCCGTCAACACCGAGGTGTCGACGTAGGCGACGCTCACTCGTCGCGCTCGGCGAGAAACCGCGCGAGAGCCCCTGGCCGGCGTTCGACCGGTTCGACCGTCCGCCTCGCCATGGACGAACGAACCAGAGAGCCTCGGCGTTCGAGGTCTCGCAGCCGCTCGTCCAGCGTCAGCTTCGTCTCCTGCGGGATGGAGCGGATTTCGGCTACCGGCTCTCCCCGGTAGGAGACGGTGACCGTCTTTCCGTCCCGCACCTGCCGGATGACCTCGGAGAAACGCGCCTTTGCCTCGTAGATCGAGTATGTAATGGGCATGGCGTCAATCTAGCCAGTCAGACTGGTCATTACAACCCCCTGCGGATTGGCGAGGACGGCGAGAGCTGCCCTCGCTTCTCCTCGATGCCGTCCCGCCGCTCCCCTCCGTCGAACGGCGCGTACGGGACCTTATGCACGGTGGTGCGGGTGGGAGGGCGGACCCGCGGCACACGCTTCGCCGAAGCCTTCGAATTCGTGAGGGGGAACCAGGCCCGTAATGGGGTGGCTACGATGTGCAGGCCACATCTCGACATTGACAATCCGCACGCCGATGGAGAGGACTACGGCGAGCCCGAGACGTTAGATTTCACCGAAGGCATGGATCGCCAGATCCGCGCGTAGCCCGCGCGTCCCGAGCCGTTGCGTGAACTCGACCGAAACGTCTGCCTTCTCGTAACCGTATTCGCGTACCAGCGGCTCCGCGACTTCCTGTCGCAGGTACTCCTCTCGTGTTTCGGCGCCGTGTGACTCCATCGATAATAGTCGAGGACCTTCCCCTGCTGGACGATGACCGCCATGGGGCGTTCTGTACTCGACCGTTCTTTGTCTTGTTCCGTCGCTACTTGACCCGCGCCCGCCCGCTACCCTTCGTCGTTCGTCTTGGTCTTGAGAGCGATTCCCAGTGCCTCTCGCGCGGACCGGATCGGTATGCCCTCGACCTCGCCCAGCGCCAACATGTCGCTCCTGTCACCGGACACCACCAGTTCGGCGCCACCGGCCACCGCAGCGGCCAGAATGGGGTCGTCCTTGGGGTCCGGAGATCGCCTTGTCACCGGAACGTCGCTGAGTACGGTTGCGCGCTGATGGATCGCGGCGACCAACTGGGCCGCTTCGTCCGGATCGACGTATTTGCGCAGCCGTGGCCGAGCCAGGACGTCCGTTACCTCGTCGATCTGCGCCGGCGACGTGACCAGTTCGACTTCCCCTCCCCGCCACGCTTGGTAGAGCTGATCCGGCGGAGTCCCCTTGGTGATGAGCGCGCTGACCAGAATGTTCGTGTCAAGGACGATCCGCACGAGCGGCGTCGACCTCTCTCTTGATGAGGTCCATGACTTCCTGCTGGTCGAAGGCCGCTGCCCGCTCCTTTACGCGATTGATTGCTGCAACCGAACTCAGGATCCCTAGAATCGCCGAACCGACATCTTCGGCAGGTAAATCCGGGCGCCCCGGGTTGAGTGCCGCGATGCGCGAGGACTCCGCGTGGGCCAGGTTGTCTGCCGTCGCCTTGCTCATCCGCAACTCCACCGAAACTTCGCTGTCCGAAGCGGACTGCGATCCTAAGTGGACGACCCACCGGGTCGGCGACGGATGCACTACTGACGCCATTTGATGCCAACCAGATTCCAGAACCGGACCGAGCGTATACGGTGGCAGGCTTCCCGACAAGCCGCGCGTCACCCTGTCCCGCTTCGCGCTCTCCGCCTGCATGGGAGTGGCCGCTCGCCCGCTGGCCGAACGCTCCTCGTACGAAACGCGGCCATCCTTCTCCCGTCCAGGCTCGACCGTCCCGTCGACGCGGTTGTTGCGTGAGGTACGGGGATGGGCCTGCCCTTCGCGGTGGCGCACGGGAGTCCGGTGATGAACCGCCGCGCCATGTCCCCCGCGAGGCCTGCGAGCGTCTTCTCCCTATACCGTCGCTCTTCCCGACCCTCGGTCTCCGTCATTCCAGCCAGAGCCGTTCTGCGTGCCGGACGAACGGTCGGCAGGGGAGAGGGAGATGGGCTCCCGTCCCGATGTCGGGTGTGACACCCGGCACAGAAAACCTTACCGATGTTCGACTTCGACGTTGAAGCGTGATCCGGCCCGGATTTGCCCGCGGAGCTCGCCCGTGATGGCCGTGCCATCCGCACCGTCCTCGAAGAATCGGTACCGTTCAACCCCCGGGGCGACGAAGCAGCGTGAAAGGGAAGCGGAGAGAAGGTGAACGGAAGAGGATTCGGAGGGAGGATGTCCCGTGCAGGAGGTGGATGCAGCGTAAGGGTTCCACAAGCGCCTCCGTGTCCGGCTCCGCGCGTGCCTCACGCGCGGTGGCTCGGATCGCGACCGTCTGGAACCTTCGCGCCTCGCGCTTCGGAATGCGGTACGAGATTCGTCGGAATGTACCGGGGGTGCGCGGTGTCAAACCGCGGCGCGGATCGAGGAGACGGGAATCCCATCGAGGCGAACGGATCGGGATGGCCGGCCGGGAGGAGCTCCGCTCCTCGGAACGGTTGCGGCCTGACCCGGAAAGAAAAACGGCCCTCCCCGGGGAGGGGAGGGCCGTGCAAGTGGCGTTGTCGAGACCGACTAGAACTTGATGCGGGCTCCGATCATGACGACAGTCTCGTCCGTGTCGATGCCGCCTGTCGCGTCCTCGACTGCGTAGTTCTGGGCCGCGGCGAAGACGTTCGCGTTGGCGTTCGGCAGGTTGTGATTGGCGCCGATGCCGACCGCGGTGCCCTCGCTCCCGTCGTTCGCGAAGTCGGACGAAGCGTACCAGGATACGCCGACGGAGGTATCGCCCATCACGTAGCCGATCGTGGCCTGGAAGAAGCTCGGATCGGAACCGCCCGCGCTCTCCTGGGAGCCCCAAGCGCCGGAGACGGCGACCCCCGCGGGAAGCTTGACGCCAGCCGACGCGCTGACCGTGCCGTTGTCTCCGGGCGTCTGGTTGATGCCGACCTTGGCCCCGAACGCGGTGTCGCCGAAGCTCTGGCTGAGGCTGACGCCGGCGGAAATCTCATCGCCGTTACCGACCGAAACGGCCGCCGACATCGGGCCGATGGAGGGCGTGTCGTAGCGGACCCGGTTGCCGCGCCCCCCGCCACCGTCTAGCGAGCCGAAATAGTCGCCGAGGCTGGAACTGCCCTTTTCCTGGCCGTGGCCGATTCCAGAGACGCCGCTCTTGTCGGAGTACACGGAGCCTTCGCCGGCATCGTCGCCATGGCCGATGGAGACCTTGCCGAACTCACCGGAGAAGTGGAGGTCGGCGTAGCGCAGCGACAGTGAAGAACCGCCGTCGCCCCCGGCTCCGTACTCGAGCAGCACGCCGGCCGTCGTGCCCTCCATCATCTCGCCCGAGCCTTTGACGCGGATGCGACTTCCGGAACTGCCGTTGTCCTTTTCCTGGGCGCTGGTGCCGCTGTCGGCGTCAGTGATAACGAGGACCCGGCTCACGTGGCCGGAGATGCTGAAGTCGACCGCCTGAGCCGCCATCGG
>JAAXGI010000185.1 GCA_012267505.1 Gemmatimonadota bacterium
CGCCTCATCCGGATGATGCGTAACAGCAGGTAGACGCCGAGACGAACACCCCAGAGCACCACCATCGCGGCGATCACTGCCTGGGCCGGCTCGGAGGGGTCGTTGTCGAAGAGGAGGACTAGTGCCAGGAGGATGAAGGTGATGCTGTAGGAGAGGTCCGTGACCTTGTCGGTCTTCAGGCTCGCCGCGAAGCCGAAAAACCCCGCTTGGACGAGGATGCTGATGGCGAACGTCAATCCCAGGTAGCTGCCGATCATATTGCTCCCTCTCGTCTCAGCCGAGCCACGGAATCCAGCCAAGCCGGCCGAAGTAGGCGAGCAGATAGAGCCGGTGCCTTCGCACCATCCGGAGTTCGGGCCGTCGGGTGAAGTTGCGGTTCGTGCAGAGTGCCGCGAAGGCGTGCCGGAATCCGGGAAGGATATTGATCTTCGACCTGTGCATCCGGTACGCCGTCGTGCGCCAGCGGTAGCGCGTGTGCCGGCGCGGGATGCCGCGGGCCGGAAATGCGACGATCAGCACGGTCCTCAGTCCGGTCGGCCTCTTCCGGCAACGCCGGGGGTCACGCGGAAGCCCGAACGGGACGGCCGGTCCCGCGCTCGTGCGCATGTGACCGGATCTCGTCTGCGACCCGGCGTGCGATCGCGCTCGGAGAACGGTTGGCCGGGGTCAGGCGGAGACCGCATGCCTCGAGTTCCGGATCGGAAGTGGGAACCGCCCTCCCGCCGAGATAGACGCGGACCGACGCCTTGAGCTCGCCCACAAGACCGATCAGATCGACGCGGTTCGTCCGGAGGACACCCGGTGTCGTGACCGAGATGAGAAGGGCGTCGGGCTTCGCCAGTCCACACGCTTCGATACACGCTTGGATAGGAAGGCTCGGCCCGAGGTAGAGGACGCGAATGCCCGACCGGGTCACAAAATAGGACGTGATCAGTATCCCGAGATCGTGCTCCTCACCCGGGAGGCACGCAGCGACTGCGGTGGGGAGTTCCTCTGAGGATCCGGCGGCTTCCATGAGCTTCAGCACACGATGCCGGAAGATTGAGTTGATCAGGTGCTCCGAGGCGACCGGGCACACACCCGCCTCCCAGAGTTCACCGATGCTCCGGGAAACGGGCGCGATCACCCTTTCCACGACCACGTCGGACGAATAGGTCGCGGCGATCCCGTCGAGGATCCGGTTGAGCCACTCGGCGCGGAGCGACAGCGCCGCTTCCACCAGTTCGGCGCAGGCGGACTCAAGGACCGGAACGGGCTCAATGGGCGGGCCTGGGGACGATTCGCTCCGCGCTGGACCCGCGAGGTGCTCGCGTCCGAGCGCCGCGATCTCACCCATCGATCTCCCCTCCCCGCGCAACCGCCGGACCTCATCGAGTACTCTGAGATCGTCGGCCGTGTAGAGGCGGTGACCGCCGGGACCCCGTCCCGGCCTGAGCAAGCCGTAGCGCCGTTCCCACGCGCGGAGAAGTCCGGGGGAGATTCCGGCGAGGCGGGAAACCGTCCCGATCTTGTACGGCCCCGGCGACTTCATTGGGAGATACCGTTCCGCTCCCGGGGAATCATCCCGGCACTCTGCCCGCGCGGTACTCGTCCGGCGCGTTCGAACAGGTAATGCCCGACCCCCCACTCAGCTCCGTCGCGGTAACCCCAGAGCTCGGAGCAGGCCAGGTAGAAGAGCTTCCATCGCCGGTACCAGCGGGTCGCCTCTCCCGCGCCGTAGCTCTCGGCGAAGGTCTGGACCAGCGCTTTCCGGTTGGATGCCATGTTGCGGAGCCAAGCCTCGGCGGTCTGCCGGTAGTGGCTCCCATCCCACCACCATTCGCTGACGAGGGAGAGTTCCCCCTGGAAGGCGGGCAGAAGGTCCCGGGAGGGCATGATCCCGCCCGTGAAGAAGTTATCCGCCATCCAGTTGGCGCCGCCGCCGGTCTCGTACTGATAGGCGAAGGTCCTGTGGGCGAAGACGTGGACGAAGAGGCGCCCGTGCTCGGTCAGCCATCCAGCGATCCTCGCGAGGAGCTCCCGGTAGTTTCTCATGTGCTCGAACATCTCGACCGAGACCACGCAGTCGAACTTCCGGGGGCTCCGGAAGTCATTGATGTCCGCCGTGACGACATCGAGGTTCCCCAGGCGTCCCCGCCGCGCCCTCTCCTCGATGAACCGACGCTGGCTCCTCGAGTTCGACACCGCCGTGATCCGGCTTGCGGGATACGTCTCGGCCATCCAGAGCGCAAGTGATCCCCAGCCGCAACCGAGGTCCAGGACCTCCATCCCGTCGGCGATCCCGGCGCGCCGGCACGTCTCGATGAGCGCCGCCTCCTCGGCCTCGGACAGAGTCGAAACGGCGTCCGGCCAGTAGCAACAGCTGTACTTGAGGCGGGGTCCGAGTGTGCGTACGAACACTTCGGCGGGAACTTCGTAGTGTTGCCGGTTCGCCTCGCGGGTGTGCAGCGCCACGGCCCCCCGGCTCAGTCTGCGGACCATCGCTTCCGTGCCGCCGCGGGAGTGGGCTTCCCGGGCCTGCCGGAGGCGGTCCCGGCAGAATCCTCGGATTCCGAGGCGGACGAGTGTCTCGGGAAGCCAGCCCCGCTCGGCCGCGCCGACGGCGCACCGAACCAGATGATCGTTCATTCCGCCCCGGGCCCGGCGATGCCCGCCGCCGCGTGCAGCTTCCCGAGGAGAGCCGGGTGGCGCTGTTTCGGGCGTCCTAGGAGGAGCTGGATGTCCCCGACAATCCCTTCCTCGAAGCCCGCTTCACAGTAGCAGAGGTAGTAGTCCCAGAGCCGGATGAAGCGTTCGTCGTAGCCGAGCGCCCTCACCCGCCCGAGGTTGCGCCGGAACCGCCGCCGCCACCTCCGAAGCGTCTCGGCATAGTGTGGGCCGATGTCCTCGAGATGCAGTGTGCTGAAGTCCGTAGAGCGCGCGAGCGCCTCGGAGATGCGCCCCACCGAGGTCAGGCAGCTCCCCGGAAAGATGTAGCGCCGGATCAGGTCGATCGACCGGCGGGAACTCTCATAGCGGTACTCGGGGGTGACGATCGCCTGGAGAAGCATGAGGCCGTCGGGCTTGAGGAGGCCTGCGCACCGACCGAAGTAGTCGCCGAGGTAGGCGTGGCCCACGGCCTCGACCATCTCCACCGATACCAGCTTGTCGTAGCGCCCCTCGAGATCCCGGTAGTCCTTGAGGAGAACTGTCACCCGCCTCTCGAGTCCGGCCTCGCGGATGCGCCGACGTGCGAGCCGGTGCTGTTCCGGGGAGATCGTCGTTGTCGTGACCCTGCACCCGTGTTCACGCGCCGCGTGGATCGCGAGCGCGCCCCATCCCGAGCCGATCTCGAGGAGGTGATCGCTCGCCGTCAGCCGGAGCTTCCGGCAGATGCGCTCCATCTTGGCGGTCGAGGCCGCTTCCATCGTTGCCCCGGGATGCTCGAAGATCCCCGCGGAATAGGTCAGCGTCGGGTCGAGGAAGAGCTCGAAGAACTCGTTTCCGAGGTCGTAGTGCACGCGGATGTTCCTGGCGCTTCCCCGCCGCGTGTTCGCGCGGAGGCGGTGCAGGATCCGCTCGAATAGCGTCCGCAGGGCAGCCCAGCCGCCGTCCATCGCGTCGGAGAGAGCCATGTTCCGCGCGAACAGGCGGAGCGTGGCCGTCAGGTCGTGGCTGGACCACCCGCCGTCCATGAAGGACTCCGCCGCGCC
>JAAXGI010000019.1 GCA_012267505.1 Gemmatimonadota bacterium
GCAGCAGCCTCAGCGGAGACAGTCGTCGAGCGGCAGAAGAGCCGGGACATCCTGCGTAGGCGATATTCCGGCCGAGCCGTCCGGATTGCTGCATTTACCAAGCGAACCGTTTCACACTGGCAGCGTGAAGTGCTGCGGGCAGGCGGGAGCCGAAGTGTCCCGCAGGAGTGGACGTGCGACGCCCCGGGTGGGCAACACCGGGACCGGGGTGCCACGATCGGGATGCGGCAATCCGGCCCGAACGACCGACATAAGCATCCCGGACGGAGGCTCTCCGTGTGCTTGCAAGCGCCGGAACCGCCGGGCATCTTGTGCCGCTCAGATCGCCGCGCACCCTGCTCGGGAGGAGGCTCCGTGAGTACGTCGGACGCTGGCACGGTCCGGATCGAGAGGCGTGCCCCAGTCGCGACCGTATGGCTCGACCGGCCCGGGCGCCACAATGTCCTCGACCGGGGCGGGTGGCTCGCCGTGGCCCGGGCGTTCAGGGAACTCTCGGCCGACGATGCGGTCGCGGCGGTCGCCGTTCGGGGTGCGGGCGGAAGGGCGTTCTCCGCCGGATCGGACATCCGGACATTCGGTGATGAACGGGATACACCGGAAGACGTCCGTCGGTACTCCGCGGCCATCGCATCCGCGATGGCCGCAGTCTCGGGTTGCAGGCATCCGACAGTGGCGATCATTGAGGGCATCTGCGTGGGCGGCGGTCTCGAGATCGCAGCCTGCTGCGACCTACGCATCTGCGGGGAGTCGAGCCGGTTCGGCGCTCCGATCCACCGGCTGGGGCTCACGATGTCCCACGACGAGCTTCGCCCGCTCCTCACGCTGCTTGGCCCCGGGCCGGTCCTCGAAATCCTCCTCACCGGTGAACTCATAGACGCCGAACGCGCCCACGCCATCGGCCTCGTGAACCGTGTCTGCCCGGATGGCAGCGTCGCAGCTGAGGGAGCGGCGCTCGTCGACCGCATCGTCGCGGGTGCGCCCCTCGTGAACCGATGGCACAAGAAGTTCATCCGCCGCCTGCTTGCGGGCGGGACGATCTCGGCGGAAGAACGCGCGGAGGCCGACGAGGCGTTCTCGACGCGTGACTACCAGGAGGGCCGGAAGGCCTTCATCGAAAAGCGGCCGCCGCGCTTTCGCGGAGAATGAATAGATGATGGGAGCGGCTGCGTGAAAGGCGCACTTGAGGGCGTCCGCGTCATCGAGCTGGCGCACATCATGGCGGGCCCGGTGTGCGGACTCATGCTCTCCGATCTGGGCGCCGACGTGATTAAGGTGGAGCGGCTCCCCGGTGGGGACGGGACGCGGGCCTTCCTCCCTCCTGATATCGACGGCGAATCCGCGGCCTTCATGATGATGAACCGTGGCAAGCGCGGGATCGCCCTCGACTTCCGGTCGGTTGCGGGGCTGGCAGCCGTCGGCCGGCTCATCGGGGACGCGGATGTCGTGATCGAGAATTTCCGCGTCGGCACGATGGAGCGGATCGGTCTCGGGTGGAAGGCGCTCCGCCGGGCGAATCCGCGCCTGGTCTATTGCCAGATCACAGGGTTCGGACGTACCGGACCACTGGCGGGCCAGGGCGGCTTCGACCTGATCGCCCAGGGATGCTCGGGCCTGATGAGCGTGACCGGAGAGGGACCCGGCCGGGCTCCGGTAAAGGTCGGGGCCCCTGTCACGGACATCACCGCTGGGATTCTCGGTGCCTTCGGGGTCGCCGCAGCCCTTTTCGAGAGGGAGCGGACCGGGAAGGGCCAGAGAGTCGACACCTCACTCTTCGAGGCCGGGATCACCCAGACCTACTGGCAGAGTGCGATTGCGCTCGCTACCGGCATCTCACCCGGAGCTCTCGGAAACGCGCATCCGCTCACCGCGCCGTACCAGAGCTTCCGCACCGCGGACGGCTGGATCAATGTGGGCGCCTCGAACCAGGGAACCTGGACCCGGCTCACCGGGGCTCTCGGTGCCACCGGGCTCGCGACGGATCCGCGCTTCGAGACGAATGAGGCCCGGATGGGTCGTCTCGACGAGCTCGTGGAGCTGCTCTCGCCCTTCTTCTCGAGCCGGACCAGCGAGGAGTGGCTGGCGGCCCTCGCGGAGGCGGGCGTGCCGGCCGGGCCCGTCGCATCCGTGGGCGAGATGCTCGAGCACCCGCAGACACTCGCCCGGGAGATGGTTGTGACCGTGGAACACGCCCGGCTCGGGCCGGTGCGATCAGTCGGTTGCCCGCTCAAGATGTCCCGAACAGGTCCGGGAACGGTGGAGTCCGGAGCTCCCCTCCTCGGTGAACACACCCGCACGGTGCTCGGGGAGGCCGGCTACGGCCCGGACGAAATCCAGAAGCTCCTCGAGAGCGGCGGCGCATTCGCCTCCTGAGACCTTCGCCTACGGGCAGGTGCTCCCGGCATCGGTTCCCGAAAACGACCGGAGGAATTCGCCCGGCGTCACGACCCGGCATGAGTCGCCGAGTCCCGCCCTGAGGAGATGGCGGTCCAGCGTCACGAGCGTTGCCCCGCTTGACGACGCCAGCGCGGCGAATTTCCGGTCATCCGGGTCCGCCACGGAAGTGAACCGCTCCGGCGCGACCCTGCCGGACCACCGCTCCGCCTCGACGAAGAGTTGCCGGACGTCCTCCCAGGAGATCCTCGGGATCCGGCGCATCAGCGCTTCCGTCTCGCGGCGCGTCGGCCGGTCCCAGACCAGACGCACCCTCCCCCCGGAAACAGCATCGAGGAGCCGGGCCGAGTCACTCGCAGGGCTAAATGCCGCCGCGATGAAGACATTCGTGTCGATGACGGTGGCCGGAGGGGACACGGAGCCTCGGGTCGGTGCGGGTGGACAGCGGGAGGCGGCTCCCCGGGGGCGTCCCCCGCCCCCGCCCCGAATCCTCTCCGTTCAGCACGCGTCACTGCAAGCCTTCGGCCGCGCACCGGGGACGCGGATGAAGCCGGACACCGAGTTGTGAGGGATGGCGGCGGCGCGATATCATGCATGGATGCGAACTCGGGATCCGGCACCCCGCCGGATCCACCATCTATCGGAACGCACCAACGGAGGAGGGAGAGAATGAGGGCATCGATCGGAGCGCTCGGCGCGCTCGTGGCGGCTGTGGCTGTGCTGGTCCCGGGCGTCCTGAGCGCCCAGTCCCAGCAGCCGATGGGATTCTTCATCACGAGCGTGGGCCCGGGCGACGGAGCGAACCTGGGAGGGCTCGACGGGGCGGACCAGCACTGCCAGACGCTCGCCCAAGCGGCCGGCGCCGGTAACCGGACGTGGCGGGCCTACCTGAGCACCCTTCCGTCGGGCGGACAGCCGGGGGTCCATGCGCGCGACCGGATCGGCGAGGGGCCGTGGTACAACGCGAACGGCCAGATCATCGCCGCGAACGTGGCGGACCTCCACGGCGACATCCAGGTGGACCGCAACAACATCCGCAAGCCCACGGCGGTTGACGAGAATGGCGACGAGGTCAATGGGGTCGGGGACCAGCCGAACCAGCATGACATCCTGACCGGTACCGATTCGCGGGGATACGCGCTCCTGGGCTCCCCGGACACGACCACGTGCGGCAACTGGACGAGCAACTCCGCGGGGAGGGCCATGGTCGGGCACCACGATCGGCTCGGCGGAGCCAACGCCTCCTGGAACTCCGTCCACCTGAGCCGGAGCTGCAGCCAGGCGGACCTCATCGCCACCGGAGGGAACGGGCTCTTCTACTGCTTCGCCGCCGACTGACGCGGCAGCGCACCGACCGGGTTGCGCCGGGTTGCCGGCGCGGCCCGCGTCGGCGTGTATATCATCGCGGGCAGCGGGGGCACGACGGCCGGGGCCGCGCCTTGGGCGTCCGTCCCTCCACCCTACGGGTCGCGCCGGAGCGGCACGAAGCGTACCGATGCGATGTCGGTGACCTCCACCTCGCCTTCCGCCGATTTCTCGACCACCCGGAGCGTCTGGACCGAGAGGGTATCACCCACCGGGATCACCATACGCCCCCCCGGAGCTAGCTGTTCGGTGAGAGGCAGCGGGATGTGGCTGGCCGCCGCCGTGACGAGGATCCCGTCGAAGGGCGCCGCCTCGGGCCAGCCGAGGTAGCCGTCCCCACGGCGGACGGTAACGTTTTCCGCCCCGAGCCGGTCGAGCCGGTCGGCGGCTTCGTCCGCGAGTTCCTCGACGAGTTCGATGCTGAAGACCTCCGAGACCAGGGCGGAGAGCACCGCAGCCTGGTATCCGGAACCGGTCCCCACCTCGAGGATCCGATCGCTTGGACCGGGCCGGACGAGTTCGGTCATCAGCGCAACGATGTAGGGTTGCGAGATCGTCTGCCCGAGGCCGATCGGGAGCGGCGAATCGGAATACGCTGCAGACCGGTACCGTTCGGGGACGTACTCATGGCGCGGAACGGCGCGCATCGCATCGAGAACCTGCGTGTCCGAGATGCCCCGGGCCTCGATCTGCTCCTCGACCATCCCGCGCCTGAGGGCCTCGAACTCGGGCTCCTGCGGTCCGAGCGCCCGCCCCTCCCTCACAATCCCGGGCGAGAGGGAGAAGCCGATCGCCGCGAGGGCGGCGCCGAGGAGACCGGTCCGGTCACGCAGGTACTCCGCCCGGGCCGGGCGCCGCAACCACCAGCCGCCAGACACGCCGTCAGAACGTCGCGATCGGATTGAGCGGCGAACCCATCCCCCCCTCGATCCGCAACGGAGCCGCCGTGAAGAGGAACTCGTAGCGGCCCAGCCGCCGGGCCACTTCCGCGACCCTGCCGAAGTCCAGGTTGTCGAAAATCCCCACTCCGAGAGAGACGAGGGCGAGCCGGTGCAAGGGGAGCGCAAGGTCGTCGGAAAATTCGTGGGGAAAGACATCGTTCCACATGTCGTGGCCGATGAAGGCGACGCCCCGTTCCTTGAGGAAGTGCGCGACATCCGCATGATAGCCGGCGACGCCCTCCGACGTCGGCCACGGGCCCGTCACCGCCCGCCGCGCCCACCGGCCCGTGTGGAGGAGGATCACGTCCCCCGGCTCCACCCGGACACCCTGGATCTCCTCAAGCGCCTCGAGATCGGCCGCCCGTACCGCAGTGCCCGGCTCGAGCCAGCCCTCAGCAGTGCCGAACCCGGGAAGTAGCGTCGCGTCGAACAGCACCCCGCGGGTCACGATCCCGTCCTTGAGCGCGTTGATGCTCCCCCGCGGACAGCCGCCTGCGGCCTGGATCTCCTCCATCGACACGCCGTTGTAGCCCATGCCCTCGTGCATGATGTGACAGTCCACCGCATCGAGGTGGCTGTGGATCGTCCCGTGGTAGCTCCCCGTGTACTGGTACCTGTCGGAGGCGCCGGTCGCGCTCACTCGGAGCACTTCCCGGTCGAGGATGCTCGACGCGTCTTCCGAGGGGACCTGCACGACGTCGTGCGCCATCGAGACGCTCACCCCCTCCACGACGAGGGCAGCGGCGCGCCGGCGCTTCTCGGGCGTGATGAGATTCGCGGCGCCGAGCTCGTCATCTGGACCCCAGCGCCCCCAGTTCGAGAGCGTCTCCATCGCCTCCTCGAATTCCGCCATCGACGTGATGGGAGGATACTGGGCCCGAAGGTCCGCGACGCAGATGGCCAGACCCAGCCAGGACAACTGAAGGACCCGCTTCCCGCAGCCGAACATCGTCATGGTGCCTCCTCGCGTTCCCATTGGCGTGGCCCCGGGCAAGATGAGACGGGGCGCCGCGCTCCGACAAGCCGGAGCCAAGGCCTGCCGTCCACCGCCCGGGCCGGAGGGCCGTGCCTGGAGGAGATTCCGCAGGGGGCGGGCGGGAGCGGCGCTAGCGCCACGACCCGGACGCCTGCCCGACGGGACAGGCATCCGCGGCACTGAGGTTCGGGTTGTTGTCCAGCTCGAGCCGGGGAATCGGAAACGCGATGTCGTCGCCGCCGGAGTTCTCCGTCTTGACCGGCGGGAAGAGATCGATCGCTGACCAGGGGTCACGCCGCAGACGCCGGGAGGTCGTCATGCGGTCCCCCGTCAGCCAGAGCTCTCGGGCCCGCTCGGCCGCCACTGTCCGAAGGTCGGGCACGAGGCCTCCGACGAGGGTGAGCGGCGCGAGCTCGTTCGCGGCGTCCGGCGGTTCCACGTCGCGCAGGATCGTCGTCCGGAGGCTGTAGTCGGAACGCAGGTCGTTCAGGAGGGCCTCGGCCTGCGCCGTCCGGCCAGCCCGCACGGCCACCTCCGCGCGGATCAGCATGGCCTCGGCGCCTGAGGCGACGAGCACGCCCGTGTCGGCCCGGCCGTAGAGCGTCTGGAGTGTCACCGGGATCGAGGAACTGAACGCCGAGAAGCCCTCCGGCTCGCTTCGCAGCAGCTGTAGGTCCAGGAAGAGATCGAGGTGCTCCCACCGCTCGCTTCCCCGGGTCGTGGCCGTTCCATCGCCGACCGTCCAGCGGATCTGCTGCATGTCCCCCCAGGTGAACATGTACATCTCGTTGAACTGGGTGGGATCGTTCTGCGAGTACTCGGCATCGAAGACGAAGTCGCGGGGCACGTCTCCGGCGAGCGTGCCGGCCTGGGAGTAGTTACCGAGCCAGAGGTGCGCGCGCGCCTGCCCGACGATCGCCGCAAACCGGATCTCCCCCATCCCGCCGATGGCCGCGAGGGTTTCGGCCTCCTGGAGGAACCCGAGCGCCTGCAAGATCCGTTCGTCGGGCGGAAGCGGCCGGTTCTCGGGAAACATCCCGGTGAGGATGCTCCAGCAGTAGAGCTCCCCGAGCCAGAGCCGCGCGTAGCCGCCGTACAGTTTCCCGAGAGCGATCCCTTCGCGGACTTCGTTCTCGACGTCGGCGAACGCCGGGTCGCCGAGCCGCTCCTGGAGGAGGAAAACGGTCGTGTCCGCCTGCATGCGTGTCCGGTGCAGCGGGGCGTAGACGGCGTCGGTAAGCACGTCATTGTTGACCTGGATGCGGCGGCGGTCCACCTGGAGCCGGTCCTCGAAGGTGCCGGCGAGGATCATCTCGTCGGTCAGGAGCGCAGCGTAGCGTATGATGTTGTCCACGAGCTCGTGGTAGTTGCCGACCACGCCGGCGACGAAGGCGGGGATCGCGGTGGGCCCCTCGGCCTCCACATCCTCGAAGACGATGATCCCCGCCTCGTCGACGTCCAGGATCCCGTCGCAACCCGCGAGCGCGAGCAGACCGGCGAGAAGCGCCACCCGCCGCCTCCGGCGGGCGGCCCGCCACCCCGTGAGGCAGCGGATAGGCCGGCAGCGGCCGGCTGTCGGGCTCGTCGGAGCGGTCATCAGAAGGAGATCGAGATCCGCCCTGTGACACGCTTCGGGGGCGGGAGCGTGAAGAATTCCGCTCGCGTGCTCTGCGAGCCGCCGGCGAAGTTGATCTCGGGGTCGAGCCCGGAATAGTTCGTGAGGAGGAGCAGGTTCTCGGCGGTCACGCTGAAGCTTCCGCGGCTGGCCCCGACCATCCCCAGCCAGCTCACCGGGAGCGCAACGCGCGCCGAGACGCTCCTCAGGCGAGCGAAGTCCGCGTCCTCGATCCAGGGGGCGTACTCGTCGTCCTCGGCCGCCTGCGCCTTGATCCGCGCCTCGGCGGCCCGCTCGCCGTTGGCATCCACCTCGAAGATCTCGGGGCAGACCCCGCCGTAGCTCTCGCCTCCGAGAAAGCCGCAACGGAACTGCTCGGTGCTGTTGAACTGCTGGTAGCCAGCCGCAAATCCGAGGTCGGCGTAGAGCGTCACCCGGCCGAAGAACTCGACCGAGGTGGAGAGCGACCCTTCGAGCTCGGGCGTCGGCTGGCCCACGTAGACCGCGGTATCCGATGCCGCGACGCCCCCGCTCGAGTCGACCGAGTAGGTCCTGCTGAAGTAGGACCCGAAGGGGAAGCCCTCCTCGTGGCGTTGGCTGTTGCCCCCGAGCCCGTAGATGATGTGCTCGTCCAGATCCGTGATCTCGCCCGTTATGCGCGACGCATTGAGCTGCCAGTCCCAGCGCAGACTCCCGCTGTTGACCAGGAGCGCGCTCAGCCCGAGTTCGAAGCCGCCATTCCGAATCTCGCCGATGTTCGTGAATACCGGGACGGTGTAGCCGGTGGACGGCGCGAGTGTGCGACCCACGATCGCGTCCTTCGTCGTCTGGCTGAACCAGGTGAAGTCCACCCCGACGCGGCCATCCAGGAGGTCCGCCTCGAAACCCAGCTCGAGCTCCTCTCCCCGCTCGGGACGGAGGTCGGGGTTGCCCGGACCCGAGAGGGCGAGGCCCGCGACGTTCTCTCCCCGGAGCGTGACCCGGCGCGGGCCCAGGAGCTTGAGCGCCGCGAAGCTCGCCGGCTGCTTGCCCGACTCGCCCCACGCCACGCGCGCGCGGAGCGACTCCACGAATTCGCCGGGCATGACACGGTCGAACCACGCCTCCTCGCTCAGGACATAGGAGGCCATGAACCTGGGATAGGCCTCCCGGCCGAGGTGCTCGCCGAAGGCGCTGCTGTCGTCGAAGCGGAGCGCGGGAGTGATGAAGAGCCGGTCGCGGTACTCGATCTGTTGCTGGATGTAGAGGCCGAGCGTCCGGGTCTCGCCGACGCCCTCGAATCCCTCGGTCCGGACGGCGCTCGAGGCTGTGGTCGCCCCGGGCGGGAGCGCCGTCCCGCTCGCACCGGCCGACTCTCCTTTCTGGCGGAAGAACTGGGCGCCCACCGAGGTGGTCGAGCGAATCTCCGGGGTCACGCTGAAGCTCGCATTCACATTCCCTTCGAGCGTGAACAACCGATTGATCCCGTGGCCGATGCTCCGGAGGCCGCGGGAAGCGTCGTTGAAGGGGCGGTCCGGGTCGACCGGCACGAGAAACCCCGTCTGGTCGGAGTACTGGTCGTAGCCGACCGTCCCGCGTGCCGAGAGGAAGCCGAAGGGGTTGTAGTCGAGGCTCGCGCTCGTGGTCACGCGCTCGACCTGCTGCGAGCTCACGAGCGTCTCGACATCCTCGAAGGTGCGCTCCCCGAAGAAGGGATTGTCCGCGCACTCCTCCTCGGTCGTGGCGTCGAGGCTCGTCGCGAACCCGGCGTCGGCGAGCGCCCGGTGGATCTCCCAAGCGAGCGGGCAGGTCTCCCACTCGCCCCCGATCGTGAGATCCGTCCGCCGCACCGGCGCCTGCCAGGGGTAACCGAGCATCCCCACGCCGATGAACCCGAAGCCGCTGTTGTCGTTTTCGGGCATGAACACCTGGCTGTTCGCGTAGCCGGCCGAGATGCCGATGGTGACCCGCTCGGAGGGGACCAGGTCCAGGTTGGCCCGGAAATTGCGCTGGACGTTCTCGTTCGTGGCGAGCGTCCCCTCCTGGTCAGTCAGCTCACCCGAGAGGAAGTAGGTCACATTCTGGCCTCCACCCCTGAGCGAGGCCCCGTACGTCTTCTCGATCCCCGTGCGCCAGGGCGTTCCGTAGACGACGTCCCCTCCCACGCCCTCCCCCAGCAGGTTCATCGTGTAGAGGGTGTCTGGAATCGCGGCGAAGTGGACGTCGGCAGGGATCTGGCCCCGCGGGAAGAGTCTGGAGACGTCGTAGACCTCGCCGAAGAACGACCGCGGATTCCAGACCGTCGCCGGCCATTCCGTCGTGTCCCACCGCGCGCCCCACTCCGAGCGGTAGGTCCACTCGGCGGTGCCCGACCGGCCGCGTTTCGTCGTGATCCTGATCACCCCGGCTGCCGCCTCGGCACCGTAGAGCGTCGCGGCCGACGGCCCCTTGACGATCTCGACGGACTCGATGTCCTCGAGGCTCAGGTCGTTCAGCCGGCTCGTCGTCTGGCCGCCCACCCCCGGGCCGGAATTCACGCTGTTGGAGATCCGAGAACCATCGATGTAGATGAGCGGAGTGTTGCTCAGGCTGATCGAGCCGCTCCCGCGAATCTTGATCGCGGACCCGGACCCCACGGTCCCGGAGCTCTGGAGCACCTGGACCCCGGGAGCACGGCCCTGGAGCAGATTCGTGAGGGTGACGGGAGCCGCCTGCACGAGCTCGTCGTCCACCTGGATCGCGACGGCGGCATTCCCAAGCTCACGGCGTCGCTGGAGACCCGTAGCCGTCACGACGAGCTCGTCGAGCGCGACCGCCGAGACATCGAGCGCGAAATCGAGCGCCGCCGTCTGACCGGCCATGAGCTGCACCGTCGCGGCCGTCGGACTGTAGCCGAGACGCTCGATGCCCACCTCGACCTCCCCTGCGGGAAGGCCTTCCAGGAGATACTGGCCTCCCTCTTCCGTAAAGGCTTGGATCCCGGTCCCGGCCACGAACACCCGGGCTTCCGGAACGGGGCGGCCGCTCGAGACGTCCGTCACGGTGCCCGCCACGCTCCCGGTCTCCTGCGCGGAAAGAGCGGAGGCGGCGAGAAGGACGATCGCACCCACGCCGGCGAGCAGACCCGGAGCCGGAGGAACAGGCCTCGAACGGGACTGAACACTCATACGGTTCCTCACACCCGGCCGCTCCCTGCAAACGCCGGGGCAGCACCCGGCAAAGTTCCACCCGTGACGGTGTACGGAAGGAAGATCCGGCAGCGGAGGCACGGCACGAAGGCGCCGCGAAGCGGTCCCCGCCCATCGCGCCGACCCCGGCTTCGTGCCAACATACCCAACGTGATTCTGCCGGTCTACTCCCTCCCGCAAGCGACATCCGGAGAGCCAGGAAAGGTGTTCGCATTGAGTCCCCTGCCCCACCGCGCCGTCCGGTACGCAGCCCTCCTCTGGACCATGCTGGCGGCGCCGGGCTGCCAGCTGCTGACCGGGGACGAGCCCGGGCCGAGCGAGATCACGATCTCGCCTGGTGCGATCACCTTCGACGCGGTCGGAGAGCGTGCGACCCTCATCGCCGAGGTGCGGGACCGAAGCGGCGGAATCCTCCTCGACGCTACGGTGAGTTGGAGTTCCTCGGATCCTTCCGTGGCCTCCGTCACCGCCTCGGGCCAGGTCACCTCCCGCGGGAACGGCGTGGCCACCGTCACGGCCGCCTCCGGCAACGCGGCCTCCGGCATCTCCGTGACGGTAACGCAGCTCGCGACCGCGCTCGAGCAGGTATCGGGGAACCTGCAGGCGGGGCCGGCCGGCGAACCCCTCCTCTCACCTCTTGTCGTCCGGGCCTTCGACCGGCTGGGCCAGCCTGCCGCGGGCGTGCCCGTCGCGTTCCGGGTGCTCGAGGGAGGGGGAACCGTCTCCCCGGCAGAGGTGGCGACCGATGCGGACGGCCGCGCCTCCGTGATGTGGACGCTCGGGACCGTGGCCGGCGAGACGCAGTCCCTCCGGAGTTCTCTTGCCTACCGGGTCGGCGTTGGCGTGCGCTTCGAGGCGGCCGCGGCCGCGGGACCACCGGCGCGGATCGTCGTCCTCTCGGGTGACGACCAGACGGGGCCGCGCGGCTCCACCCTCAGCGAGCCTGTCGAGGTCGCCGTGGAGGACCAGTTCGGTAACCCTGTCGCTGGCGCGACCGTGCAGTTCGGGGTTGTCGGGGGCGGAGGATCGGTGCGGCCGGCGAGCGTCGCCACGGGTCCGGACGGCCGAGCAGGCGCGGTGTGGATCTTGGGCGAGCCGCTGGGCCCCCAGAGCCTCGAAGTCCGCGTGGGAGCGCTGCCACCCGCCGTCCTCGCCGCCACCGCGACGCCCGTTCCGGAGCGGCTCACGATCCTGGCCGGTGACGGCCAGACCGGCGCTGTCGGGTCGGCGCTCCCCGAACCGGTCTCCGCCAGGGTGATCGGAACCGGGGCCGTGCCAATTCCCTCGCTCGACGTGAGGTTCTCCGCTGCCGCCGGGAGCGGGACCCTCCGCGCCGCCGCCGATTCCGAATCCGCCGCCGCGCTCCTCGTCCGGACGGACGCGGATGGGGTGGCCGTGCTCGGGAGCTGGATCCTCGGAACCTCGCCAGGCCTCCAGAGCCTCGAGGTCCACGTGCCCGGGCTCCCCACCGAGCGCGTGAGCGCCACCGCCGTGCCGGGGCCCGCCGCGCTGGTCGATGCCGTGTCGGGAGACGGACAGGAGGGCGTGCGCGAGACGCCTCTTCCCGAGCCACTCGTCGTCCGGGTCACCGATGCCTTCGGGAACGCCGTTTCCGGCGCGACGGTCACCTTCACGCCCGCCACGGGGAGCGGATCGGTGGCGCCGAATGTGTCTGCGTCCGGCGACGGAGGGCTCGCCTCGACGGAGTGGACCCTCGGCAACACCTACGGCGAGCAATCCGTGACGGCCTCGATTCCGTCGGGCGCCTCGCACACGTTCCTCGCGCGCGCGGCCGCCGGGGACGGGAGCGGAGGGTTCTCGATCGAGTTCCACTTCATAGACCCGCCATCCGCCGCACTCCGCCAAGCGTTCGAGACCGTCGCGGTGCGCTGGTCGGAACTCATTCCCGGCAAGGCCGATCCCAGGCCGGTGTCGCTGGGCCCCGGGACCTGCGGAGAAGGTTCGCCCCGGATCGAGCGGACCATCGACGACCTTCTGGTCGTGGTCCGACTCCAGGAGATCGACGGAGCCACGGGCATCCTCGGCCAGGCACGGGTCTGTGCCCGGCGATCATCGAACCAGCCGCCGCTCGTCTCCCGCGTCGAGCTCGACACGGCAGACATCGCCCGGCTCGAGGCGGGCGGGCGGCTGGAGGATCTCCTGCTCCACGAAATCGCCCACACCCTAGGGTTCGGGAGCCTCTGGGCCGAGCGGGGCCTTCTCGTCAACCCGTCGCTTCCAGCCAACCGGGGCGCCGACACACACTTCCGCGGGGAGCGTGCGGTCGCCGCGTTCGATGCGATCTGGGGCACCGGCTACGCGGGAGGGAAGGTACCGGTGGAGAACGAGTCGGGAGGCCCCGGGACGCGAGACTCCCACTGGCGTAACTCGGTGTTCTTGAACGAGCTCATGACCGGATCCCTCTCGTTCAGAGCCAACCCGCTGAGCCGCGTCACCCTCGCCTCCTTGGCGGACCTAGGCTACGACGTCGACCTCGACGGCGCGGACGACTTCCCGATCGCGACCGCGGCACCGGCGCAGGCACCGGACGAGCAAGCCATCCCGATCGGCGACGATGTGCTCCCGGGCCCGATCTATATCATCGAGCCGGACGGTACGGTGAGCGGCGTCGTGCCCGAGTAGGAAAGCGGGAGCCCGCGGTGACCGCCGGGCCGTCCGGGCCGCCCGTCGCCCGCTTGCCACGGTCGTCGACGCCAGCCTAAGATCCGGCAGCCGTTGGTGACCGGGGTGGGTCGCGGCGCTTCCGGAGAGTTCCCATGCACGCACCGACAGTCCCTGGCAGGGGCAAACCGTTCCCAACGCACCGGGGAAAGAGGCGGGTGCCCCTGGTCCTCGGTTGCGCCGGGGTCCTCATCCTTGCGGCCGGCTGCGGATCCGGCAGCGGCCCGGGCGGGCTGGATGTGCCCGCAACCGCATGCGTTGACCATTCCGACGATCCGGCCGGCTGCCAGCCGAGCACCTTCGACACCCCGATAGGGGAGATGCCCTCGGTGCGCGTGAACGCGGCGGGGGAGCTCGACCCATTCTCCTCCGAGGAAGAGGCGAGGCTGGGCTTCGCGGCGCTCGAGGAGCGGCTCCGCCTCTTCCGCAACTTCGAGCATATCCACTGGGTCCTCACGGTTCCCTCCGGGAAGGATCCCGGCACGGGCGCTTGGCGCGGCGGCGACCTGGACGGGGCCGGCGATGCGCGTGGGCTCGGGATCGGCGGGCAGTGCCTCTACGTCGGCCACCGGAACGGACCGGGGACGACCCACGCGATCAACATTTTCCGGATCCAGCCGGACCCGGAAGCGGATCCACCGGTCCAGGTGGGCGAGATTCCCCCGAAAGTGGTCGGAAACGAAGGGTTCGACGACCGCGAGCTCCGCTCGATCCTCTACACCACCACCGGCGGACGGGAGATCCAGATCCTCGTCCGGAACGCCGGCACGGGGACCGAGGGATTGCTCGAGAGCTACGAGATCGACGCCGGGAGCTGCCTTCCCGCCACCCGGAGTGAACCCTACGATTTCGGCGGCCCGACGCACGAGTTCTTCCTCTGGCACGACCCGGTGAATCCGAATCGGATCCTCGCCTTCGTCTCGATGTTCAGCGGCGGCGGACTGCCGGACCCGAACGCACCCGGGCTCAGGATTCCCGACGCGATCGTGCTCGCCGTGACCGACGAAGACACCGGAGAGCTCCTCCCCCGGCCGCGGTTCGTCGCGGGATTCAGCCTCCAGGATGTGGGCGGGCCACCGATCAACGAGGTCCCCGACGCGACGGGACTCTTCGCCGACGGCCGGTTCGCCGACTTCAGCGACCTTGAGAACCGTTCCGGCCGGCCGGGCAATTTCCAGGCGCGCCAGACCAACATGCTGCACTCACTCTCGGTGTCCAACGACGGAGAGCGCGTCTACGTGGCCGGGGGGAACGCCGGCTTCTACGTCCTGGATTCCTCCGGCGTCGCCCGAAACCGGGACGCTAACCTGGCCGCGGGAACGGCGGACTGCAGGAACCGGTCGACGATCGCTTGGGAGGCCGGAGTGCTCGATGTGTCGCGGCTCCGGGAGATCCCGGGCGACTGCCTCCATCCGGTGATCAGCGACGATCCGGGACTCGCGGCGTACCTTGCGTCGGACGCCCCGGACGGCGCGAAGGCCGCCCGCTACCTCGTCCTTCTGACCCGGTCCAGGCTGGACGTCCATCCCCCGTTCAGTTCGCTTCCCACCGGGATCCACAGCGCGGTCTTCATCCCGGACCGGCCCGCCCAGGTCCGGGGCAACACGGCCGGTCGGCCCGCCTACGTATGGCTGACCGACGAGAACTCTGGGTGTCCGCTCATGCACGCCCGCATCGCCTCGGTCGAGTCCGAGACCACGCCGGTGCTCGTCGGCGCCTTCGCCATACCGGACAACCGGATCGACGACTGCCTCTCGCAGGCCAACACCGAGCCGAGCGGCGAGCCCCGGCGCAATGTGCCGCAGCAGAACCACAACCCCACCGTCTTCCCGAACCTCGTCTTCAACTCCTGGTACGGGCACGGCCTTCGGGCGATCGACATCTCGAATCCCTACACCCCGCGCGAAGTCGGCCACGCCCTCACCCTTCCGCACGGCGTGACGCGGAGTTACCCGGTCTTCAAGGACGGTCTCATCTACTGGACCGACAGCGATACGGGGCTCCACGTCGCGCGCTACACCGGCCCGCGCGCCGGCGAGCTACCGGGCCCGGGCTCGGGCACCTACGAGGGAAACGCAACGAGCCCGCACCGATAGGGGAGCGGCATCGGGGATGCGAGCACGCTGGATCGCGGGGACCTCCCTGGTCCTCCTGGTTGCGGCAAGCGCCTGGCTCGCACTGTCCGGCGACCGCCGTGCCCCGGCGGCGGACGCTCCGCCGCTCGGTGCACCCGTGCTCGACCCCAGGGAGGAGGTCGCCTACGTCTGCCCGGTCCATCCGGACTACACGTCCGGACAGCCGGGGCGCTGTCCGCGCGATGGGATGGCGCTCGTCGAGGCGAACCCCTACGACCCGCGCGACTACCGCCTCGAGTTCCTCACCGATCCGCCGGCCGTCCGCGCTGGCGAGCCGGCCACCTTCCGTTTCCGGGTCTTTCACCCGGGCACCGGAGAGCTAGTCCGGGACTTCGTGACGGTCCACGACCGCCGCTATCACCTCTTCGTGATCAGCCAGGACATGGAGCACTTCGAGCACCTCCATCCTCTCCAGGACCCCGACGGTTCCTGGCACGCGGAGGTGACGCTCCCGGGGGAGGGCTACTACAAGATCCTCTCCGACTTCGTCCCCTACGGCGGCTCGGGCCAGTTCCTCGCCCGTCCTCTCGTCACGGTCGGCTACGCCGGCGATTTGGGGGGCGACCGGGCGGGGCTCACTGCGGACACGGAGCCGGACCGGACCGTCGGGGACCTCCGCGCGACCGTGACGAGGGACCCCGAGACATTCGTGGCAGGCCTCTACGGGCACCTTGAGTTCCGGCTCGCCGAGACTGGCTCCGGCCGACCCGTGACGGACCTCGAGCCCTTTCTCGGGTCCTTCGGCCACCTGATGATCATGAGCGAGGACCTGCGCGACTACGTCCACTCACACCCGATCGACCTCCTGGCCTCGGATGACGAGACGGGACCGCTCGCGCTGATGATCCCGATGGACGCCGACCGCTCGACACTCTCCGGGGGTCCGGAGATCACCTTCGAGGGGCTGATGCCGCGGGCCGGACGCTACCGCGCCTGGGCCCAGTTCAGCCGGGGCGGCGAGGTCTATACCTTCCCCTACACGTTCGAGGTAGAAGAGTCCGGATGAGGCCGCGGAGGAAGCGCACGCCGGCACAGAGCAAACGCCGGCACCGGGCCGGCGGGATGCTCCCCCGCGCGCTCGCCGCAGGGGCCGGACTCGTCTGGTTACTCTGGCCGGGAAGCGGCCTGACGCACGTGACGACGACGAACACCGTGGTCTTCGAGCGTGAGATCGCGGGGATCCTTCGGCGACACTGCACGGACTGCCATGCACCGGGGCGGCCCGGCGCCCCGCTCATGAGCTATGAGGATGTCTGGCTCGCGCGCGAGGATGTCCTCGCCTCGGTGCTCACCCGCCGGATGCCGCCGTGGGCGGCGGTCGCCGGCTACGGCGAATTCGCAAACGAGAATGCGCTGACACTCCGCGAGAGGCAGTTCCTCGTCTCCTGGGTCGAAGGGCTGGGACCCCGGAACGCGGGAGAGGTCTTCCTCAACGTGCCGGACTCCGCCGGCGACACCGAAGCCGCGGCGTCCGGCCCCGGCGGGGAGGCGTGGGAACTCGGAGAGCCGGCGCTTGTCCTCGAGCTCCCAGATAGCGCCACCCAGGACGGCACCGATGGAAGGGAAGAAGTCCGCATCCAGCGGGTCGTGCTCGACCCGGAGCTGGCCGAGGATCGGGGGCTCAGCGGCGTCGAATACCAGCCGGGCGACCGGGAATCGGCGCGAGGAGCAAGCTTCTTTCTCGAACGGACCGGACGCTGGCTCGGCAGCTGGACACCCTGGCACGCCGGCACGCTCCTTCCCCCCTCCGTCGCGCACACGCTCCGGGCCGGCGACCGGGTTTTAGCCGAGATCCTCTACAGTCCAGGCGGTGAAGGGACCGTCGCCGGGGGAAGGATCGGCCTCCATCTCGCCCCCGAATCCCGGGCGACCGCATCGCCGGCGGTCGAGATCCTGCTCGAGGCGCAAGAGGGCACACCCGCCGGCGATGGGCTCACACGGATCCACGCAGAAGCGACGGTCGGCGGGCCCGTCCGCGTACTCGCCCTCCTTCCGGGCCGGGAGCGCGGTGTCCGGTCGCTCGAGGTCTCCGCGCGGCTTCCGGACGGGCGCACCGAGATCCTGCTTCTCGCCCAAGACATCCCGTATGGATGGCCCACCCCGTACCTCCTGGCCGAACCCGTGCCGATCGAGGGCGGCTCGACGCTCCACGCCACCGCCTACTACGAGAACGCCGAGCCCGCTCCCGCCAACCTCAGGGTCGCCGTGAGCGCGTTCTAGCGGATCGCTCCCGGAAACCGCGAACTCGGATCCGGTCCGTCGAGTGGTCCGTCGCGGCGGATCTCGACCGGTTAATCACGATCCGGCATGGCCGCGCCCGCCTGTATCAGCAGCCAGTCTCCGGTAGAGTCTCCGACACCCGCCCGGAACGGCTGCAGTTGCGCTCGGGCGAGTCGTCACGGTCGCGGAATCACTTCCGGACGCCAACGTCAGCGTCCTTCTCCACGTCCACATCCAGGGCGAGACCGTGCTGTCCTCTCAGATCAAAAGCGGCCGGTCCTCGCTGGCCGATCTGATCTGCCGACACGCGGGAGACACGTCCACTGCTGCCGACACGACCTATATCCCGGTGGCACCGAACGCTGGAGCGGCCTTGCCGCACGGAAGTGAGCATATCCGGGGCGGCGAGGCAGGACCATGCAATGTGTGATCATCGTCGACGGCGTATGGCTCGGTGACCGGACTTGCCCCGCCAAGTTGAAAGGACACCACGGGGCAACCCCATCTTCATGATGTCTCACCAGTCCATGCATCACCACCGGCGGGATCGCGCATCCGATTACGGAGATCGCAGATCGGGTTCCCGCTCCCCGGTGTCGACCTTGTCCTGTTCGCCTATGAGGCCCGCAAGGACACCACCTGCGTCAAGAAGCATCCGCGCGGCCTCTTCGCGTCCGACTCCAGAACTCTCCATGAGGAGCGCCGTTTTGACGTGGCCACCCGCCTCTTCCAGCAGCGCGGCGGCGGCGGGCCGCTCCATGTGCAAGGTGTTCATGAGGATCCTCTCGCCTCGATCTTGGAGCTTCTGGCAGGTCACTTGCAGGTCCACCATAAGGTTTCCGAACACCTTGCCGATCCGGACCATGGCCCCGGTCGTGATGATGTTCAGGATCATCTTGGTTGCAGTTCCAGCCTTCATTCGCGTGGATCCGGTGACCAGCTCGGGACCCACGAGGGGAGCGATGACCACGTCTTGCGCCTTCACTAGCTCCGCCGAAGGATGAGTGCAGAGCAGAAAACCTGTTCGAGCGCCTCGCTCGCGGGCTCGCGTCAGCGCCCCGTGCACAAACGGCGTCGTTCCAGAAGCGGCGATTCCCAGCACGAAATCCTGACAACCCACTTCGCTCTCGTCGACCGCACGAGCGCCCTCCTCCGGGTTGTCCTCCACCGCTTCCAGGGAGCCGACCAGCGCATCGGCACCGCCCGCGATGATGCCTTGGACCATTGACGGTTCGGTACCGTAGGTTGGGGCCATCTCGGCGGCATCGAGCACCCCGAGCCGTCCAGAAGTACCTGCCCCCACGTAGATCAGGCGTCCGTTTGCCTCAAATGCATCCACTACCATGTCGATGGTCCGTGCGATTGCATCGCGCTCCTGGGCGACGGCGTCGGCCACCAGCCGGTCTTCGGTGTTGATCAGGTCCACGATCTCACGGGACGAAAGCCTATCGATGTTTGCGGATCGGGGGTTCATCTGCTCCGTAAGGCGGTCATCGAGCATCCCAAGGCCCGACGGCGACTCCGTAGGATCAGGCCAATGTGCGCGTGCTCCCGCCGCAGACGCCTCACTCGTTTGCGGAGCCTCTCCAGCAGCTTCCCGCTCTCCTTCAACCCAGCCGTAGTTCAGCGGCTTGGTGACAGGCCCATCGAGCAGCGGCCGGGCGACGGACATGCGTTGCCGGTCGAACGGCCGCTTCGTTTCGGGCTTGGAGACCGCCGGGGATAACGGGCTACGCTCGAAGCGACGAACTAGCACCTCCAAGACGGTATCGCAGGAGCCACGGATGCCGCACAGGTTTGCCGCCTGGAGGGAAGCGCGAAGCCCCTCATCGAGGACGAAGACAGATCGTCGCGAAGCGGCCTGCACCGCTCTGGGAGGCGGGTGTCCCTTCGGACTCACACGCATCTTGCCCTTGCCTGAAGGGGACATGCGGTTCGCTACCATGAAAACTCCAGAAAAGCGGGAGTGGACGGGAAAACGGGGCACTCCGCTGGCACAATTGTGCCCTGTTATGCGCTCAAGCCAGTAAGTCAGCTTGGTTGTTACATCTCTCGGCAGTGTCGTCGCACCAAGCGCCGTTCAGACGGGGGGTGCTCGAGTACGAACTCGTCGAACCTCTAGGACACGGCTGCGGCCCTCGCCTCCACATCGCCACCTAGCGGATCCATCCACGTCTCATCGCGGAGTGCCAGGACCGTCGAAGTCACGCCCGATGCCGGGCCAGTTACGATCTTGCGGAACTCCGAGACCGGGATGGAAAAGACTCAAACATCCAACGTCGGGACGTGCATGGCCATCCCGTCCTGATACCCCGCAATCGGTAGGCGGGCTTCGACCATTGCCCGGATCTCAGTGCATCCGGTGACGATATGGAGTGATCGGGGAACATTTGGTGAAAAGCTGGAAGCGGACCTCGAAGGGCACTTCCGACACAGGGTTGCCTTGGCCTTCAGACAGCTGTGCCGAGACGGGGGCCGAGTGTCAATCGCACTGGTACGCCCAACAAGCATGCGCGATGCATTGCGGCGGTGTCATACACGCCTGCCGGCGCGCCCCCGTGTATTCTGCCTGGCGGGAAGGCACGAACGGACCACTAGGGTAGATGGAAGCCAGCTGGCGGAAATCGCCGCCGAAGTTCGGTCCCGCACGACTCCAGACGTCGGGCCGAACGCGCGGCGCACCCTCTGATGAGACAGGTCGTGCCGGCCGCGATTCCCTCAGGGGTCGGCACGTACCGCCCGGTCCGGCCTCATGCCATGCAGGATGCTCCCCGGGCTGGGGCCGTGCGCATCAACCGCACTCGCTGAATCCGCAGATGTGGCACTTCACGCAACCTTCCTCGTAGGCCAGCTGTCCGGCTCCGCAGTCCGGGCAGGACCCAAGGAACGACGGGTCGACGGGCAGCGGGTTGCCCCGGCCCTCGGCCTGGACGGCGGCGGCACCTCCTTCGAACGCGACTGGGGCCGTGATCGGTAGTTCCTGCTGCACTCCCTCCCGGTCGGCGAGGTAGCGGTTGATCGCCTGGGCGACCGCGTCGGGCGCCGAGAGCACCTTGTTCGGCCCGACCCCCACGGCGCGGTCGCACGAGATGCCCCGCAGCTGGTCGCGGACGGCCGTGATAGGGATCCCGGAACGGAGCGCCAGGGATGCGAGCCGGCCAAGCGCCTCTGCGTCGGCCATCGCGGCCCCACCCGCCTTCCCTACCGTCGTGAACACCTCGAATGCGCGACCCTTCTTATCTTCGTTGATCGTCACGTAGAGGTCGCCGAGCGGGGAGTGCATCTTGATCGTGCGGCCGGTGAGCACGGGCGGCCTCTGCCGCTTGTGGCGGATCGTGCGAGCATTCCGGTCCTGCTTCTCGATCCGGTCCTTGAGCTCTTCGATCCGGATCCGAAGACCGTGGACCTCTTCCCTCGAGTCCGCGAGATGCTGCTCGAGTGCCCGCCGCTCCGTCTCCGAGGCGCCCTCCTGCTTCCCCGTCTTTCCGGTCGAAAGCACCTGGAGTGGCCGCGAGCCGTCGCGGTAGACCGTGACGCCCTTGCACCCGAGCCGGAAGGCCAGCTCGTAGATCTCGCGCACGTCGCCGGCCGTTGCCTCGTTCGCAAAATTCGTGGTCTTCGAGATCGCGCTGTCGGTGTGTTCCTGGAATGCGGCCTGCATGCGGACATGCCATTCGGGCGCGATATCGTGCGAGGTCACGAAGATGCGCTGCACCTCCTCGGGGACCTCGTCGAAGTGGATGTGGCCTTCGGAGGCGATCCGCTCCATGAGCTCGTCGGAGTACCAGCCTCCGGCGCGGGCGACGCGGACGAAATCCTCGTTGACGTCCGGCATCAGCGCCCCCGCCTGGTTGCGCATGAAGGCGACGGCGAACAACGGCTCGATCCCGCCGGAGCAGCCGGCAAAGATCGAGATCGTGCCCGTGGGGGCCACGGTGGTCAGGTTGCAGTTCCGAAGCCGCCGCTCGGGCCGGATCCGGGTCCCGTCCGACCGGCGCGCACAGCTCCCGTCAGGACCCCAGATCGAGGCCTCCCACGCGGGGAAGACGCCCCGGGACGCGGCCAGCCGCTCCGAGGCAACACGCGACTCTTCGTTCACGAACTCCATCACGCGGCGTCCGAGCCGGACACCCTCCCCGGAGTCGTAGGGAACGCCGACGCGGACAAGGAGGTCCGCCCACCCCATGATGCCGAGCCCGATCCGGCGGATCCTCTGTGCAAGCTCCGTGATCGCGGGGAGCGGATACCGGTTCGCGTCGATCACGTTGTCGAGGAAGTGGACCGAGAGGTGCACCACGCGCCGGAGTCCGTCCCAGTCGATCCGCTCCTCCGCCGTGCCGTCCCGGCGGCCGTCCGGCCTCGCGAAGGCGCCGACGTTCACGCTCCCGAGATTGCAGACGTCATATGCGAGAAGCGGCTGTTCCCCGCACGGATTCGTGGCCTCGTATTCCCCGAGCGCGGGCACCGGGTTGTACTCGTTGGCCCGGTCGATGAAGAAGACGCCGGGCTCACCTGTCTTCCACGCGCCGTCGACGATGAGGTCGAAGATCTCCCTGGCGTTGTCGCTCCCGACCACGTCGCCCGTGCGCGGACTCAACAGGTCGTAGGTCGCGCCCGCGGCCACCGCCGCCATGAACGCATCGGTGATGGCGACCGAGATGTTGAAGTTCGTGATCTGCGAGGTGTCATCCTTGCAGGTGATGAACTCGCGGATGTCCGGGTGGTCGACCCGGAGGATCCCCATGTTCGCGCCGCGGCGCGTGCCACCCTGCTTGACCACCTCGGTCGACGCGTCGTAGAGGCGCATAAAGGAGACGGGACCGGAGGCGACGCCCATCGTCGAGCGCACCGTGTCTCCCTTCGGCCGGATCCGGGAGAAGGAGAATCCCGTCCCGCCCCCGGACTGGTGCACGAGCGCCATAGCCCGCAGCGTGTCGTAGATGCCGCTCTTCGCCCTGTTCGAAAGCGCGTCGGCGACGGGAAGGACGAAGCACGCGGAGAGCTGACCGAGCGGCCGGCCGGCGTTCATGAGCGTCGGCGAGTTGGGCTCGAACTTACCCGTCGTCATCAGCTCGTAGAATTGCCGGGCAAGCTCCTCGACCCCCGACTCCGTCGCGCCATGCACGCGGTCCTCCTCCGCGACCACCCGGGCCACGCGCCAGAACATCGTCTCCGGGTCTTCAACGGGGTTTCCCTCCTCGTCCTTCTTGAGATACCGCCTGGCGAGCACGAGACGCGCATTCTCGGTCATCGGCGCCGGAGGAAGATCACCGGGAGGCGTGACATCGAGGTCGGGCCCACTCCGGAGATTCAATCGTTCCCCTGTACTCGGCATCTCGTGCTTCTCCTTGTTAGTGGGGGCGGGTCGTGTCCGTCCCTGCGATCGCCGCCGGGCGTGCCGGTGCCGCCGGAACACGGCGGTCAACGTACGTTGCCAGCCGCCCGCCGCCAGTCATGGTCCCGGCGGGACGGTATGTCCCTCGCCGGACTCAGAGTGCGCGAGCCCATATGTGCCAGTCATTTGCGGTATCCGGCGGCATCCGTGCCGGCTCCGCGGTCGTCTCCCGGCCGGTGGCAGAAGGACCTCCTGAACGGGCCCCGCGGCCCGACCGCCCTTTCGGCCCTCCCGGCTCCGGGGCGATACTCGGAGCGTCCCGGACCATCGGAGAGGCGCATGGCGAAGAGCGGAAACCCGTTCCTGGAAGGGTTCGGCCGGGGCGTCGAGGCCGTCCTCCACGGAGGGGCCGACGCTCGCGGGCCTGAGGGCCCCGTCCGCCCGCAAAGCGCCGCCTCGGGCCTCGTGGCTGGGGCGCTCGCCGCCCTCGCCGTATCGCTCGTCCGCCGGGCCGGCGCCCGGCGTGCTCCGGTCAGGGGCCGGAGTCTGGCGAAGGGCGCGGTGGCGGGCGCCGGCGCGGCGGGAGCGCTCCTGATCCTCCGCTTTCTGTCGATCCGCCGGACGGAACGCGCGTCCGACGATGGCAACGACGGCAACCTGGCCGGCGAGCTTCTCGAGGGCGCCGGACGCGGGCTCATCTACGCGGGGCTCCTCGATCCCTACCTCCCCGGCTCTCCCCCGCTCCGGGGCGCTCTCGTCGGCACGGCGCACTACCTCGCCGCCCCCCTGGGCGGACTCTTCGTCCGGATGCAGGAGTTCTCTCCGATCCGCCGCGTGCCCGTTGTCTCCACACTGCTGGACGTGGGGACCGCCCCGGACGCCCCCTTCCAGGACTTCCTCCTCGAAGGCGTCCTCCTGGGACTCATGTACGGAAACGGACCGGACTGACCCGGACCAACGGACACCCGGCTCACTCCCTTCCGGCCAGGCGGGGTATCGTGCGAGGGTCCGCTTCGCGCACACCAGCCGGATCCGCGCGCTCTCCGGCCGGGCACGCCCCGATGGCATCAATGCCCTCGCCCGCGGTGCGTTCCGTCGGCGGCCGGATCCCGAGGAGGACCGTGCCGAACTGCCCCCCGGCCGCCCGTCCCCACGCCCGGACAAAGCAGAACGCGCCGGGATCGGCAGCGATCACCGCCGGAATATAGGCGAGGCCGACCTGGTCAATCCGATCGAGGAGGAGGTAGTCCGCACCGGCGTTGTCCGCATCGGCGAGGAACCGGTCCGCGTCCCGCGTGAAGGGGAACGTCCGCCCGGGCGGTCCGCCGAAGAGGTAGAAGATGCGCGGCTTGCGCGTGAGGACGACCGCTCCCTCGGGAAGGCTGGCCCCCGACCACGCCGCCGCATCGCGGAACTCGATGAGCCCCGGCCCCTGGCAGAGGAGGGGATCACCGGCCGCGACGACCTGACGGCAGGCGGCGGCGGTCCGGGCCATGTTCACCCTGTGGGGGAGCGCCGGGAGGAGAAGGAGCAGGAATGCGGCCGCAGACACTGTCGCTCGCCCGCCCGCTCCGAGCTGCTTGGCGGAGCGGGCCACCGCCTCGCCCGCGTAGAGGAGGAGAAGCGGGTAGAGCGGGAGGATGAAGCGGTCGCCGGACCAGACCTCGGGCCAGAGCAGGATCAGCCCCAGGTAGAGGGGCACGAAGAACTCGGCGGCCCCGCTCCGCCGGCGCACGGCTGCGAACCAGCCCCATCCCGCGAGCCCGAGAAGGGCGGTCCCGAGTAGGATCGAGAGCCCCGCACCGGCACCCGGCCACCACTCCCCGGGAAGCACGCTCCCCGCGTAGAGCTGAAGGTTCGCCCAGACGCGCGCCGGCAGGTCCAGCCAGCCAATGGTTCCGAGATCGGGTTCGTACGGGTTCGCCATCCAGAACTCGGACTGGTAGGCGCCGGCGCCGCCCGTCCTCGCCCGGAGGTACCAGGGGATCCCGGGGAGAGCGACACCCGCGGCCAGCGCACCCGCACCGGCAACCCGCCGTGCGAGGAGGAGACTCGCGCCGAGCGCAAGCACCAGCGGGAGGCCGGCGGAGCGGGTGAAGAAGGCGAGGACCGCCGCAAGACCGGCGATCCACAGCCAGCGCCGTCCTGCCCCTCCCCCGTCGGGGGACCCGGAGCGCTCGACCGTCCAGAGCGCGAGAAAGGTGAATGCGAGAAAGAGTGGCTCGGAAAGCACCCAGCGGCTCGCCTCAAGCCACCCGCCCGAGACGAGCGTCAGGATCGCCACCCCCACCCCGCCAAGCGGCCCCGCCCGCCCGGCGGCCCAGGCGAAGACCACGAAGACGGCGAGAGCGAGCGTCACCGCCGTCAGGATCTTGAACGCCATCCAGCTTGTCGCGCCCGCCAACATGGCCGCACCGAGGAGAAGGGGCAGCCCCGGCGGGTACTTCGTGTGCGGAGGCACCTCCGGATCCCAGAGCTCCGCGTACCCCTCCCCCGAGACGAGCGCGTGGGCCAGGGAGAGGTACCCCGCGTTGTCGCCGCCGTTGTGGGGAGCCGGGACGGCGACTGCGGTGAGGCTCACGGCCGTCGCGACCGCGAGGAGTCCGCCGAGGAGGACGACGGCGCGGCGTTCAGCCAGCACGTTCCGCAGGCGCCGGATAGAGGGCCCCGAGGACCGTGGGGACCCGCGCGCCGGTCACGGCCGGAACGTTCCCCGGGATCCCGTTCAGGTGCGCCCAGGCGAGGAGCGCGAAGGCGGCGGCCTCCCTCGCGTCCGGATCCAGGCCGAGCGCCCGGGCCCCGGTCCTGACGGGAAGCGGAGCTAGGTGGCGGCGGATCGCCGCGACGAGGGTGGGGTTCCGGGCGCCGCCGCCCGTCACCACAACCTCGTCGATGGCCCCCGCGGGAAGGTACCCGGCGTAGGAGAGCGCAACGGAGCGGGCCGTGAGCTCGGTGAGCGTGGCGAGCAAGTCGTTCCAATCCGCATCCGACTCCGGGGGGCGGGCGGCGACGATCCCATCCAGCCGCGCGTCCCCGAAGCGTTCCCGGCCGGTGGATCTCGGCGGGGGCTCCGCGAAGAAGGGGTCGGCGAGGAGTTCGGCAAGAAGGGGCTCGAGCACCCTCCCCGACGCCGCGCGCCGCCCATCCCGGTCCATCGACGCCCTCCCCCCCGAGGCAAGCTCGGCCGCCCGGTCGATCAGGGCGACGCCGGGACCGGTGTCGAACCCCCGGATCCTCTCCGGACCCCCTTCGGCAGGCAGCCAGGTGACGTTGCCCATCCCTCCGATGTTCTGGAGGGCACGGCCCCGCCCGGGAAGGCGGAGGAGAACCCAGTCCGGCCACGGAACGAGGGGAGCCCCCTGGCCGCCCGCCGCCATGTCGGCGCTCCGGAAGTCCGCCACGACGGGGCACCCGAGTTCTGCGGCGAGGGCCGCCGCGTCACCGAGCTGGAGCGTCACGCCGCGCGCGCCGCCATGGGGCGGTTCATGCCAGACTGTCTGCCCGTGGAAGCCGGCCGCGGCAAGCGCTCCACCTCCGCCGGCGGCTTGCTCCAGAAGTGCGCGGAGGGTCCCGGCCGAAACCCGGGCGAGTTCGGAGTGGCACCACGCGAGCTCGCGCGCGCCGCCGGAAGCGATCGCCTCACGAATCCGGCTCCGTACACGCGGCCGGTAGGGCCGGGAGAGGAACCCACGGACCTCCCACTCGACCCTGACCGGATCGGTCCCGGCGAGCGAGAGGATGATGGCGTCCACCCCGTCGAGCGAGGTGCCCGACATGAGCCCCGCGAAGAGTCCCTCCAACGAGCCAGCTCCTCCTCCGGTGCGGGCGGCAGGGCCGGAGCCGGGGCGGCGAGCGTCGCGTCTCCCACGGCGTCCCCGCCGGGTGTCGGGGGACCGCTCCCGCTAGTATCTTCGGCGGGCGGTCCCGGGAACGGGCCTCTCCCCCGGCAAGCTAACGGAGCGCCGAGGGGGGCGGCAACGAATCCGCCGGGCCCGCCGCGTCGCTCCGAGACCCCTCCCCTTGCCCCCGCCGAGATGGATCTGCTGCGCCGCGCGAACGAGCTGGGGCCACGCCTCATCGAGATCCGGCGGGACCTCCACCGCCACCCTGAGCTCAGCTTTGGCGAACACCGGACCGCCGCACTTGCCGCGCGCGAGGCGGCCGGGGCCGGGTTCAGTGTCCGGGAGGGTATCGCGAAGACGGGGGTGGTCGCGGATTTGACGAGCGGCATGGGGCCGACGGTCGCGATCCGCGCCGACATGGACGCCCTCCCGATCCAGGAGACGGGTGGCGCTCCGTATGCCTCCCGCGTCGACGGTGTCATGCACGCCTGCGGGCACGACTGCCACACGGCCGGGCTCATCGGGGTCGCGCACCTCCTCGCGGCGATGCATGCCTCGGGCGGGCTACCCCCGGGCTCCGTGCGCCTCCTCTTCCAGCCCTCCGAGGAGCGCGCGGACGCGGAGGGAAAGAGCGGCGCGATGCGCATGCTCGAGGAGGGCGCGATGGAGGGGGTCGACGCCGTCGTCGGCCTCCACGTCGGGGCTCACCTTCCCGCCGGGCGCGTCTACCTGAGGGCGGGGCCGTTTTTCGCCGGCTCGGACGAGATCGATCTCCGGGTGCGCGGACGGAGCGCGCACGCCGGCCGGCCCCAGGATGGGGTGGACGCGCTGGCGCTCGCATGCCAGGGGGTCGTCGCCGCCCAGCAGATCGTCTCGCGTCGGCTCTCCCCAAACGACCAGGGGGTGCTCACATTCGGGAGCATCCGGGGGGGAACCGCGCCGAACATCATCGCCGAGGAGGTGCGGCTCCGGGGGACGCTCCGCTATTTCGAGCCAGAGGTCCGCCGCCGCATCCAGGCGGGCGTCCGGGCGGCGTTCGCCTCGCTCGAGCCGATGGGCGCGGACACCGACGTGCGCTTTCGCGCCGGCTACCCACCTGTCGTGAACGACCCGCGCGTCACCTCGTGGGTCCGCGAGGCCGCGGGGCCGATCATCGAGGGCGGCGTCGTCGAGAGCGAACCGAACCTCGAGGCCGAGGACTTCGCATTCTTCGCAAACGCCGCGCCCGGCGCGTTCTTCTGGCTCGGGGCCGCCCTCCCGGAACCGCGCGCCCACCACCGCTCGGATTTCGATGTCGACGAGAGCATGATCCCCGTCGGCTCC
The DNA here is from genome assembly GCA_012267505.1 of Gemmatimonadota bacterium. GTDB lineage: Bacteria > Gemmatimonadota > Gemmatimonadetes > Longimicrobiales > Gaopeijiaceae > JAAXGI01. Next base: position 27,993 of record JAAXGI010000019.1, read on the forward strand.
GCGCTCCTGGCCGGATCGGCCGCGCACCTGATGCGCCGGCTCGCGGAGGAGGAGTGATCCGCGACGGCGGTAACCCCCGTGGCGGACACGCCCCCCTCCCCGGGCGGCTCCGCGCGATCGGGGCCGTCGTCCTCCTGGCTACCGCCGCGTGCGAGCCCCTCGCGGACGCCTCCGCGTACCCAGCCGGGTGGCCGTTCTCCCCACGGACACCTGCGGTCGACGCCGACTCCGCGATGGTCGCCACTGTCGACGCCCACGCGACCCGCGTCGGCGTCGAGGTCCTCCGGCGCGGCGGCAACGCGGTCGACGCAGCGGTTGCCACGGCCTTCGCCCTCGCCGTCGTGAACCCGGAAGCGGGGAACCTCGGCGGCGGGGGCTTCATGGTTATCCGCCTCGCCGACGGCTCGAGCCACGCCCTCGACTTCCGTGAGCGGGCGCCGCTCGCGGCCACGCGGGACATGTACCTGGACGAGCGGGGCGAGCTGACGAATGCCTCGCGGCGTGGCCACCTCGCCGCCGGAGTGCCGGGCACCGTCATGGGGCTCTGGGAGGCGCACCAGCGGTTCGGGACGGTCGGGTGGGCCGAGCTCCTCGCACCGGCGATCGGGCTCGCGGGCGGGTTCACCGTCGAGAGCGGGCTCGCCCGTTCTCTCGGACGGGCCGCCGAGAGTCTCTCGCGCTATCCGGCGAGCCGCGAGGCATTCCTCCCCGGCGGCGAGCCACCCGCGGAGGGCGAGATCTTCCGCCAGCCGGACCTCATGAGGGCGCTCGCCCGGATCCGGAGCCGTGGACCCGACGGGTTCTACCGCGGCGAGACCGCGCGGCTCATCGTGCGGGAGATGCGCCGGGGCGGCGGCATCATCACGGCCGAGGACCTCGCCTCCTACACGGCACGCTGGCGGGAACCCGTGCGGGTGAACTACCGCGGGTACACCTTCCACTCGATGCCGCCGCCCTCATCTGGCGGGGCGACACTCGCCCTCATCAGCAACATCCTGGAGGACCACGAACTCTCCCGGCTCGGCTTCCACTCCGCGGCCGGGGTGCATGTCCTCGCCGAGGCGCTCCGGCGGGCGTACGCGGACCGGAATGAGTATCTCGCCGACCCCGACTACGTCGAGCTACCCCTCGAGCGGTTCGTTTCAGAAGCGTACGCGAGCGAGCGCGGGGCGGACATCTCGCCCTTCGCGGCCACGCCTTCCTCCCGGGTCGGGCCCGGCGCTCTCCTCACGGAGGGGACCGAGACGACGCACCTTTCGGTCGTCGACCCGGAGGGGAACGCCGTCGCCCTCACGACCACGATCAACTCGCTTTACGGAAGCCGGGTGACGGTCGAGGGCGCCGGATTCCTTCTCAACAACGAGATGGACGACTTCACCGCCCGGCCCGGCTCTCCCAACCTCTACGGTCTCGTCCAGGGGGAGAGGAACGCGATCGAGCCGGGCAAGCGCATGCTCTCGGCGATGACCCCCACGGTGGTCGAGGACCCGGAGGGGAACCTCCTCATGGTCGTCGGATCCCCAGGGGGGAGCACGATCATCACGACGGTCTTCCAGGTCATCTCGAACGTGCTGGACTTCGGGATGAGCCTCCCCCAGGCGGTCAACGCGCCCCGGGTGCACCACCAGCACCTCCCCGATCGGATCCAGTTCGAGCGGGGCGGCCTACCGCCCGCCGTCGTCGACTCCCTTCGCGCGATGGGCCACGAGATGGACGAGCGCCGCGGCACCTCCGGAGACGTCAAGGCGATCCTCGTCCTCCCGGAAGGGTCGCTGGCCGGCTACGCGGACCCACGGCGCGGAGGACTCGCGGCAGGGTTCTGACAGTAGGGTCGCGGGCAAGTAGCCACATGCCCGGAGCGACGGTCTCGGATCTGTGGCGTGCCGCATGGGATGGATGCAAGGCGGCCGACCGTCGGGAGGGCGACCGGTCCGTACCTCAAGGCACTGCTCCTGTCGCGGGAATCCGGTTCTCTTCCGACCAAGGAGGTCCAGATGATGGACGTTCTAGCCAGGGAGAAAGCCGGCTCGCGATCGAACCTAACACCCAAACGATTTGGACCATTGTACGAGCGGTTCTTCTGATCCTATGGAGAAGTGAGATGACCCCTACCCGGTTTTTCCCGGTTGTCATGACCGTGGGCCTCATCCTCATCGCAGCGGGCGCGAGCGCGCAGTCGATCGACGAAGCAAGAATCGCCTACGAGGAAGGCCGCTTTGTCGAGGCAGCGGATCTCGCCGAGCCCCTGGGGACCTCGGAAGCCTACACCCTGGCGGCGAAATCACTTGCGGTGTACGCCCACTACGAGGCGAGCGAGGAAGAGTGGGAAGGAGTGATCGAACGCGCGATGCGCATGGGCGAGGAAGCCGTGAAGGCAGATTCGACGAACCCGGATGCGCACTACCAGTCGGCGCACGCTGTCGGCCGGTATGCTCAGCGAGTGGGGGCGTGGACGGCGTTGCGCCAAGGCCTTGCAGGCAAGATCCGCGACCCGCTCGAAGCGACCCTTGCCCTCGACCCCGACGATGCCGATGCAACCCTTGCCCTCGCCGGCTGGCACGCCGACATCGATGCGGAGGGATTCGTCGCCAGACGGTTGTACGGGGGCAGGAAGGAAGAGGCCATTGTACTCTTCGACCGTGCCCTCGAACTCGCGCCGGAGTCGAAGGTTGTGCTGCACGCGTACGCGATCAGGCTGCCCTATCTCGACAACGAGAATGGCAAGGAACGGGCGAGGGAGATGCTGGAGAAAGCGCTGGGCGTGCGGCCAAGGGACGCGTACGAGGAATACGTCGATCTGGACATATTGGACGCGCTGGATGAACTGAACGGGGGCTGACAAGCCCGTCACGCCCCTCCTCGATCCCGCTGATCCGTCATCTCACGCGCCGCACCCATTCCTCCCCGGCCCCACACCGTCCTCGCCGCGCGAACCCCGCTGTGCGCCACCGCCCTCATCGCCGCCCTCCTCACCGCTGCCCCCCACTTCCTCTCCGCGCAGTCGTACTCTCCCGGCCGCCACCCGGACTGGGAGCGCCGCAGCCCAGAGCAGCTCGGCTTCGACCCGGCCGCCATCCAGGGTGCCGTCGAGCTCGCCAGCGCGGGCGAGTCCCAGTCCCCCCACGACCTCGCCTTCAACCACCTCAGATCCTTCGGACGCGAGCCGCTCGGCGATGCGGTGGGCCCCTTCATCACCCGCGCGCCCCCGGATACGCGACACCGTACTTGACCGATAGCGACACGGAGCGGCCTCTCCACCCTGCGTCCAGCTTTGCTTGGGTCAGGCCGAAGTCCACGAGGGACGCGAGCAACTCGTCGGCGTTCTCGGGAGACCGCGTCGCCAGCGTGTTTCCCACCTCGTAGATTCAGAGTTGGGGAACGACCAGTTCAAGGGTCCCAGCCGCCGCCTCGTCACGCGGTGCCAGCGCCGCGCCGGTGGCCTGCTCGTCGTCGCCCGGAAGAACCCACCTGAGAAGAACCGATGCGTCCGGCGTGACGATCACGAAAGCCGCCGCTCCCGCTTTTCCCGTATCCACCGGACGATCCCGTCGGTTTCAACGGCGCGCAGCGCATCCATCCGTGCGGAGAATTCCCGCCTCCTAGAGGTTCCGGACCACTCCCGGATCGCGGCGTTGACGGCGCGGCTTCGGCTACCGCGCGGCAGCCTCTCGATCACGCGCCACGCCTCCTTGTCCATCATGTTGCTGACACGTCAAGCCGTGCTCTTCTCCTCCTACGCGTTTCGATTCGCAGTGTGTCATGGCTACGCAATTCCGCGCCCGCGGTACTACCAAGGCCGCGCCGTGGCGCCAGGTTATTGTTCAGAATTACCCTTGCGATCCGTGCGGCAACCTTCCCCGAAAGCAACCGCGGCCCGTTACATGACCGCGCTCAATCTCAACTCGATCAACCACCATATCCGGAGCATCACGAACGACGCGCTCCGT
>JAAXGI010000086.1 GCA_012267505.1 Gemmatimonadota bacterium
ACGTGCTGATGCTTCTCGAGAACGGGGTGGTGGTGAACCACTGCCACATGGGGAACGCCGGACACGGCGAAGAGCTTCGGCTCTACGGCGAGGCGGGCATGATTCAGGCGAAGCTCGGCTCGCCGCACTTTCCCTACCGGTTCCCGGAGCTCACCTGGTTCTCCCGTGCGGACGGGGAGGAGAAGCGCCGGCTCTTTCCCGTCGCCAATCCCTACCAGCAGGAGCTCGAGGCCTTTGCTGTGCTCGTCCGCGAGGGTGCTCCCAACCCGAGCACCGCGGCGGACGCGCTCCGCGACCTCGAACTCATCGCCCGCATCCACGAGGCGGCCGCCCGCTGACCGGCGCTCCCCGTCCGCAGCGCTTCCCGCCGACCCGCGGCAGCGTTGGCGTCGCGCGCGCGATGAAGGTGAGGCGTACTTGATGATTCGTATCGCTTGAGAAAGCAGTGGCGTGCCCGATCCCGACGCGTTGTCAGTGTGGTGGGTGAGGGGACGTCGGCGGCAGCCATTTCATGCTGTGCGTCGAGGTGGTCCGCGACCTCGGGACCAAGGAGCCGTTCCCCTACGAGCTCGACGTCGGCGCGGCGATTGCGCGCAATGCACAATCCCGTGGTCTCATCGTCCGGCCGATCGGAAATCTCTGTGTCCTGTCTCCGGCGCTCATTCTCTCCCGCCAGGAGATCGACGAGATCGTTGCGATACTCGGTGACGCAGTCGAGGCGACAATACGGGACCCCCGCGGTCTCGGCATCGACACCCGAGCTTCCCCGTACCGTAGCGCACGTCCTCTCGAACAACGCCGAAACTACTTCGGCTTCGACGGCACCGCCCGCCCACGAATCGCTTGCCCGAGGACCGCCGGAGCGACAGGTTCACCCCCGCATACCTCTTACGCGAGTACGGCAAGTTGGAGTAGCTTCGCCCCGAAGTGCAGAGGCACACTCGGACCGCTTCAGCCGGAGACATGACGATGCCGGGAACCCACACCTACGCGGCGAAAGTGATCTGGACCGGAAACCCGGGCGAGGGCACCGCAGGGTACCGGAGCTACACGCGGGACTACGACATCGCTTGCACCGGCCGGCCGGTCATCCGGGGTTCGGCCGATCCCGCGTATCTCGGCGACGCCGGCCGGCACAATCCGGAAGACCTGCTGGTCGCGTCTCTTTCCGCCTGTCACATGCTCTGGTACCTCCACCTGTGCGCATCAAACGGGATCGTGGTGACGGCCTACGAGGATGCCGCCGAGGGAATGATGCGGACCCGGTCCGACGGCGCGGGCGAGTTCACGCGGGTCACCCTCCGTCCCGTCGTCACGGTGACGGCAGACAGCGACCCGGAGACTGCGGCGCGCCTCCACGCTAAGGCCGGTGCGATGTGCTTCATCGCGCGCTCGGTCAACTTCCCGGTCGACCACGAGCCGGAGATCGTCGTTACCTGACCCCCGTTCCGTCCTTCGCCTGCGCATTGCGCTCGCGCCTTCGAGCGCCGCGTCCGACCGGCCTCCCCCGTGCGCCTCCTCCGGCCCGCAAGGTTTCAACGGCACGTCTGCCGCGCACGCTGGTCGGCCGCAACCGACCATCGCACACCTGCGCGGAGGCCGAGCCTCGCCGGGCAGCAGAAGTCCGGGATCGAGCCGGCGGTTGCGGACTCGCTCTCGCCGGTGCGGACGGGTACATCGCGGGCCACAGACCGGCCGAATTCTCGGGCGATGGGCCGCCGCGCGTCGCGCCTGCCCGGGCTCCCCGCGATCTCCGTGAAGTTGCTGGCGATTCGGAATGTACCAGTCAGTGAGGGCCGGTCACTCCGGTTTGACCGGCGCCGACTCGGCGAAGTAATTGGCGATTTCCCCACCCGTCGCGATCCAGAGTTTGTCGCGGTGCTTGCAGATGTGGCTGAGGGCGCGGCGCAGGTGACGAAGGCGATAGGGCTGGCCGACGATAAAGGCGTGCAAGCTGACGCAATAGACAAGAGGCTGCTTTTGCGACTGCTCCAGCATCTCGTCGAAGTTGTCGATGATCATGTCCGCGAACGCCCCGGCGTCGCCGTGATGCAGCATGATCATCGGGATGTCGTTGACCTCATGCGGATAGGGCAGGCTGAGCAGCCGGCCCCGGCGGGTCTTGATCCACACTGGCTGATCGTCCATCGGCCAGTCGAGGATGTAGGTGTAGCCGGCCTCCTGCAGGAGGTCGGGGGTCACATCGCTGGGGTTGACCCCGGGGCTGAGCCAGCCGGCCGGCGGCCTGCCTTCGTGCCTGGCGATGGTTTCGGTGGTTTCCCGGATGAGCGCCGCCTCGCCGGCCTCGTCAAAGTCGTTCTGATGCTCGGAATTGGTACGGCCGTGGCCGACGATTTCATCGCCGCGGGCGCGGAAGGCGGCGACGATCTCCGGGCTATGGTCGTACAGCTCGGAATTCAGCAGAACCGAGATGGGTAACTCCAGGTCCGTGAACAAGTCGAGGAGGCGCCACACACCGACGCGGTTGCCGTACTCGCGCCAAGCCCAGTTGTAGGTGTTGGGATGAGGAATGCCCGGCGACATCGAGATGCCGAGCCCCTCGCCATAGGAGAAGTGCTCCATGTTGAGGGCGACGTAGAACGCCAGTCTCTTGCCCTGGGGCCACGTGTAATCGGG
>JAAXGI010000171.1 GCA_012267505.1 Gemmatimonadota bacterium
GGGCAGTCGGCCGCCTGTCGCGGACGAATCTCTATCGCGTACGGGTCGAGCGGTTATTGCTGCTTGGAATCGCGGGGGGCTCGCTGGCGCTCGCGTCCGGAGAGCCGCGCTGGCCGGACGCCCCGGAACCATCTCCGCAGGTCAACCAGGTAATTCTCGCTCTGGATGTGTCGGCCTCGATGCAGGCGGCGGATGTCTCGCCTACCCGGCTGGCAAGGGCTGTCGGAATCGCACAGGCGCTCATTGACCGCCTTGAGGATCACCGTGTCGGACTCCTCCTCTTTGCGGGCACCGGCTACCCGCTCGCGCCTCCGACGCGTGATCACGAGGCGCTTCGGTTCCTGCTTCGTGGAGTCACGCCGACAATCGCGAGCGCACTCGACCCCGGGACCCGTCTTTCTGCTGCCATCGGGGAGGCCATCGCTCTCCTCAACCGGGAGGCGCGCGTCGCGGCTGAGACCAGAGGTCAGCCCTTTGCGGTGGAGCCCGCGGCGACCTCCGGCGCGCGCCACCTCGTCCTGATCGGCGATGGCGACAGCGGAGAGAACGACGAGGGAGTCGAGGGGGCGCTGGAGGCTGCCCTCGAAGCGGATCTCGAGGTCCATACGGTCGGCGTTGGTACGGCGATCGGCGCAGGGATGCTCATGCCTGCCGGGACGTACCAACTCGGTGGTCCCGTCTTGGATGCGAGCGGTGCCAGGGTCGTCTCGCGCATGCGGGAGCCGCTTCTCCGGAATGTGGCGTCGCGGTCCGGGGGGCGATACGCTAACGGAGGGAGCCAAGGTGCGGTCCGGGATCTAGGAGATGCGATGGCCGAGCCGCAGACCGATGCGGACCCGCGATTGACCGACGACGTGTCGCTGCTGGGCCGCTACGACCTCCCGTTCGTCTTCGGGCTTCTGGCGCTCGTCCTCGTATTCGCCGAGAGCGTGCTCGATATGGTGCTACCTGGGAGAAGGCGAAGTCTTTGGTGGGCGCGGAGGAGGTCGGCGGGAGCGACGCAATGACGGACCGTGGAACGACGGGACGACGCGCGGACCCACCCGTCCGTCCAGTGCTGGTTGGCGCGGTCCTTCTCGGTCTCTCGCTGCCCTTCTTCCTGTGGAACGACCAGCGGAGCGTCCAGCGCGGAAACAGGCTGTACCGTTCAGGGGAATCCGAGGCGGCAGCCGAAGTCTACCGCCGGGATACTGAAGAGGATCGTGTCCCGTTGACGGAATACAATCTGGGAACCGCACTCCTCGGCGTGCACCCGGATTCGGCTGAGGCGCATCTGCGGGTTGCGGTCGATTCCGGCGACGCCGCTGCAGCGCAGCGGAGCTACTACAACATCGGGTACCGCTATCTTACGATGGGCGGTGGACCCATGCGGCCTGACTCTACCGTCGTCGCGCTTGCCGGCGCGGTCATCCACAACCGGGCTGCGTTGCGCCTGGATCCTCAGGACGGGGCGGCAAGGTGGAATCTCGCGCTTGCGCAGCGGCTCCTTGACGCTTTGGTGCCTCCCGACGAACAAGCGGAGCGTGAAGGAGGCGGCGAGGGAGACGACGAATTTGCGATCGATGATCAGTCGCTGACCCGTTCCGAGACGGCCGATGCAGTTGCAGGGCTGGAGCCCGAGGACCCGCGGCCGGCCAACAACACAGGAGAGCGTCAGGGGGCCGAAGAAGGGGCGCGGGAAGCCTGGGCGACCCAGGACCCGGGTCCGATGACCCGGGGCGATGCAGTCGGATTGCTTGACGGGGTCGATGACGATGCAGAAGCCCTGATTCGTGGAATCCTCTGGTCTCACCGCCCCGATATCGCTTGGTGGGAATCCCAGCCGTATCCGGGCGGTGCGTGGTAGCACCGTCTTCTGTCCATCCCCGTCCATCTGAGGATTGCGGGTAGGATAACCTCCTATATCGGCTTGGTCGGGCAAGAACGAGCGTGAGGGACCCCCGTGGCCGCTCCGGCGGACAGGGTGGAGCGAGGTGCCTCGGTTCCAAGGGCCAAGAATCGGCCGCCCTCGGCGGCAAGCGTCTCCACCCGGTGCGATGACGACCCGCGCCAGCCGCAATCGCTGTGGTTACGGAATCGCTGTGGTTACGGCCTGCGTGCTCCGGAGTGTGAACCCGTATCGGAAGGGCTGTACTAATCGCCGTTTCCGTGCGTGACCCCCCCGAAACGGACAAGGAGCCCTCGGCAGGCGTGGGCACGCGCAGCGCGTGGATCCGTGTCCGCGCCTTCGTCTACTCCGTGACCTGTACCTCCATGTAGCCGTTCGTCCAGCAGCACTGGTCGCCCTGCGAGCTATCCACGGCCCGGTGGTTGTCGAGCATGACCCGCAGGAGGTAGTTGCCGGGCGCAGGGAAGGTCACTCTGAACGTCGCGGAGCCGTCCGATTCGAGCGGAATTGGGGCGGCGTTCGGAGGTGGCGGGCGATTGAACCGTCCCCCGCCCCCTTCGCCCTCGTCGGGTTCGGGCTGGTCGGCGATGATCGTCGGATAGGATGAGTTGGGTCCGTGGTGGACGAACATGGAAGCCGTCACTGGAACCAGCTCCTCTCTGGCAGCGTCGGGAGCCATCACATCACGCCCCCATATCGTGATCACGAGAGGTTCGTTCACTCTCGCGGTCCTGGGCTCACCCCACACTGGCTCGATGATGCCGGCGCCTTCCCCTCCACCCTGATCCATCTGGAGCGCAGGACGATCACTGCCCATCGCAGCTGGTCCGGTTGTGAGCTGCATCGCATCGGTGCGCCAGGATCCCGGCACGGAATACAGCTGGCCTTCGCTCCGGAATGTCCAGATCACCTCCCGGTCCGCTGGCCAGTCCGGAGGCACCGACACCACAAAGACGCCCCGTTCCCTCCGGACCGGGAACCACTCCGGTTGCATCCCATCGAACTCGGCGGGCTCGAGGAAATTGTCCTCGCCCCTCGGAATGTATGCTGGGTCGGGGTTCAGATTGCGGTTGAAGTAGCCGTACGAGAACACCTTGCTGCCGTCTTCAAGCTCGTACCAGCCCTCGAAAAACGGGTGGATGTACTCGCCAGCGTCGACACGCGGAGCCAACGGGTAGCGTTGGGCTTGGACCGCGAGGGGGGCGCCGCCTAGCGTTGCGACAAGCACCGCGAGACGGAGTGAATAGCGGCTGTGCATCTCCGGGCTCCCGAAGGGTTGTGACGCGATACAGCGCCCGACCGCAGAGCGGCCTCGCTGTGTCTGCAGGGGCTAAACGATAGGGGCCGGAGAACTGGAACTCAAGCTCTCCGGCCCCTGGGTCTCGTCCGTGGTTGGACGGGGCTACATCATCCGCCGCCACCGGCTGTGTTGCGCAGCTCCTCGAGCGCCTCCCGCTCGGCGACCAGGCGATCGAACCCCTCCTGGTCCAGATGCGAGATCGCGATCCAGTCGTGCGACATCTCGTCCGTCGTACGGCTCCCCCGGCCCACGTAGATCGTCGGATCCGGG
>JAAXGI010000128.1 GCA_012267505.1 Gemmatimonadota bacterium
GAGCCGCACATCGATGCGCGCACGATGGAGATCCACCACTCGAAGCACCACAACGCCTACACGGCCAATCTCAACAACGCGCTCGAGAGCCATCCCGGGCTCCACGGGTATTCGGGCGAGCAGCTGCTCCGGGGTCTCGCCGCGCTCCCCGCGGAGGTGCGCACGGCCGTCCGGAACAATGGCGGCGGGTTCGAGAACCACTCTCTCTTCTGGAGGACCCTCGCTCCCGGCGGGAGTGGTGCCCCGCCCGGCGATCTGGCCTCCGCGATCGATGGGACGTTCGGCGGGGTCGACGCGCTCAAGTCGGCAATCAATGCGGCCGGCGCAACCAGGTTCGGTTCGGGCTGGGCGTGGCTCTCCGTCGACGCCTTCGGCAGCCTCGTCGTGAGCTCCACCGCGAACCAGGATTCGCCCCTCTCGAGCGGATCCACCCCCATCCTGGGTGTGGATGTCTGGGAGCACGCCTACTACCTCAGGTACCAGAACCGTCGGCCCGAGTACCTGGCGGCCTTCTGGAATGTGGTGAACTGGGACGTCGTCGGGGCAAACTACGCGGCCGCAGCGGGGGGCTGGATCCGCGGCGCCTGAAGGCGTTTCCGGGTGTCCCGCAGGGTTTTACCGAGGCGAACCTCGGGTGTTGCATTGAGTTCCGGAAGGAGATAGAGTCGGTGGGGGTGGGCGGGGTGTCGAGCTCCAGGGTGGATGGGGGGTGGTCCGGTGAACGGAACGGGGGGCGGAGTGCGGTGCCGTCGGGGTCGGGCGCGGTCCAAATCTGAGAAGACGGGGGTGGCGGCCGTCGCGGCCGCCGGGGTGATGATGGTCCTCGCGTGGGCGGGTCCCGCCGCGGGACAGGCCCTCGGCGGGTCGGCCGCTTCGCTTGACCGCCAGAACGCCCAGGCCAGGGCCCACGACTTCACCTACCTTCGCACGCCCGACCAAGTCCGGCGGTTCGTGGAGCTGGGCTACTTGGTGCGCGTGGTTCCGAACCGCGACTTCGAGCTTCATGATGTCTCCTTTCCCTATGCCCGTCCCGAAGCCCGGCTCTTCATCGAAAGACTCGCGGTCCAGTACCGGTCGGCCTGCGGCGAGAAGCTCGTCGTCACGAGCCTGACACGGCCCCTCTCCGACCAGCCGGTGAATGCGTCCAGCAGGTCGGTCCATCCGACCGGGATGGCGATCGATTTCCGCCGGAGCAACCGGTCCGCGTGCCGAAGCTGGCTCGAGTCGACGACGCTCACGCTCGAGGGGCGGGGCGTGCTCGAGGTGACGCGGGAGCGGCGCCCGCCCCACTATCACGTTGTGATCTACCCGGACCCGTACCGGGCCTATGTGAGCCGCATCACCGGAGGTGAGGTCCGTCTCGCGTCGGAGCCCTCCGCCGGGCCCGCGCCCGCCGAGGCGCGGGTCACGCACCTGGTCCGGCGCGGTGAGAGCCTCAGCCGGATCGCGAGCGACTACGGGGTGGGCGTCGCCCGGATCCGTGCCGAGAACGGACTGCGGGGGGACCGGATCCTCATAGGTCAGCGGCTCCAGATCCCGGTGCCGCGGGCGGTACCGGCCGTCGCTTCCACGACGGAGCCTGCGGTCGAGCCGCCGCCGGTCGCTCCGGAACCGGTCGTCGTCGCCGCCGAAACGGAAGTCGTGATCGCGGAGGAGACACCGGACGTCGGGCGCACGCACCTCGTGCGCCGCGGCGAGTCCCTCTGGACGATCGCCCGGGACTACGGGACCGACGAGGCGTCCCTCATGGGCGTGAACTCGATCACCGGGAGTCGCATCTATCCCGGCCAGGAGCTCTCGATCCCGTCGGGCCCCGGAGAGGGCGCCCAAGCGTCCTTCGAGCATGTCGTCCGCTCGGGCGAGTCCCTCTGGACGATTGCCAGGGCCTACCAGACGAGCGTGGGCGCGATCCGCGCCGCGAGCGGCGTGCGTGGAAGCCGTATTCTCGTCGGGCAGACGCTGACGATCCCCTGGCGTGCGGGCGGCAGCGCGGTCATCGCCCACACCGTGCGCCGCGGCGAATCCCTCTGGACGATCGCCAACCGGCACGGGACGACCGTCGAGAATCTCCGCCGCGCGAACGGGATCGGGTCGACCCGGATCTATCCCGGGCAGACGCTGAACGTCCCCGCGGACTCCTGACGGTGGTCCGCCGGATTCTCCCGGATCACCCCGCAGAGCCCCCGCCTTCGTTCCAAGGGGCCGCCCGTGTGCCCCTTCCCTGACAGCCGGCCGGCGGTGGGCCGCCCGCCCTCCACCCTCCGGGTCGGCGTGTGAGCCCCAGAGCCGTTCTTGCCGTCTCCGGCCCGCCTCTTCCCTGGGACCGCGTCCGGATCTCGGTCGTGATCCCGGTCTACAACGAGGTCCGGACCCTCAGGCGGGTCGTCGAACGGGTTCGCGAGGTCCCGCTCTCGCTCGAGGTAATCGTCGTCGACGACGCCTCGACCGACGGCAGCTCGGATCTCCTTCTCGAACTCGAGGAGGAAGGCCTCCTCGACCGCCTCCTCTTCCACGTCCGGAACCGGGGGAAGGGCGCGGCGCTCCGCTGGGGTTTCCGGGAGGCCACGGGCGACGTGGTCGTCGTCCAGGACGCCGATCTCGAGTACGATCCTCGGGAGTATCTCGTGCTGCTCGAGCCGATCCTGGGCGGGTGGGCGGACGCCGTCTACGGGTCGCGCTTCCTGGGCGGTCCCCGGCGCGTGCACCTCTTCTGGCACGCCGTCGGGAACCGGGCCGTGACGCTCCTGTCGAATGTATTCACGAACCTGAACCTGACCGACATGGAGACCTGCTACAAGATGATCCGGCGCGACCTCCTTGAGACGCTCCCGCTGACCCGCGAGCGCTTCGGGATCGAGCCGGAGATCACCGCGAGACTCGCCCAGGCGCGCGCAAGGGTCTACGAGGTGCCGATCAGCTATCGCGGCCGTTCGTACGCGGAGGGAAAGAAGATCGGCTGGCGGGACGGTCTCGCGGCCATCTGGCACATCCTGAGGTCGCATCTCCTTCGGCCCCGCGCCCCGGTGTGGGTGCGGCCCGCGACGGATCCGTGGATGGTGGATGCGTCCCCGGAGCCTGCCGGCGGCGACGGGCCCGCGTAGAGTTCGCCCTCCCGGAATGGGTCGCCCATACGCCACCGGGAAGCCGGCGGCCCAGCCGTCGGATGCTGCGACCGGCGCCCGGTCCGGGCGAACCTGCAGGCCGCGGCGACCGGGGACCAACGGTGGTCGTCGATCGTCCCCGGATTGGCGGGGAGCCGCCGCCTTCCGGAAGCCGCGCGGCATTCCCCGGGGCGTGATCCGATTGGCATCCGCGCGCCGGGCCGTGCAGATTGGAAGGGTCGGCGGAGGCGCGGGTCCGACCCCATACGCTGTCGGGCCGTTGATCGCGGAGAGGACGAGATGAACGGGTTTGTGCGGGAGGCGACGATTGCGACGGGCAGGGCCATCCCGCGCAGGACGGTGCTTCGGGGATTCGGGGCCGCCTTGGCTCTCCCGTACCTGGATGCCATGGCTCCGGCATTCGTCCGCCGCCGGGCTCCCGAGCCGATCCACCGGTTCCAGACCTTCTACGTCCCCAATGGGATGGCGATGCCCTACTGGACGCCGGCTTCCTTCGGGGCCGACTTCGAGCTGACCCCGATCCTCGAGCCGCTGGCGCCCTTCAGGGAGAGGATGCTCGTCCTTTCCGGCCTGAGTGCGAACTGGAACATCGCGCACGCGGGTGCGTCGGGATCCTTCCTGACCGGGATACCGCGCGGCGGGAGGAACGAGCTGGAGATCTTGGCCGACGTCTCCATTGATCAGCTGCTTGCGAGGCGGATGGGTCGTGCCACACAGCTTGCGTCTCTCGAGCTGTCAATGGACGCGCCCGCGAACGCCGGAGCGTGCACGGCGAACCTGAGCTGCGTCTATACGCATACGATTTCCTGGCGGGGCCCGACCGAACCGATGCCGATGGAGTACAACCCAAGGGCTGTCTTTGAGCGCCTCTTCGGTGATAGCGGCAGTACAGGGCGCGCCGCACGGGAGGCGCGGCTCCGGGAGCAGGCGAGCATCCTGGATGCGGTGCTCGACAAGCTCCTCGGGCTCAGGATGGATCTCGGCTCCGGGGACCGGCAGCTGCTTGACAGCTACGCCGAGGCGATCCGCAACGTGGAACGCCGCATCCAGCGGGCCGAGGAGCAGATCGATCTCGAGCTGCCGGAGATGGCGCAGCCCGAGGGCGCGCCTACCCTCTTCGAGGAACACCTCGAGCTGATGCAGGACCTGCAGGTTCTCGCGCTCCAGGCGGACCTGACCAGGGTCGTCACCTTCATGCTGAGCAAGGAGCAGAGCGCCCGCCCGTACCCGCAGATCGGTGTGCCGGACGCGCACCATCCCCTCTCGCACCACAACAACAACGCGCAGCTCGTCGAGAAGATGTCCAGGATCAACCGCTACCATGCGGAGCTGTTCACGGCTTACCTGGAGAAACTCGATGCGGTCCCCGACGGTGAGGGCACGCTGCTTGACCACATGACGATCCTCTACGGGAGTGGCATCTCGAACAGCACGATCCACTCGGGGCGGAACCTCCCCGTACTCATGCTCGGAGGGGGAGCGGGCCGGTGGAAGGGAGGCCGGCATCTGGGATACGAGGGGCAGCCCACGATGGCGGATCTCCTCGTGACCCTCATGGACAAGTTCGACATACCGGTCGACCGGATCGGCGCAAGCACCGGAAGTCTCCCGATCGACGGGGTGTCGGAGATCTGAGTGCGTCCGCTCTGCGGGCGATGCCTGCGGACGCTGACCTGCCCGGACGGCCCGGAGGAGGTGGTGGTGGCGTGATCGGCGGTTGGCGGGGTGCCCTGCTTCCTGCGTCCGGTGTCATCTCGTCTGATTTGGCGGGCGGGCGAAGAAACCGTCGTGGTGCGGGCATTGCTGCCTCCCTCAGGACCTGTCTCGCGGAGGTTGAATCATGCGTCACGAAGAGGACCGCGAGCGCGCCGAGGTGACGATGCTCATCGACCCCAGACGTCGGATGAACCGGCGATCGTTCATCACTCAAACGATTGCTGCTGGGGGTGGGATTGCGCTCCTCGGCGCGCCGGCCGGTCTCTGGGCGGCGTCTTCGGGGACCGGAGCCGGCCAGGATGCTCTCCCACCGGGGAAGGATCCCGACGACTTCATACAGCACTCCTCGCTGACCTTCGAGACCCGTCGGGAGGCATTCGGCACGAGCGGGATCGTTCCCTATGAACACCTCTTCGTCAGGAACAACCTCCCGACGCCCGACGCCTCGTTCGTGGAGGATCGCGACAGCTGGCAGCTGCAGGTGGACGGAGTCAGGAATCCGCGAACACTGACCCTCCGGGAGCTGAAGACACTGGGCGTCGAGACCGTTGCGGCGGTCCTCCAGTGCTCCGGCAACGGCCGGATCTTCTTCCCGCATGACGCGAGCGGATCCCAGTGGGGGGTCGGAGCCGCCGGCTGCGTGATCTGGAGCGGTGTCCCCGTCCGGGCTCTGGCGGAGGCCCTTGGCGGCGTAGACGCGGGAGCCAGATTCGCGACCGGTTCCGGTGGCGAAGTGATTCCTGCGGGCCTCAGTCGCGACGACGTGGCGGTGGAGCGTTCCATCCCACTGGACAAGGGACTTGAGGATGCGCTCCTCGCTTGGGAGATGAACGGAGAGCCGCTCCCGCTCGTGCACGGCGGCCCGCTACGCTTCGTTGTCCCCGGGTACTTCGGGATCAACCAGGTCAAGTACGTCCAGCGACTCGCCTTCACCGCAGAGGAGAGCGGCGTCGCGATCATGCGCACCGGTTACCGCTTTCGCCCGATCGGCCAGGACGGCGACCCGAGCCAGCCGAGCATGTGGGAGATGAGCGTCAAGTCGTGGATCAACCATCCGCTCGGCAGTGGGGACGTCCGAGCGGGGTCGTTGGTGGTTCACGGAGTTGCATTTGGCGGAACCCGCCCGGTCCGCCGCGTTGAACTCTCCCTGGACGGGGGCCGGAGCTGGCGGGAAGCGCCCCTCGTCGGTCCGGATCTCGGACCATATGCCTGGCGCCAGTTTGCCCTGCAGGTCACGCTCCAGCCCGGATCCTACGTGCTTGCGAGCCGGGCCACCGACGTTGCGGGAAACACGCAGCCGGAGGCACGGATCGAGAACCACCGGGCCTACGGGAATACCAGTTGGCGTGATCATGCGGTCACGCTGACGGTATCCTGATCCGGCCAGCCACGGGCTGACGCTCCGGATGGCCGTACCGAGGGACCCGCTGGCCGCTGTGCCGGGCTTGCTGGCGGTGGCACGCTCCACTGCCGCGGGCATGGCCCTCGTGCTCACTGTCGCTGGGTGTGCCGTGGCACCGGTCGACACGAGTGCCGGGGACGAGGATTCGCTCGTGGGTCTCGGCCGCACGGTCTTCCTCGAGAGAGCCGAGCCGAGCTGTGCGCTCTGCCACACCCTCGCCGACGCAGGCGCGGCCGGGGCCGTCGGCCCCGATCTGGACGCCCTGAGACCCGGGCTCGAGACGGTGATGTCTGCAGTCAGGGACGGGGTTGGTGTCATGCCACCGCAGGCCGGGCTCCTGACTGAGGCAGAGATCCGCGCGGTCGCCCGGTACGTCGTCCACGCCACGGGCGGGGGCTGACCGGGCGGGACAGGCCCACCTACGCCCGGCCGCACGCCATGGGAGGGATGGCAGGAACACGGGAGCGGCCCGTCGCCAGCCTCGCAGGTGATGCGCCTCCACGATACCTGCCTGACCCGACCTCGCGCGTCCACGGCACGGGTCTAGACAGGGGTCGGGCGGCCCTTCACCTTCCTACCCTGCTTCGATCCGGGCCGTGGCCGGCCACGACGCGCCCCGCGTCCCGGCCCCGGTCACGTTGTTCCGCCATGCTCGAGGGAGCGGCCGATGGCTCCGATTTCGTTCCGGACGGCGGGGGAGTCCCACGGCCGGGGCCTCACCACGATTCTCGAGGGGATCCCCGCCGGGCTCCCCCTCGACATGGCGCGCGACGTCGACCCCGAGCTCGCGCGGCGCCAGGGGGGGCACGGGCGCGGGCGGCGGATGCAGATCGAGTCCGACCGGGCCGAGCTCCTCGCCGGCGTCCGCCTCGGGGAGACGCTCGGCTCCCCGATCTCGATGCTCATCTGGAACCGCGACTGGAAGAACTGGACGGTGGCCATGAACCCGGTCGCGCCGGATCCGGACGAGAACCCGAAGGCGCTCCGCGCGATGTACCTTCCGCGCCCCGGTCACGCGGACCTCGTCGGGGTGCTCAAGTACGGCCGGCGGGATACGCGCGACATCCTCGAGCGGGCGAGCGCGAGGGAAACGGCGGCTCGGGTCGCCTGCGCTGCCGTAGTCAAGCGGCTTCTCTCGGAGTTCGGGATCCGGGTGGGGAGCTATGTCCGCTCGATCGGGGATGTGGAGGCGCCGGACCCGGACGCGCTGCCCGACGATCTGAACCGCGCGGCGGACGCCTCCCCCGTGCGCACGCTGGACGAGGAGGCCGCGAGGCGGATGATCGAGGCGATCGACCGCGCGAAAGAGGAGGGCGATACGCTCGGCGGCGTCTTCGAGGTCGTCGTCACCGGGCTGCCGGTCGGGCTCGGCAGCTACGTCTCCTGGGACCGGAAGCTCGACGGGAGGCTCGCGCACGCCATGATGTCGATCCACGCGATCAAGGGCGTGGAGATCGGGCTCGGGTTCGAGGGTGCGCGGCGCAGGGGTTCCAGGGTTCACGACCCGATCCTCCGGGACGCGGCTGCGGTGCGGACGGGCGGCTTCGTCCGGTCCTCGAACGGCGCCGGAGGCCTCGAGGGCGGGATCACCACGGGTGGGCCGCTCGTGGTCCGGGGCGCGATGAAACCGATCTCGACACTCATGAAGAACCGGCTTCCGTCGGTCGACCTGCGCGACGGAAGCACACGGGTCGGTGCGACGGAGAGGAGCGATGTCTGCGCCGTGCCCGCAGCTGCGATCGTCGGGGAGGCGATGGTCGCCCTGACCGTGGCGGACGCGTTTCTCGAGAAGTTCGGGGGCGATTCCCTGGGCGAACTCCGCCGGAACTTCGATGGCTACCTCGCGTACCTCTCCGCACGCGGCTGGGGCGAACGCTGACGGGCGCACCGGGAACCGGCCCGCCTCGGCGGACCGGAGACCTGCCTTGGCGCCGTATCCTCCTCATAGGCTTTATGGGCAGCGGGAAGAGTACTGTGGGCAGCCTCCTCGCGAGGCGGATCGGGTGGTCGTTCACGGATACGGACCGGCGCATCGAGGAGGAGGGAGGGCGCGCGATCCCGCGGATCTTCCGGGAGGACGGGGAGGAGGGCTTCCGGCGGATCGAGCGCCGGGTCGTGCGGCGCCTCCTCCGCGAGGACGGGACGGTGATTGCAACCGGCGGCGGGTGGCCGTGCCGGCCCGGTCGGCTTGAGCGGGTCCCCGACGGGAGCCTCAGCATCTGGCTCCGCGTCTCGCCGGAGGCCGCCTTCGAGCGGGTCTCCGGCGACGGAGGAGGGAGCGCCCGCCCGCTCCTGGAGGTGGAAAACCCGACCGCACGGATCCGGGCCCTCATCACGGAGCGCGAGCCGTACTACCGCCGCGCCGACTGGTGGGTGCCCACCGACCGCGGCCGTCCGCAGGACATCGTCGAACACATCGCGGGGCGTCTCGTAGAAGAGTCCGCCCGCCCGCCCGGGGTCTGAGGTCCCAGGCTCTCCCCACAACCGGATCCGGGAGTCCATGCCGAAGGGAAACGGGAATCACGTCCGCCGACTCGTCGTGGTCGAGTCGCCGGCCAAGGCGAGGACGATCGGCCGCTACCTCGGGCGCGGCTTCCAGGTGGCCGCTTCGGTGGGGCATGTCCGGGATCTTCCGAAGAAGGGGCTCGGCGTGGACGTCGAGAAGGGGTTCGAGCCGCGCTACGTCACGATCCGCGGCAAGGGCAAGATCCTGACCGAGATCAAGCGGATGGCCAGGGGCGCCGATGCGGTGATCCTGGCCACGGATCCCGACCGCGAGGGCGAGGCGATCGCCTTCCACGTGGCCGAGTACCTCGGGTTCCGCGAGGACCAGGACCCCGGGCGCTTCCAGCGTGTCGAGTTCCGCGAGATCACCCGGGCGGCGATCACCCGGGCGCTCGATGCGCCCAGCCCGCTCGACATGAGGAAGGTCGAGGCCCAGCAGGCGCGCCGGATCCTCGACCGGCTGGTCGGCTACCAGGTCTCGCACCTGCTCTGGAAGCCGATCCGTCCCGGGCTGTCGGCGGGCCGCGTGCAGACAGTGGCGCTCCGGCTCGTCTGCGACCGGGAGGACGAGCGTTCCGCCTTCCGGCAGGAGGAGTACTGGTCCATCACCGCCCACCTCGAGAAGGCCGGCCAGGGCTTCGCAGCGAAGCTCCAGTCGATCGGCGGGAAGAAGTTCCGGCTCGGGTCGGAGTCCGAGGCGGCGGCCGTCGTGACCGATGTCGCCGGCCTGCCCTTCCGCGCCGATGAGGTCAAGCGCCGGAAGAGGCGGAAGAACCCGCCGCCGCCGTTCACCACGTCCACGCTCCAGCAGGAGGCGGCCAAGAGCCTCCGGTTCTCCGCGAGGCGCACGATGTCGTCGGCACAGAGGCTCTACGAGGGGGTGGAGATCGGGAAGCGGGGCGCGGTCGGACTCATCACCTACATGCGGACGGACTCGACCCGGGTTTCGGCCGAGGCCGCCGGTACCGCGAGGGGATGGATCAGGACCGCGTTCGGCGAGCCCTACCTCCCACCCCGCGCGCGGTTGTGGGGGGGGCAGCAGCAGGCCGGAGCGCAGGAGGCGCACGAGGCGATCCGGCCCACGGACCCGGGTCTCGCGCCCGACCGCGCAAGCCGCCACCTGGACGACGCCGACGCCAGGCTCTACAAGCTCATCTGGCTCCGCTTCGTGGCGAGCCAGATGCAGCCCGCGGTCTACGACACGACGACGGCGGACTTCAACCTCGCCGGGGTGAGCGGGCGGACGTACCGCTTCCGGGCCGCGGGCTCGGTTGTCCGGTTCCGCGGATTCACCCGGCTCTACCAGGAGGCGAGAGAGGCCGGCGACAGGGGTACGCTCGCCGACCTGGAGCCGCTGCCGGACCTCTCCGCCGGCGACACCGCCGATCTCAAGAAACTCAACCCCGAGCAGCACTTCACCAAGCCGCCCCCCAGGTTCTCCGAAGCGAGTCTCGTCCGGGAGCTCGAGAAGCGTGGCATCGGCCGGCCCTCGACCTACGCGCAGATCCTCTCCAAGATCCGCGACCGCAAGTACGTCGAGATGGAGAAACGCCGTTTCGTCCCGACCCCGCTCGGGGACACGGTGGCGAAACTCCTCGTCCGCGCCTTTCCCGACATCTTCGACCCCGCCTTCACCTCCCGGCTCGAGGGCGAGCTCGACAGGGTCGAGCTCGGGGACCAGGAGTGGCGGCAGCTGCTCTCGGAGTTCTACCCGCAGTTCAGCGAGCAGCTGAAACAGGTGGACGCGAACTGGGAGGGGATCGTCGCGGAGATCCTCGAGGCCGAAGGGGAGTCGTGCGAGAAGTGCGCGGCTCCGATGCGGGTCAAGTGGAACCGGTTCGGACGCTTCCTCGGCTGCTCGGCCTACCCCGCATGCAGGCACACACGCCCGATCGACCAGGCCCGCGGGCAGGCGGAGGACCGCGTGCTCGGCTCCGACCCCGACACCGGCGCGGACGTCTACCTGAAGGACGGTCCCTACGGTCCCTATGTGCAGCTGGGCGACAAACCGGAGGGGCGACGGAAGCGCCCGCGAAGGTCGAGCCTTCCCAAGACGCGCGCTCCCGACTCGGTGGACCTCGAGTACGCGCTCAAGCTTCTCTCGCTTCCCCGCACCCTCGGGACCGATCCCGCGACCGGAAAGCCCGTCACGGCCGGCCTCGGGCGTTACGGGCCGTACGTGGAACGGAACCGGACGTACCGGAGCCTGCCGGATCCGGAGCTTCTCTTCACGGTCACCCTCGAGGAAGCGCTCGGTCTCCTGGCCCAGGAGAACAGGCGGGGCGTTCTCAAGGAGCTCGGAAATCATCCCGGCTCGGGGTCGGCCGTCGTGGTGCTCCGCGGCCGCTACGGTCCGTATGTGACGGACGGGAGCGTGAATGCGAGTCTGCCGAAGGGCGTGGACCCGAAGGAGGTCACGCTCAAGGCGGCGGTGACGCTCCTCCGGGAGAAGGGAAAGAAGCCCCGGCGGGGCCGGCGCGGGCGGCGGCGCTCGTCCACCAGGGCCGGCTGACCGGGAGGACGGGCGTGGTCACGGTTGTGGGTGGCGGGCTCGCCGGGTGCGAGGCCGCCTTCCGGCTTGCCGGGCGCGGGCACCGCATCCGCCTCATCGAGATGCGGCCCGGAACGATGACGCTGGCCCACCAGTCGGGAGGCTTGGCCGAGCTCGTCTGCACGAATTCCCTCAAGAGCGAGGATCCGACGAACGCCCACGGGCAACTCAAGCGCGAGATGGCCGCGCTCGGGTCGCTCCTCCTCGAAAGCGCCGGACGGTCGCGCGTGCCGGCCGGCGCGGCCCTCGCGGTGGACCGGAGACTCTTCTCGGACGAGATGACGCAGAGGATCCGTGAGCATCCGCGGATCCAAATCGAGGAGGCAGAGGTCAGGGAGATCCCCGCGCGCCCGGCCATCATCGCAACCGGGCCGCTTACATCGGACGCTCTCTCTGTTGCGATACGGGCAGAGCTGGGCGACGACGGGCTGGCCTTCTTCGACGCCATCGCGCCGATCGTCGAGGCCGATTCGCTCGACCGGGACGTCGTCTTCGCCCAGGGCCGCTGGGACCAAGCCCCCGATTACCTGAACTGCCCCCTCTCGCGGTCCGAGTACGAGCGCTTCGTCGTCCGGCTCGTTGAGGCGGAGGTCCACGGTGGGGGCCACGAGTGGGACCGCGTTCCCTACTTCGAGGGGTGCCTCCCCGTGGAGGAGCTCGCCACCCGTGGACCGGAGACGCTCCGCTTTGGCCCGATGCGACCTATCGGACTCACCGACCCGAGGAGTGGAACGCGCCCCCACGCGGTCGTGCAGCTTCGGCGGGAGGACCGGGCGGGGCAGATGTGGAATCTCGTGGGGTTCCAGACACGCCTCCGCATAGGGGAACAGCGCCGGGTGTTCCGCACGATCCCGGGGCTCGAAGAGGCCGAGTTCCTGCGTTTCGGCTCGATCCACCGGAACTCCTACCTGAACTTCCCGGGGCGGCTCACGCGCCCCGGCGCCTTGGAGAACCGGCCCGATCTCCTCTTCGCGGGACAACTCACGGGGGTCGAGGGGTATACGGAATCGGCAGCATCGGGCATTCTCGCGGGGATCAACCTCGACCGTGTTCTCAGCGGTCTGGAGCCGGCCATCCCGCCCGGGACGACAGTCCTCGGTGGACTCTACCGGTACTTGGCCGAGAGCGACCCGCGGCACTTCCAGCCGATGAACGCGAACTGGGGCCTTGTGGATCCACTGGCTAGGCGAATCCGCGACAGGAAGGCGAAGCGGAAGGAACTCGCGCGCCGGGCGATGGACGATTTCCGTCGGTGGATGGCCGACGTGGGAATCGGGCCGGCACGGACCTCCCGTGACTCCGATGCACTTGCGACTTGGCCCGCCGTTGGCCCGCCGCCCGCCCCTGGCGCGAAGGCGACCCTCGCGTGAGGGGCGCCACCGAGGACTTTCTCCGTCACCTCGGGGGAGAGCGCCAGCTCGCCGCCCATACGCTCAGCGCGTACCGGCGCGACCTCGACGAGCTCGAACGATTCCTGACGGAATACAACGGCACGCCGGGGTGGAGCTGGTCGGATGTGGACCGGCTCACGCTCAGGAGCTTCCTCGGGTGGCTGAAGGGCCGTTCGCTTGCGAGGAAGTCCGTGGCAAGGAAGCTGTCGGCGGTCCGGAGCTTTCTCCGGTTCCTCCACCGAGAGGAGCGGATCGCCCGGAACCCGGCCCGGGGCCTCCGCTCGCCAAAGGGGGAGCGGAGGCTTCCCGGCTGCCTAGGGCGCCGTGAAATCGACCTCATCTTCGAACAGGCGGAAGGGCGGGCAGCGGAGAATACCCTCGAGGGCACGCGCACGCTCGTGATCCTGGAGATCCTCTACGGAAGTGGTCTTAGGCTCTCGGAGCTCCAGCAGCTGGACTGGGACGCGCTGGACACGGTCCGCGCGCTCGTGCGCGTGCGTGGCAAGGGGCAGAAGGAGCGCGTCGTGCCCCTGACCCAGGCGGCGCTCCGGGCGCTAGACCGCTACGCCCCGCGCCACGGCGAGGTGGCCCTTTCACGAGGTGCCGGCCCCGTCCTGGTGAACCGGGCCGGGGCCCGCCTCTCGCGGCGGACCGTGCAGCGCACCGTGCGGGAGCTCATCGAGGTGGTGGGCGGTGGGGAGGACGGCCTCTCCGTCCACTCGCTTCGCCACTCCTTCGCCACGCACCTTCTCGACTCCGGAGCAGACCTCATGGCAGTCAAGGAGCTTCTCGGGCACAGCTCCCTGTCGACGACCCAGACCTACGTCCACACCTCGATGGAGAGACTGAGTCGGGTCTACCGGGTTTGCCACCCCCGTGCGTGATCCGGAGGGTGCCCGCCGCTGTACCGCTCCGGAATGTCCGGGAATGAGACGGGACGGGCGGATCCGGGCGACCACCGTTCTCGCCGTTCGCCGCGGCGGGTCCGTGGCGATGGGCGCCGACGGGCAGGTCACGATGGGCGATACCGTCGTCAAGGGGACGGCCTCGAAGGTCCGCACGCTAAGGGACGGACAGATACTTGCCGGATTCGCGGGCGGCGTCGCGGACGCATTCACGCTTTTCGAGAAGCTCGAGCAAAAGCTGGAGCGCTACCCGGGGAATCTCACCAGGGCGTGTGTCGAGCTTGCAAAGGAGTGGCGGACGGACCGGTTCCTGCGACGGCTTGACGCCCTTCTCCTGGTTGCGGACGCGGAGCACCTCTTCCTCGTGAGCGGGGACGGCAACGTGCTGGAACCGGACGAAGAGGTTGCCGCCATCGGGTCGGGGGGGTCGTTCGCGCTTGCGGCCGCCCGGGCGCTCCGGATGAGAACGGAACTCGAGCCGCCGGAGATCGTAACGGATGCGCTCCGGATTGCAGCGGAAATCTGCATCTACTCGAACGACCGGATTTCGGTACTGGAGCTCGGTGACGGCGATGGTCCGGTGCCGGGGAGCGACGCGACGTGACAGGGAACGGGACGCTGGTCGGGGAGCGCGCTGCCGGCGAGGCCGGGACGCCGGAGCCGGCTCCGGAGGGCGGATGGCTGGACGAACTTACGCCCAGGCAGATCGTCCGGGAGCTCGACCGCTACATCATCGGGCAGGGCGATGCGAAGAAGGCGGTTGCGATTGCTCTGAGGAACCGCTGGCGGCGCCAGCAGGTCCCCGATGACCTCCGCGAGGAGATCCTCCCGAACAATCTGATCCTGATCGGCCCCACGGGGGTCGGGAAGACGGAGATCGCCCGCCGCCTCGCTCGCTTGGCGGGCGCGCCTTTCGTGAAGGTCGAGGCTTCGAAATTCACGGAAGTCGGCTACGTCGGCCGCGACGTCGAGTCGATGATCCGTGACCTAGTCGACACTGCCGTGAACCTTGTGCGTGCCGAGAGAGAGGACGAGGTGCAGGAGACGGCGGAAGCCGCAGCGGAGGAGCGCCTCCTCGACCTTCTCCTTCCTCCCGTCGCCGCGTCCCGCCCTGCCGACGCCGGCCCGCGACGGAGCGGGCCTCCCGGGGGTGACGACGGAGCGACCGGCGAGCGGGAGTCCGCGGTTCCGCCCGAGTCCAGGAATCCGCCTGTCCCTCCCCCTGTCTTCGTCGCGGGCCCGGGCGGGATCCGCATCCCGGGGGTGGGCCAGGCATCTGCCGTCGGCTCCCCCGGCTCTGGAACCCGGGCGGCGGATACGACGGGTCCCGGACGCACGGAAGGGCTTCCGAAGGATGGGCGCCGGGAGCGGACCCGGGAAAAGCTCCGGACGCTCCTGCGCGATGGCAAGCTCGAGGAGCGGGTGGTCGAGGTGGAGGTCCAGCAGACGATGAGCCTCGATGGGATGATGGTCCCGATGGGGATGGAGGGCATGGACCACAGCTTCTTCGAGATGGTTCAGGACATGCTCCCGAAGCGGACGAAGACGCGGTCGGTCCGCGTCTCCGAGGCGAGGCGCATCCTCATCCAAGAGGAACTCGACCGGCTCGTCGATATGGACGAGGTGGTCAACGAGGCGCTCGACCGCGCCGAGGAGACGGGGATCGTCTTCCTGGATGAGATCGACAAGGTGGCGGGAGAGCGCGCCACGGCGGGCCCCGACGTGAGCCGTGAAGGCGTACAGCGCGATCTCCTCCCCGTCGTCGAGGGATCAATCGTGCAGACGAAGTACGGCTTCGTGCGCACTGACCATGTCCTCTTCATCGCGGCCGGGGCGTTTCACGTCTCCAAGCCCTCCGATCTCGTGCCCGAGCTTCAGGGGCGTTTCCCAATCAGGGTCGAGCTGAGTTCCCTCGGCGAGTCGGACTTCGTGCGGATCCTGACCGAGCCCGAGAACGCGCTCGTGCACCAATACACGGCGCTGGTGGAGTCGGAGGGGGCGAAGATCACCTTTTCGGAAGACGGCGTGAGGGAGCTTGCCCGCATCGCCTTCGAACTGAACGACCGGATGGAGAACATCGGGGCGAGAAGGCTGCAGACCGTCATGACGACGCTCCTTGAGACGGTTCTCTTCGAGCTACCCGACGGCGCCGAAACAACAGATCTCGTCGTGGACCGGGAATTCGTGCGCGGAAGTCTCGCTTCCATCGCCGGAGACGAGGATCTCCGGAAGTACATCCTCTGACGTGCCGCGCCGAGTCCGGGAGCCGACACTGTGACGCCGAACACGAGCCGGACTCGCCACCTTCTCTCGTTAAGAGACCTCTCCCGGCGGGAGCTCGCCGCGCTCCTTAAGCGGGCGCGCGGTCTGAAGGCGGGGAGCAACAGGGGCCGGGAGTTCCCGCTCGCGGGCAAGACGCTCGGCATGATCTTCCGGAAGCATTCCACTCGAACCCGAGTCTCCTTCGAGGTCGGGATGTTCCACCTGGGCGGGCATGCGATCGTGCTCCCCGCCGCTGAGACGCACCTTGGCCGCGGCGAGCATTCGGAAAGCGTCGCCGACACGGCGCGCGTCCTATCGCGATACGTGGATGGCATCATGATTCGGACGTTTGACCACGCCGAGCCCGAGGCGCTTGCTCGGCACGGCTCCGTTCCGGTGATCAACGGCCTGACCGATCTCTTGCACCCCTGCCAGCTTCTCGCCGACCTACTCACCGTACAGGAGGCGTTTGGGGCCGGCTTCAGCGGCCTCCGTGTCGCTTGGGTCGGGGACGGCAACAACGTGGCCAATTCGTGGATCGAGGCTGCTTCGATCCTCGGGTTCGAGCTAAGCTTGGCCGTGCCCCGCGGCTACGCCCCGGATGCCCGGATCCTGCAGGAGGCAGAGGCCACGGCGGCCGCCGTCCAGCTGCTCGAGGATCCCGTCGGCGCCGTTGAAGGAGCCCATGTGGTGTGTACCGATACCTGGGCGTCGATGGGCGAGGAGGAGGACCTCGGGGCACGCGTCCGCGTCTTCGAGCGCTTCCAGGTGACCGAGGCGCTGATGGCGCAGGCGGAGCCGGAAGCGATTTTCCTGCACTGCCTCCCCGCCCACCGCGGTCAGGAGGTGGCCGACGAAGTGATCGACGGCCCGCGTTCGCGGGTTCTGGATGAGGCCGAGAACCGGCTCCATGTCCAGAAGGCCCTCCTGATCGAGCTTCTTGCGTGATGCGCTGTCGGGACCGGGCCATGGATGCAGGGGCGCCGTGAACGGAACACCGAGGAAGACACCGCTCCACGGGGCGCACCTGCGCCGCGGCGGGAAGATGGTGGCATTCGCCGGGTTCGAGCTTCCCCTGCACTACCCGGGCGGGATCCGGGAAGAACACCGTGCAGTTCGGAAAGTGGCGGGGCTCTTTGATGTGAGCCACATGGGCGAGTTCGAGATCCGGGGCCCGGATGCACTCGCGCTCGTGCAATATCTCACGGCAAATGATGCGAGCGCGCTAAAGCCCGGGCGAGCACAATACTCGCTGCTCCTGAACGACCGGGGCGGAATCGTCGACGACCTCCTCGTCTATCGGCTCGCACTAGGCGCATTCCTCCTCGTCGTGAATGCCGCGAATCGGGTGAAGGACCGGGAATGGATTCTCTCCCATGTGGGGAACTTCGATGCGGAATTGACCGACCGGTCGGATGACTACGCCCTTCTCGCCCTCCAGGGGCCGAGGGCGGACGAGGTGCTGGCTCCCCTCACGGATGTCGACCTCGGAAGCCTGCCGGGGTTCGCCTTCGCCCGCGGCCGCGTCCTCGGCGTCGATGCGCTCATTGCCCGGACCGGGTATACGGGGGAGGACGGATTCGAGCTCTACGTGAGCGGGCCCCGGGCGGAAGAACTCTGGGAGGGTGTCCTGGACGCTGGCTCCGGGCTCGGGACGGTCCCGGCGGGCCTCGGCGCGAGGGATGCCCTTCGCCTCGAGATGGGCTATGCACTCTACGGATCGGATCTGGACGAGGAACACTCGGCCCTTGAGGCGGGCCTCGGATGGGTCGTGAAGCCGGGGAAGGGTGAGTTCGTGGGGTGCCGCGCCCTCGCCGTGGAGCGGGAGCGCGGGAGCACGTGGCGGCTTGCCGGGATCCGGCTTGCCGAGCGGGGCTTCCCGCGACCGGGCCACGAAGTGGTTTCGGACGGACACGTCGTGGGAGTCGTCACCTCGGGGACGTTGAGCCCCTCCGTCGGGGCCGGAATTGCGCTCGCATACCTTCCGACGGCCCTCGCCAGACCTGGCAGCCGTCTCGCGCTCCGGGTCCGTGGGCGCGATCTGGCGGGAGAGGTGGTCCGCCTGCCGTTCTACCGTGGCGGGTCGAGGAAGGGATGACCCGGCTGCGGAACGGCAAAGCGATTCGCGTGGGCGTCCTCACGGTGAGCGACAGTCTGGCCAGGGGGGAAGGTACCGACCGGAGCGGCGCCTGCATTGTCGCGTGGTGTAGGGAGCGGAGCTTCCCGGTCGCCCGGCGGGCCGTGGTGGCCGACGGGACGTCGAACGTGGTGCCGGTCCTAATAGATTGGGCCGACGGGGGCGATATCGACGTGATCCTGACGACGGGAGGGACTGGCTTCACCCCAAGGGATCGGACACCGGAGGCCACGCGGGCCGTCAGTGAGAGGCTTGCCACGGGTCTGGCCGACTTCCTGAGGAGGGCGGGAGAGGCCTCGACACCCTTCTCAGTCCTTTCCCGCGGCGAGATCGGGCTTCGCGGAGAGTGTCTGATTGTGAATTTTCCCGGGAGCCCGGGGGGGGTCCGAGACGGGCTCGCAGCGCTGGCTCCCTTCCTCGCTCACGGCACGTCGCTCCTGCGCGGCCGGCGCGATCCCCATCCCCCGCACGGCGGCCGGCCAGCGGAGCAGGCCGCCGACCCCGGCCCGGGAGACCGGTGATGGGGACGATCCTTGTGAGCACGCACCGGCTTCCCATCGCGGGCCGACTGCGGGATGCCTTCCGCGCGGAGGGCTACCGGGTCGAGGTCCTGCCCGATCCGTCGTATGTCGCTGATGCCGACGACGCGCGCCTCCTCGTCCTGACCGGGAGCGATGCAGCGTGCAGCTGGATCGGCGAGGCGCGCGAGCGGTCGGGGATCCCCGTCTTCATGACGCTGGCGGGCGCGGACGCCGTCGCGGAGGCAAAAGAGCTGGGCGTGGAGGAGGTGTTCGGGCCCGACACCGACGCGGAGGAGGTGGCCCTTCAGGCCCGGCGCACCATTGAGCGCCGCCACCTGCAGGAGGTGATCGGAGTCGTGGGCGAGTCGGAAGCGATGCGCGAGGCACTTGAGCGCGTTGTCCAGATCGCGCCCGTATCGTCCACCGTCTTGATCACCGGAGAATCCGGGACCGGTAAAGAACTCGTCGCACGCGGGATCCACGCACTGTCGCCGAGGCGCCACCAGGCGTTCCTCGCGGTCAACATGACGGCACTCCCCGAGGCGCTGCTCGAATCGGAGCTCTTCGGGCATGAGAAGGGGGCATTCACGGGCGCGGTCGACTCGCGCAAGGGGTTCTTCGAGCTCGCGCACCGCGGCACGCTCTTCCTCGACGAGATCGGGGACATGCCGCTCGCGACGCAGACCAAGCTGCTACGCGTCCTCGAACAGCGGGAGTTCCTGCGGGTAGGCGGCGAGAAGCCGATCCACGTGGACGTGCGGATCATCACCGCGACAAACCAGGACCTGCGGGCACGCGTGGCTGCAGGGGAATTCCGCCGGGATCTCTTCTACCGCCTGAATGTGCTCGACATCGAACTGCCACCCCTCAGGAAGCGTAGGGACGACATTCCCAGGCTAGTGGCGCATTTCGTCCGCGAGCTGACGGGACGGCTTGACCGGAGCTTTCCCGGGATTTCGGATCCGGCCATGCAGCTGCTGATGGGCTACGGGTGGCCCGGAAACGTCCGGGAACTCCGGAACCTTGTCGAGAGCATGGTGGTGCTCGCACCCAAGAGGCCGATTGGGCCGGATGACATCCCCGAGGAGATCCGTTCTGCGCGAACCAGCCACCGGCTGCTCCCGGCGCAAGTGTCTCGCACCGGGGACTCCGGTGTTCCCCTCGCCCTCGATGGAGCCGATGACAAGGGGAGTGTGCGGCCGCGTCCGGAGCTCGAATTTGTGTTCCGGGCCTTGCTGGAGTTGCGTGTGGACATGGATGACCTCCGGAGGGAGTTCGATGCGTATCGCCAGGAAGCGGTCGATCGCCTCGAGGCTCCCTCCGGGGTGCCGCTGGCGATTCCGGGATACTCGAGCGGCGAGATCGAGGTCGGCGTCCGGTCCCGCCCCGGGTCGGGTGGCGTCCCGATCTCTCCTGAGGGCGTGTCGGCCCGTGCGGAGTCCGGTCCGGATCCCGCCGAGGTGGTGGAGACCGAGCACGGACGGACACCCGAGGAGCGGACGATCGCCTTTCCACAGGGGACGACAATGGAGGAGTTGGAGCGGGCTGCGATCGAGACCGTCCTGGGAGACGTTGGGGGCCGGCGTCGAAAGGCGGCGGAGAGCCTGGGGATCGGCGAACGGACGCTCTACCGGAAGATCAAGAAGTACGGCCTCGATCTGTAGCCGGAGACCTGCCCGGGTCGCGCGGCCTGCTTCGCGCCTTCCGTGCCATCCCATGAATCCGGGGGATGGGCGGCTCTGTCTCGGGGTCGGTGCAACTGGTGCTTCGGCAGGCCTCAGCCGCCGGCGTCCGGCACCGCCATCTCCGGCGGCGGGAGCAACACCTCGATCGCATCGAGTAACGCATCCCGTCCCTCCCCCGTCCGGGAAGAGACGGGAATGACTTGGTCGTGCTCAAGGCCCGTCTGGCGCAGGAGCGCAGACATTGATTTCCCGCGCTCCTGCCACGTCAGCTTGTCGACCTTCGTCACCGCGAGGAGCACCGGCACCGCCAGTTCAGAGAGGTAGCGTAGCATGGCATGGTCTCCGGCTCCCGGGGTTCGCCTCGCGTCGACCAGATGCACCACGGCAAGCGCCCGACGGGCACCGCCGGCCAGGTAGCCTTCCACCAGCGGCCGCCACTTCTCCCGGACTCGCTCCGGCACGCGGGCGTACCCGAATCCGGGGAGGTCCACGAGGTGAAAGCGGCCGTTGACCCGGTAGAAGTTAAGCGCCTGTGTCTTGCCCGGGGTGGAGGAGACCCGGGCCATCGGTCTGCGCGTCCGGCCGAGGAGCACGTTGATGAGCGACGACTTGCCCACGTTGGAACGCCCGGAGAACGCGATTTCCGGGAGTCCGCCCGGGAGCGCGTCGCTGGAATCGACGTACGTGCCGAGGAACTCGACGGTTCGGATCTTCATTCCAGAACGGATGGGGCGCGTGGCCGCCGGCCGTGTCGTCCATGCGCGTCCGGCGGGGCCGGGCGTTCTCCCTACGCCTCTTTCTTGTGGGCCTCGCTGTGCAGCAGGAGCAACGGCGGGATCCCTTCCTCGACCGCCTCCGGTGTCACGACGACCTCGCGAACATCGTTCCGGGAGGGCAGGTCGAACATGACCTCCCGCATCACACTCTCGACCACGGCGCGAAGCCCCCGTGCCCCCGTGCCTCGGTCGATCGCTCTCGACGCGATCGCTCGGATGGCATCCGGATCGAAGGTGAGCCCGACCCCCTCGAGCTCGAACATCTTCGCGTACTGTTTGACCAGTGCGTTCTTGGGCTCCTTCAGAATGCGGACCAGCGCCTCCTCGTCGAGTTCCTCGAGGGTCACCATCACTGGGAGTCGACCGACAAGCTCAGGGATGAGGCCGAAGCGCTGCAAGTCCTCCGGCTCGGCGTGCGCGAGCGGATCCGAGTCGGCGCCGACGGCGTCATCAGGCACCCCCTCCGGATCGTCGTCTCCGAACCCGATCCGCCGCCGGCCGAGGCGCCCTTCGACGATCTCACCAAGGCCGTCGAAGGCGCCGCCGCAGACGAAGAGGATGTTGCGTGTGTCGATCTGGACATACTCCTGCTGAGGGTGCTTCCGTCCCCCCTGGGGAGGCACGGAAGCCACCGTTCCCTCGAGGATCTTGAGCAGCGCCTGCTGTACGCCCTCTCCCGAGACGTCCCTCGTGATCGAGGGGTTCTCAGATTTCCGTGCGATCTTGTCGAGCTCGTCGATGTAGATGATCCCGCGCTGGCAGTCGGTCACGTTGAAGTCGGCCGCCTGGAGGAGCCGGACGAGGATGTTCTCCACATCCTCGCCGACGTATCCGGCCTCCGTTAGTGTCGTGGCGTCCGCGATCGTGAATGGCACATCGAGGAACCGGGCGAGCGTCTGTGCAAGGAGTGTTTTCCCCACACCGGTCGAGCCCATCAGGAGGATGTTTGCCTTCTCCACCTCCACGTCGTCGAGCAGGCCGTCGTGGGTCACCCTCTTGTAGTGGTTGTAGACGGCGACAGCGATGGTCTTTTTCGCCTCCTCCTGCCCGATGACGTACCGGTCGAGCGCCTCCTTGATCTCGTGTGGCGTTGGCGTGGAAACCACGCCTTCCGGCTCGGCCCGCACATCGTACTCGGCCAAGATCTCGTTGCAGAGCGCGACACACTCGTTACAGATGTAGACATTCGGCCCGGATATGAACTTCTCAACCGATCCCTTCGACTTCCCGCAGAAGTTGCAGCGCAGGTGCTTATCCGTTGACATCGCTGCTCCGTACCCTGGCGTGGATCACCCCGCCCCCTCGGAGTCCCGGGGCTTTTCGACCGCGTCACGGTCGGCGAGGACGCGGTCGATGAGACCGTACTCCGCTGCCTCCTCCGGACTCATGAAGTAGTCGCGGTCGACGTCTTCGGCGATCTTCTCGACCGGCTGCCCCGTGTGCCTCGAGAGGATCCGGTTCAGCCGCTCGCGGACCCCGAGCACCTCCTTGGCCGCAATCTCGATGTCAGCCGCCGTCCCCTGGTAGCCGGATGACGGCTGATGGACTAGGATCCGGGAATTCGGCAGCGCGCTCCGCTTCCCAGGCGCGCCCCCGGCGAGGAGGACCGCACCCATGGAGGCCGCCATCCCCACGCAGAACGTTGCAACCGGAGCGCGCAGGTGCTGCATCGTGTCATAGATAGCGAGGCCCGCGTAGACGTTGCCCCCCGGAGAGTTGATGTAGAGGTAGATGTCCCGCTCCGGGTCGTCGGCGTCCAAGAAGAGGAGCTGGGCCACGATAATGTTCGAGACCGTGTCGTCGACCGGACTTCCTAGGAAGACGATCCGGTCCATTAGCAGGCGGGAGAAGATGTCGTAGCTTCGTTCTCCGCGGCTCGTTCGCTCGATCACGTAGGGAGGAAAGACGGGCATCGCTTTACGTCCGTGCTCGGATTGTCCGGTGCGGGCCGTCAGGCCGCAGTCGTTATCTCGGACTTCGACTTCAGGTAGTCGAAGACTCTCTTCTCGGTGATGGCCTCCTTCAGTCTCCTCAGGTCCCCCGACTTGCGCAGATTCGTGTACATCTGCGATACGGTGAGTGTGGAGCCGGCCGCGATGGACTCCACCTCTGCGTGGAGCTCGTCGCTGGTGGCGGCGAGGCCTTCGGACTCGGCCACGCAGTCGATGACCAGCTGGCGGCTGATCTCCTGGCGCAGATGCGGGCGCAATTCCTCCCGGGCCGCGGTCGCCTGCTCTTCGGTCATCTCGCCCTCATTGGCCAAGCTCTGCTCCACGGCCCGTTCCACCATCGAGTCCGGAACTTCGACGCCATTGGCGGCGACGATCTGCTCCGCGAGCTCTCGGTAGACAACCCGGTCGGCGCGCGTCTCGGCATCTTTTCTCAACCTCGCCCGGATCGCGTCGCGCAACTCGTCGAGCGTCCCGAAGGCGCTGGCGGAAGCCGCAAGCTCGTCGTCGAGTTCGGGGAGTTCGAGCCGCTTTCGCGCGTCTAGGAAGATCGTCACCTGCGTCTCCCCGTCGTGGTCCGCCGACGTTCCGGAGGGCCCCGGAAAACGGACGGTGAAGTCGCGTGCCTCCCCCACCTCGAGGCTCCGGATAGCGGTCTCCACGTCCGGAAGCGCCTGCCCCCGCCCGAGAACGAGTTCGTGGGCCGTCTCTTTCGCCTCTCCTGCACCCGTGTCCAAAATGCGGACCGATACGTGGTCTCCGTCACCGGGTCGGCCTGAGTCCTCCGGGATCCACGTCCCCATCTTCGCCCGGATCCCATCGAGTGTGGCTGTGACGTGGTCGTCCGTCACCTGGACCGGGGGGCGACGGATACGGAAGCCGCCGATCCTCGCCAGCTCGACGTCCGGCTCGACCTCGAAGGAAACCACGAATTGCAGGTCGGAGCCGTGTGAGAGCCCGGTCACGTCAATCTGGCCGGGCGTGATGGGCTTGAGGCGGTGCTCGTTGACAGCGCCGTGGAACACTTCCTTACGGATCTGTTCCATTGTCATATCGTCGACGGTCTTCCCGAAGCGCTTCTCCACGATCGCGTCCGGCACCCGTCCGGCCCGGAATCCCGGGAGATCAAGCCGCTTGGCGAGCCCGCGGATCTGCGCTTTTCGCTCTGCCTCGACAAGCCGCCAGGGAACCGTGGCGCGGAGCGTGCGGCGCCAGCGCACCCCCTCCTCGATGGAGACCTCGAGCTTGGACAGGTCGAGCGCCATCGGCAGTCCCGGGTGCATCGCGGTGAACGGGGCAGGGATGCGAAAGGGGGGACTCGAACCCCCACGGCCATGGGCCACGAGATCCTAAGTCTCGCGCGTCTACCAGTTCCGCCACTTTCGCAGACCGGTGAAGATGGGCGGGACGAAAGATAACCGCGTCCCGATGGGGCATCAACGCAGAGTGTTTCGACACGACGTTCGCGCACTTCGAGATCGACGATCAGGATCCGGAGGAAGAGGGTCTGGCCGGCAGCCGGGACAGTTCGAAGAACGGGCGAACTCCGGACAGGTGATCGATGCCTGAGACGCGGCGGAGCGGACGCTGACCCGCTACCGCGACTCGTTGGAGGGCGTGATCGTCCACCAGGACCAGGATCCGGTGTTTACCGGCTACGCGTGGACCAGCCGGCTTCTTGGGTCGGGGGTGCGGCCAGCCTACGCCCTCCGCGGGCCGGGAGACAACCCCGAGATGGAGAGCTTCTTCGGTCGCACCAAAGTGGAGATCCGATCGCCGGTTCTCGATGCCGAATCCCTCGAGGAACTCAAGACCATCGTCGGGATGCGAAATCAGATACGACAATCGGATGCGCCGTCAGTCCTCCCTCGGAGACCGGCCGCCCATGGAATCATCCAGGACACCTACCACGAGTGCTGAACGGCACAACAAACCCAGAGGTCGGGTGTCCAACTTTTTGGGGTCACTCCAGCGGTCGTTCTCGATACCTGGCCCACGGGAACCCTGCACACCCTTCTGCGCTCGCTACGGAATGCCCCGACCACGCCTCACCACCAACTACTCCTCGGGTCCTCCCACCGGCCCCGTTTATGCTCATCTTCGCATTGGAAGACACTTCAGGTTACCCGCGTGAGGGAAGGATGCGGAAAACGGGCCCCGGGGGGATGCCCCGGGGCCCGCTGGCTTGCCGCTGACGGCTGTGCCCGGCCTACGGTTGTGGGAAGGCGCCCGTGCGCCCTCCCGCTACGGGATCCGCATGTTGATGATGCGGGGCGAGCCGTCCGGCAGGCCAAGGCGGAGCGAGACGATCGCGCCGGCCTCGATGGCCCCAAGGATCCGGTCGACGTCGTCGACCGTCTCGACCGGAGTCCGGTTGATCTCCATTAGCCGCATGCCGGGCCGCACGCCGGCGCGTCCTGCAGGACCGGCCGGGGAGACGCCCGCGATCACGACGCCCCCATCGGACTCGTAGCCGAGGCTTTCGGCGGCCTCTTGGTCGAGCGGTGTCACATCGATCCCGATACGTTCCTGCGAGCTGACCTCCGGCTCCGGATCGGGCGCAGGTTCGGCGCCGAGGGGCGCCTGGTCCAACCGGACGCGCGCCTCCTGCTCCTCCCCGTCGCGGTAGTAGCCGATCGAGACCTCGTCGCCAGGGCGCCGCTGCGCGATGAGTAGCTGAAGCTGGCTGGGGCGGTTGACTGTGACGCCGTTGACCGAGACGATCACGTCCTCTTGGCTGAGCCCCGCGGTCGCGGCCGGGCTTCCCGGCACAGTCTGCTGAATCAGGGCGCCCATCGGCCTCGGAAGCCCGTAGAGTTCCGCATCGACGGCGGACACCGGCCGCATTGCCACGCCGAGGTAGGCTCGCCGGACTTCCCCGAACTCCACGAGGTCCTCCATGATCCGCCTTGCTAGATCGACCGGTATCGCGAATCCGTACCCCTGGTAGTAGCCTGTCCGCGACGCGATGGCCGTGTTGATTCCGACGACTTGGCCCCGGAGGTTCACCATCGGACCGCCCGAGTTGCCCGGGTTGATCACGGCGTCGGTCTGGATGAAGTCCTCGATCGCGAACTGGGACCGTTCCTGCCACGCCTCGTCCTGCTGAAGCTCACGCTGAATAAGGTCGAGACCGCGCCCGATCGCGCTCACGATCCCCGACGTTACCGTGTACTCGAGAGACCGTCCCCCGCCGAAGCCGGGGTTCCCGACGGCGAGCACCCACTCCCCGACCCGGAGATCCGCCGACCGGCCTAGGCTCAGGACGGGGAGATTCCCTTCCTCCTCGTTGATCTTGATGACCGCTACATCCGTGGTCGGGTCCGTACCGACGAGTTCCGCTTCGAATTCGCGGCCGTCCTGAAGGTAGACCCGGATCGCCGTGGCGTCGCCAACCACGTGGTCGTTCGTCAGGACGTAGCCGTCCGGTGTCACAATGAACCCGCTGCCCCCGGCAGTTTGCGGGGGCAGGTTGCTCGGTTCGTCGTCCTGATCGGGACCGTCGAAGAACTGCCGGAACTCCTCCGGTAAGGGAAGGTTGAAGCGATTGCCCGGCACCATCGAGGGAGGCCGTTCCGCCTCGATGCGGATGACGCCCGGGGTCACTGCGTCGGCGATGTTCACGAAAGCCTCGCTCAGGTCGAGCGCCGGCTGGATCTCCGCATCGGTCAGCTGTGGGACCTGCGTGACCGTGGCTGCGGGGGCGGGGCGCGACCACCCCGCTGCCGAGGCGCCCCCGATCCCCAGGGCAAACGCGGCGGCAGCGTAGACGAGAAGCCGGGTCTTGAAGCGCAGAGGATCGAACATGTGCGGTGACTCCCTTCGTTCCAGAGTGGTTCTAGCTGCGTCATGCGGGAGCGGACGGGTAATCGGCGCGTCCGGGCCTGACATCGGTTCTACACGGCCTCTCCCGGGCGGGTCCGCCGCGCCCTGTAGTCTGCGGCTGCCGCCTGCGGACTGCGTGTCCCAGGCGTTGCCCGTCCGCTCTTACTTCTGCTCGTCGACGATCTCGTAGTCGGCCTC
>JAAXGI010000108.1 GCA_012267505.1 Gemmatimonadota bacterium
ATCCACTTCGCCAGCGCCGGGAACGATCCCCTTCCCTGATCGCTCCGGTGACCCGAGGTGAGGCATCCATACGGAGAACCTGTGCTCAAGGAACTGGAACGAGCCCGGAATCTGGTGCGGAGCAGCGGGCGGGTCGTAATCCTGACCGGCGCCGGCGTGAGTGCGGATTCAGGCGTCCCCACGTTCCGGTCCAGTGAGGGCCTCTGGAAACAATTCCGCCCGGAAGAACTCGCGACCCCGGATGCATTCGCCCGTGATCCCGAGACTGTCTGGGAATGGTACGCCTGGCGGCGCCGGCTCGTCCTCGAATGCTCGCCCAACGAGGGGCACCGAGCCATTGCCAGACTCCTTCTCTCCCGTGATGGGGTCACCCTCATTACACAGAATGTAGACGGCCTCCACGGCCGCGCGCTTCGCGAGCTTCAGTCTGAGGGGGTCGGTCGGGACCCCGACGGAACAGTACGCGAGCCGGGCGCAACCCTCGAGTTACACGGAAACCTTCTCCGGTCCCGTTGCTCGGTTTGCTCTGAATCAGACGAGGACGGACCAGAGCCCGGTGGTGGGGGAAACGACACTCCCCTGCCCCGCTGCCCGTCGTGTGACGCGCTGATGCGTCCCGCCGTGGTCTGGTTCGGAGAGTCGCTTGACCCAGGCGTGCTTGACCGGGCGATGCACGCGGCCCAAGACGCCGACATTTGCATCTCGGCCGGTACCAGCGCGGTGGTCCACCCGGCCGCTGGGATCCCTCTGCTCACCCGCGAATCGGGGGGCAGTTTGATCGAGGTAAATCCTGAGGTGACTCCGCTAAGCCCTTTCGCGGACATTCACTTGCGGGGTGCTGGAGCGGAGATTCTTCCTAGGATCCTCGAGCCCCCCGACTGACGTCGGTGAACGTACCTCCGCGTGACGGGAGGGAGGTTTGCCTGACACTGACACGCCGGACCACCAGGTTCTACGGCCCGTCAATCGCACTGGAGGAGGGGAGTCCGCCGACGTACAAACCGAGGGTTCTCGCAGGGAGGACCGGTTTCTTCTGTGACGCTGCATCCGGGACTATGTCCGTAGCGCTTCCCGCGCACACCAGCCGTGGCAGATCGGGTCGGGCATACGAGGGTGTCAGACGCCTGCCGGAGGAAACGGGCCGAGGCGCGCATGAATTAGCGCGTCGCCCGGCCCTGCCTCCGAGATCACACAGGTGCTTCGAAGACGCAGGAGGCTGTGGCGAGACCATTCACCCGCGCAGTACGCACATGCAGACCGCGTCTCCGCGGTGCATCACCCCGTCGTCGCGGCCGCCCTGCCGTGGCGACGAGCGAGCCGTACCGCCGCACGACCGTTGACCGCGAACGTCATCGGTCACTTGCAGCGATGTGAACCCGACGAGGCCCCCGGCCTCGGCCGAACGGCAGCACTCCGGCCGGAGATGCCTTCCGGGGCCGCGTGCGTGATGCCCCCGGCGGGGAACGGCCGCGCAGTCAGTTGCCCAACCCGGCGGCCTCGGAATCCGTCATCACATGGTGCCAATGGCGTTCTGCCTGCTCGAGGATCGGCGCCAGGTCCCCTGCAAGAAGGTAGCCGTCGTCGATCAGCCTGAGCCCAGCGGCGGACACCTGGCCGAGATAGTCGTCGAGTCCGTGGTAGCGCTCCTCGATGGAGGCGCGGGGATCATCCGTGGCACTCCTTTCCGTGACCGACCTCGGGAATGGGATATAGGAACCCTGCATGCTTGACAACACATCTGGCGGTCCGGCTTCCGCGCGGAAGAGGTTCCAGCCCGTGTAGGTCGCAAGCGGCACGGCGACTTCAGGCATCTTGAGCCCGCCGACCTCGTTGCCGTCCGAATCCACGCTTGGCACGAGGATCGGATAGGCCGGCCCGACCTCGGGCGGCGCGAGGCTGACGATCCCCCTCGTCCGGAATTCCGGTCCGTAGCTGACCCTGTAGGCCAGGTGGGGGGTCGCCGGCTGGCCCACGCCCGGAATCTCGGGGAAATCCAGCGCCGCGAGCGGAGCGAGCTCTCCTGCGTCGACGCGCGGATACACACTGGCAGGCGGGGGCGTCCCGTCCGCGGTCCAGCGGTTCATCGCGACTAGGAGGCTTCGCATGAACCACGAATAGTCGTTGAAGTTGCTAGCCTGCTGTCCGATGCCCTGCCGGGGCGGGAAGCCTGCGGGGCCGTGCTGGGACCCGGCGAAGGAGTAAACGCGCACGTTGTCGGGCAGCTCGGCGTCATCCTCGCCATCGATGGACGTGTGGATGAGTGACGCGGCCCTTCCCCAGTACTCGTACGACGAGTTCGTGTAGAAGATGTTGGGGACGTGCTCAGGCTCAAGGTGGGCGAGCAGGCCGTCCGTCTCGCGCGTGAGCGGATCGGTCTGGAGAGCGTCGGTGAAGGGAAAGATATCGGTCGGGTAGAGCTTGTTCAGGAACGGGTGGCCATCGCGAGACGGCTGCGCGAAGCGGTGGTTGAAGCTCCCGCGGCCGCCGCCCGCCACGTGGGCCAGGATGCCGTCGAACGCCTTGCGATCCCCCTCGTCCCGATTGAACCCGTGGTAGAGGAACGTGCGCAGGAACCGGCCGCTCTGCGAGACGCCCCAGGCGATGGCGTGCTCGATGGCCCCGGCCGG
>JAAXGI010000250.1:0-518 GCA_012267505.1 Gemmatimonadota bacterium
GCCAGGAACCGGGAGGAACTCCTTCAGAGCGTCCCGCTGGCGGTTTCGGCCTTCTCAGGTCGTAATCTGGAGCTTAGCCAGGTCGGAACGACCGATCGGCTTGGCCAGATCATGCCGAACGTCAACTTCAACCACTCCGGCGCTCTCTCGGGCACGAAGTCCGCAGCGCAGTTCTACATCCGTGGCGTGGGGCAGCGCGACTTCCTGCCGGTGACGGATCCCGGAGTTGCGGTCTACGTCGACGGGATATACATGCCTCGCTCGGTGGGAGCGGTGATGGACCTCATCGACGTGGAACGCGTCGAGGTACTGCGCGGACCGCAGGGCACGCTCTTCGGGCGCAACGCGGTTGGCGGGGCCGTGTCCGTGCACTCCAGGAGGCCGGACGCCGAAGCGCGCAGAAGCATGCGGGTGCAGTTCGGCGACGACCGGATGACCAACCTGACCGCGTCGGCAAACGGTGCCCTGGGCGATGGGCTGTTCGGGAGCGTGGCGCTGGCTCTCCGCAAGCGGGACGG
>JAAXGI010000250.1:652-12069 GCA_012267505.1 Gemmatimonadota bacterium
GGCGTGAACGACAAGCAGGCCTTCGGGACGTTCGGCAACGCTGCGCTGCCCGGCTGCACAGCGATCACCGTCAACCCCGATTTCCCCGGGAGGGGGCCGCCGATGTTCCCCCCGCCCGGACAGGGCGCGGGAGGCGCCGAGGGTTGCTACGGGCCCGACAGTTTCGCCGGGCCGTACACCTCGGAAGGCACCTTTCCGGCATTTTCCGACCTGGACTCGTGGGGTGCCGGCACCAGGGTCTCCTGGTCGCCCGGCGGGGGCGTCACGCTCCGGTCTCTCACGGGCTACCGGGAACTGGACATGTGGAACTCCCGGGACGCGGACAACACGCCCGCCAACGTCCTGCAGATCCAGATCGCGGTCGAGTCCGAGCAGCTCAGTCAGGAATTGCAGTTGAGCGGCTTCGGCCTCGACGACCGGATACACTGGCAAACCGGCCTCTACCTCGTCCGCGAAACGGGGTACTATCTGGGCGCTGTAACGCTCCCGACCGGGGCATTCGACAGCAACTGGGACCTAGTCAACTCGTCGATGGCCGGGTTCGCCCAGGCCACAGCCGACGTAACGGAGGCGGTTTCGCTGACGGTCGGCGCGCGTTACACGAGGGATTGGAAGGCCGTGACGCCGGATGTCTACGCGGCGGGTGACGCGTCGCAGGGCAGCGGAAGCATCCACGGACCCACATGGCCCCTAGCCAAGGGGACCTTCCGAGCCGCCACCGGGCCGATGAAGCGCGGGGATCGCATCCTCGCCAACAAGGAGTTCACCAAGGATTTCGATGCGCTGACGGTGATGGCCAACCTGGCCCGTCGGTTGAACGACAACACGATCGCCTATGTCGGATTCGCCGAGGGATTCAAGAGCGGCGGCTTCGACGCGCGGGTTCCCTCTCCTCCACCCGGCCACGAACCGAATTCGCCCGACGCCGCCCCGACCGACTACGAGCCCGAGACAGTCGCCAGCTACGAAATCGGTCTGAAGTCCAGTACCGGCGATGGTCGTCTCAGGCTGAACCTGGCGCTCTTCCGAGCCGACTACGAGGACTTGCAGGTCGTCATCCGCGAGTCGATCAATCCCATCACTGTCAACGGCGGGTCGGCCGATCTCCAGGGTGCCGAACTGGAGGCGTCGTGGATACCGGCCGGCGGGTGGGACATCGCGGCGAGTGCGGGTGTCCTGAGTGCGGAGTACGACAGCCTGAGCGACGCCGTGCTCGAAAACAGAAACCCGGTGCTGCCGGACTACAAGCTGACCAAGACACCCCGTTTCAACCATTCACTCGGGATCGGCAGGACATTCCACGCCCGCGGTCTGCCCGTCACCCCCCGGCTCCACTGGACGTACACCGCATCGCAGTATCACGACCCCGTCAACACGCCCCAACTGTTTCAGGAGGGGTATCACCTGCTCCACGCCACAGTCGGCCTGGCGAGCGCGGATGGCAGGTGGGAGGTGCTGTCCGCGTTCCGCAACCTGACGGACGAGCGCTATCTGCTCACCGGAACGTCCGCGTGGGGCACCGCGGCGGCCTACATCGAGCAGGTATACGGAAGACCGTTCGAGTGGTCCGTCTCGGTGAAGCGAACCTGGTGACAGGCCCGGGTGTCCGCCAGCCTCCGCCGGGGACGCGCGACGCGTGGCCCCACGGACTCCCCACCTTTTGTCAACGGTTTTGAAGGCGGGGCTGTAACCCCGCCTCGGGGATGCGGACAGGCTCGGCGGTGCTTCGCCAAGCGTCCTGATGGGTCTTTGGCCTCGCCTCGCACAGGCGAGTGCCAGAAGGCGCTCGGAGCCACGATCGGTCCCCTTCCGGAGGCGGCGAGCGAGAGGACTATCAGAGTTGCCCCGACCCGACGGCCGTCGGGGAAGAGCGCAGCTCCGAGCGCCGTCCAGAGGAGGAGGTACGGGAAAGCGTCGGTGAATTCGACCGCCATGGCTCACTCTGGACCACTCTAGCCCGTCTCCGGTTTCGGCCAGTGGCGGATGCTGCGTGCTCGGAGTATTCAATGTAGGAAAGTGCACGGTTCCCCTAGGAGGGGCTGTCGGTCGCCTCCAGCGGATGCGGATTTCCTGGGCATCCCGCCAGCGCGCGTATCCCGAATCCAAGAGCGCAGAATAGGAACGGAAATGACCCTCGTGGATTCTGGGATCGGTCATGGAAGGAGGTAGGCTCAACCCGGGCTGGTGGAGCGGCCGTATCCCGTTCGCGCCGTTGCGGGCGGCCCGTAGCCGGGAATGGGGTGGCGCGCGCCTCTGCCGCCGCGAAACGTAGGAAGCCACGATGCCGGCGCTCGATATCGGTTGCTGCATCAACGAGGCCTGCCCCTGACCCGCAAGCAGGTATAAACCGATTGGCGCATTGAGTACGACTGTCATTCCGGCTGTTGCACTGTACCGGATTCGACCGTGTCATGATAGCGGACGAATCGCTGTTGATTGGCGGGAAAACGCCCGGTGCAGAACCTGGGCGGCCACGGGCCGCCACGCGGGATGACCTTGCAGAAGGCAGCCGCCCGCCTGCACCTCAGGCAATGATCGAAAAGGCAATCGTCCGGGCCTGAGCAAGCGATACCGCCACGTGGTCGTCGTCTCGTTGCCGACCACGACCTTGCCGAGATCGCTGAGGTAATCCGCGTGCTCACCCGGCAGCGGCGCCGGATCGAGATCGAGTGCGCCACCCCCCGCCGCCTCGCCACCCGAGCCAGCAGGTGGACCCGCGGGACCGACTGGACCGGGACCGACCGGGCGCCGTGCGGCCAGTGCATGGACCGGCGGGACGACCGTGTGAGGCGCGGGAGATCGCAGGTTGTTCCCCCCGGTGGAGCCTGGCTACGACGGGATCCCCCGTTGACACCCGCCGCAACCAAACGTCGGCCCCTGCACCGCTCAGATGCGTGCTTACGACGGCGCCTCAAGCACTCTGCGCATTCCGTACACCACCCCCAGCATTCTCGCCCTCAAGACTCCGCGCTGTCAGCACCTGTGGTGACGCGTCGGGCTAGGCTCAAACTCGCGACCGCCAACCCCCCGCCAGCACTGGTGCAATCGGGCGCCGTCCGACCCGGACACATCGACGGAGGAGGAGCAGCAGAACGAGCCCGGTCCTCCGGGGCGCCGTCCGAGTCAGTCCTCGCCTTCGACTACGTGAGGGTATACCACCTCCACCGTGCGACGCGCTGCGGCGAGGGCCGCCTCGGCGTCGGCCCTCGAGTAGAACCCGCCCGGGGTCAGATCCTCTGCCCCGTAGAATGCCAGCTCGCGGTCCCGGCGGAGGAGGCGGGAAGCGGCCGCCAGCTCCCCCACTTCGCCGGCGAGCCCCGCAGGCAGCCTGTCCTTCTCCGCGAGCAGGACGCCGGA
Source organism: Gemmatimonadota bacterium (assembly GCA_012267505.1). Taxonomy (GTDB): domain Bacteria; phylum Gemmatimonadota; class Gemmatimonadetes; order Longimicrobiales; family Gaopeijiaceae; genus JAAXGI01. Next base: position 4,010 of record JAAXGI010000250.1, read on the forward strand.
TACATCGTGGACGCGGGGCGGGTCGACCCCGCACCGGCGGAGCAGACCCTTGAGCGTCAGCTCCACGATCTCCTGCGCTTCCCGAACCACATCCGGCCACCCCTCGCCGGCGAAGAGCACGTCCAGCGCCCTCAGCCGGAGTCTCGCACGCCATAGATAGTCCTCGGCAATCTCGGCGTTGCGCAGGACCCAGTAGGGCTGTGCGTGGAGGAGGCGGCGCGAGATCCGGCCCGCCGCGATCATTCTCCGGATCCCGGCGAGCCGTTCCGAAACCAACCAGTCCCGCTCGTAGAGCACGACCCCGTCGGTTGCCGCCTCCGCCCAAATTCCGGAGGGCACTGCGCCCTCGGGCGGCAGGCGGACGAAGTGGGACGCGACCTCGCGGCCATGCCAATAGAGCGCTGGCTCGTGGTCCCACCGCCGGTACAGCTCCCTCGTGATCGGAACACTCTCCCCGGCTATGAGCAGGGCATCAAAGTCGGAGGCCACCCTGCTCTCGCCGCGTACCCAGGATCCGAATGCCACGACGCCGACCAGCGATTCGCCGAGGAGCCAACCCGCCCGCCCGACCAGCGCCGTAGCTTCGGGATCCGCTGGAGCGCCGGGGGACGCGAGCTTCCGGGCACAATACTCGTTGAGTGACAGGGAGGCGGCCCGCGCCGCCGCACGGAGCGCACCGTGAAGGCCGGGCTCGATGCGGAGCACAAAGCGGCCCGAAGGATGTGGCCTGCCGGACGTAGTATCACTTGACATGGAAATATGATATCAGCACCGGCGGATCGTGTCGATGGGGCGGGCAGACCGCATCCGGCCGGAGCCGGGTTCATCGGCCGGCCCCACCGCCGGCATCCGGGGCTGGCCTAGCCGTCCGGCGATGTCCGGGGGCGCCGCGCCGGACGGAGCGCTCGGCCAGATCGACCTACCGTCCGAGGTCGGCGAGGATCCCCGCCCGGTAGCTGCCAGGTGGTGGAGCGTTCCGGCACCCAGCATGAACGCGGGGCCCGGGTCGAACGGCCGCCGTCGCTCGCACAGGGCCGCGGCACGGCCTCCGGATTCAGGACACCATCACGCCAGCCCGCAGAAGCGCGCGCGCCTTGTTCAGCGTTTCCTCGTACTCGCGGGCCGGCTCCGAATCGGCCACGATACCGGCGCCCGCTTGGACGAATGCACGCCCCCCATGCACCAGGACCGTACGGATTGCGATCGCGGTATCCATGGACTGCCCTCCGTATCCCAGGTAGCCCACGGCACCCGCGTAGGGCCCGCGCCTGACCGGCTCGAGCTCCTCGATGATCTCCATCGCCCGGATCTTGGGTGCTCCCGAGACCGTGCCTGCCGGGAAGGTCGCCCTGAGCACGTCGAGGGCTCCAAGCCCCTCGCGCAGCCGGCCCTCGACCTGGGAGCAGAGGTGCATCACGTGGGAGTAGCGCTCCACAACCATGAGCTCCGGGACGCGGACCGAGCCGTAGCGCGCGACCCGGCCGACGTCGTTGCGCCCGAGATCAACCAGCATCCGGTGCTCGGCCAGCTCCTTCTCGTCCGCGAGGAGCTCCGCCTCGAGCGCGGCATCCTCCTCGGGGTCGCCGCCGCGGGGTCTGGTTCCCGCGATCGGTCTCACCGTGACCGTCCCGTCCTCGAGCCGGGCCAGCACCTCGGGGGAGGAGCCGACCAGGCCGACGCCGTCGAGCTCCATAAAGTAGAGGTACGGGGACGGATTGAGCGATCTCAGCGCCCGGTAGAGGTCGAAGGGCGAGGCCCGGAGCGACATGCCCAGCCGCTGGCTGAGCACGACCTGAAAGGCATCCCCCGCGAGGATGTACTCGCGGATCCTCTCGACGGCCGCCTCGTAGCCCGCCTTCGTCATCGTGCTCTCGAAGGGGGGATCGCCGGCAGGCCCGGCGGCGAGAGAGAGGGGCGGGGGCGCCTCCTCCGAGGCGAGCCGGCCGACGAGTGCGCTGATCGCCTCGGCAGCGCCGTCGTAGCGGGCCCTGAGCTCCCGCTCCGTCAGCCCCGGCTCGACAGGAACCGCCCGGATCGCCATCGCGCGACCCAGAAGGTTGTCGATCGCGAGGACGATATCGGTGAAGACCACCATCGCCTCGGGGAGGTCCGCGTCCTCCTCGGCGACCGACGGGAGCCGCTCGATGCGGCGCACGAGGTCATAGCTGAAGTAGCCCACCGCGCCGCCCCAGAAGCGGGGGAGCCCTCCGACCCCGGCGCAGCTCCGCTCCCGGAGTCTCCGGTCGAGGTCCTCGAGCGGGTCTCCGACCTCCGTCGCGACCCATCCCTGCACGGGATCCCAGAGGGAGACCTCGTCCCCGTGGAGCCGCCACGCCGAACTCGGCTCCGTTCCGAGGAAGGTGTAGCGGGCCCACTTCTCCCCCCCGACCACGGATTCGAGAAGGAAGCCGAAAGGCGGCCGCACGAGCTTGCGGTAGGCGGTGACGGCCGTTTCGGTGTCGAAGAGGAACTCCGCCCGGACGGGAACGAGCCGGGCTGTCCGCGCGAGTCGGGCGAACGCCTCGAAGGAGGGGATCAGATCCATGGGGATTCCCCGCTGTCACCCGCGGACGGAGTGGTGGACCGGGTCCGCACCCGCTGGCCCGCCCTGGTCCCGCGCAGGATCCCGGCCCGCAGGATCGTCCGAGGCCGGACCCGCAACAACCGGGGCCGCCCACGCTGTCGTGCGGGCGGCCCCGGACATCGCACTACGGGTAGCGGATGAGACGTAGCATATATGTTTGGTGCCGAATCGAATGTCAACGACGGCCCGGCCGCATCGGAGCAGGGCTGGCGGACGCTGGTCGACCACCGGAGGGAGCAGGGCGAGATGGGAACTGACGCATCCAGATCCCGGCCATCCGGAGAAGACTCCCGGAAAGGCGCGCACGTGCCGGGGGGCGACGGTCCGGGGGCGGTCCTCGCTGTCGACACGGGGGGGACCTTCACCGACCTCCTCCTCCTCGAAGCGGGTCGAATCTCTGTACTCAAGGTGCCGTCGACCCCCGACGACCCCGCGGCGGCGGTTCTCGCGGGGATCGAGCAGATCTTCGGGAGGCGGAGGCCGACGGGCTACCGCCTGATCCTGGGTTCGACGGTCGCCACGAACACACTTCTCGAGCGGACCGGGGCACGCGTTCTCCTGGTCACCAACAGGGGGTTCGAGGACGTGATCGAGATCGGGCGGCAGAACCGGCCCCAACTCTACGCCCTCACCGGGCATCGGCGGCCGCCCCTGGTCGCGCGCGACGACCGGGTCGGCATCGCGGGCCGGCTCGACCACCGGGGACTCGAGCTGGCCGGCGTCGATGCCGGCGAGCTCGCGGAACTCCCCGCCCGGGTCCGGGGGGCGGAGGCTGTCGCCGTCGCACTCCTTCACAGCTACGCCAACCCCGCGCACGAGCGGGCCGTCGGCGAAGCGCTCTCAGGCATCGGCGCTCCCGTATCGCTCTCGTCGACGGTCCTCCCGGAGTTCCGGGAGTACGAGAGGACCTCGACGACCGTCGCCAACGCCTACGTGGCGCCGCGCGTGGGCCGTTACCTGAGCCGTCTCGCGGAGGCGTGCGCGGCGGACACCGTGCGCGTCATGGGATCGAACGGCGGCGCGCTGGCGATCGGGCGGTCCCGCGACGAGCCCGTGCATACCGTTCTCTCGGGCCCGGCCGGGGGCGTCGTAGGCGCGATCGACTGGGCCCGGCGGAGCGGCCGCGCGAGCGTGATCTCCTTCGACATGGGCGGGACGTCCACAGACGTGAGTCTCATCCCGGGCTCACCCCTGCACACGAGGGAGGGATCGGTCGGCGGGATTCCGATCGCAGTGCCCCTGCTGGACATACACACTGTTGGCGCCGGCGGCGGATCGATCGCCTCTCTCGACCCTGCCGGCGCGCTCCGGGTGGGGCCGGAGAGCGCCGGGGCAAGGCCGGGGCCCGTGTCGTACGGCAACGGCGGAAAGCGGATCACGGTCACCGACGCCCACGTGTGGCTGGGGCGCCTCCCCGACTCCGGCAGGCTCTCCCGGGCCGCTCGCCTCGAGAGGGCTGCACTCGACGGCCCAATGACCTCGCTGGCGAACGCAGCCGGGCTTCCCCCCGATGAGCTGGCCGAAGGGATCCTCCGGGTCGCGAACAGCGCGATGGAGCGGGCTCTCCGCGTCATCTCCGTGGAACGCGGGGTGGATCCGGCCGACTACCATCTCGTGGCATTCGGAGGCGCAGCGGGACTCCACGCGGCGGAGCTCGCTGGATCGCTGGGGCTGAAGGGGGTCCTGGTGCCGCCTCATCCGGGGCTTCTCTCGGCGTACGGGATGCTGGTTGCACCCGTGGTCCGGGAGCGGGCACGGACCGTCCTCATCTCCTCTGAGGCCCCGGGAGCGGACGGTCAGCTCCGGTCCATTCTCAGGACACTCGAGGAGGAAGCGCTCGGCGAGATGCTCGAGGATGGCACCGATCCCGCGCGCCTCTCGACCGAACACCGGATCGATGCGCGATACCGGGGCCAGAGCTTCGAACTCACTGTTCCCGCGCGGGGGTGGATCCGGTCGTTTCACCGCGCCCATGAAGAGCGCTACGGGTACCGGAGAAGATCGCCCGTCGAGGCGGTGACGCTCCGGGCGAGGATCGAGGGGCCGGGCGAGGCGGTTCGGCTTCCTGAGATCCCGGAGGCGGCAGAGGGACCGGTCCCCGTCGCCGACCGGGGAAGGGTTCGCGCGGGCGGCGCGGACCTCGACGTTCCGATCTACGAACGCTCGGATCTCGCCGCCGGATCGTCGCTCACCGGGCCCGCCATCGTGGCCGAGTACAGTGCCACGACATGGTGTCCTCCGGGATGGCGGGTGGAGAGCGACCGCCGGGGCGTACTCCTGCTTCAGCCCCGGTCGGGCGCGCACGCCAGGCCGTCCCGGGCTCGACGCTTCAGCTGACGATCGAGAGCACCGGGCGCGCGAGACGCGTGCGCCGGAATTCGGGGCGCCCTTCACGGGTCGCCACCAGCTCCACGACCTGGAAGAAGACGCCCGGCGCGTGCTCCGCGGCGGTTGGCGGGGCAACGACGAGGATGGGGACGGGAAAGTCCTTCCGGTCGGAGAGGAGATCCAGCACGCCGCGCAGGAGCTCCTCGACGCCGCTCTCGAAGAGTTCCCACACGAGGAGAGCGCCGACCGTCCGATGGCCCGAGCGACGGTTGAGCCAGATGGCAAGGTGCACCGCGAGACGGGCGGCGACGGCCTCAAGACCGCTCGGGGGGCGGGCGGTTCCGTCCGCTCCGACGACCCGGACGCCGCTCCGTACGCAGAGGCCGACCAGACGGCCTTCGGTGATCCGGCTGAGCAAACCTCCGGCCCTTCTCAGGAGATCGCGAAGAAGACCCTCTGCGCCGGGCCGGGCCGTGTCGCTGACACGACCGTCCGGCGGACCGGGAGTGACGGCGGCCGGATCCGGTTCGGGCCGGCCGCGCCGGACCCGAGCCCGCTCGAGTTCTTCTGCCGCCTTCTCGGCCTCCACCTGGAGGCGGAGCGCGTGTTCCTCGAGTCGCTGGAGCTCCTCGGGCTTCTCGTCCAGTTGCCTTCGCCGCCGTGCCCACCAGCGTCCGTCCTGCACGACCTCCTCCCACTCGCTCCGCAGCGTCGCGAGGAGATCCGCATACCCCTCTCCCAGCTTCCGTCCGCAGGCAGGGCACTCCGCCTCCCCTTCGCTGGCCACGACCTCCCTGATCCGGTCACAGAGTTCAGCCGCCCGCTCCCGGTAGGCCTGCAGCTTCGACTCGGCTTCCTGCCGCTCCTGCGCCCACTGGAGATTCGCGACCTCGAGGTCCCCCGAGGCCTCGATCCAGTCCGCACGCCTCTCGGTGAGTGCGGCCTCGAGCGCGTCGACCGCCTCCGTAGCTCGCGAAGGGGCGCGGGCGGCACTCCCGCGCTCCCCTTCGCCTCCGGACGCCCCCTGCTCTCCGTTTCGGAGGTAGCGGCGGATCTGCGCATGCGGATCCGGATCCCCGGCCCAGAGGAGAGCGAGGTCCGGGTCGGTGGGCGGATGCGGATCGGTCCGGAGTTGCCCGGACCGGGCATCACCGTCGTGCGCTGGCGGGCCCCGCCTGAGCGCCTCGGCGAGTCGCGCCCGCACGGATTCCACCTCCGAGGTGATGAGCGTGATGCCCCAGGACGCGCCGGGCTCGACGGCCGGAAGACTTCCGATCCCGGGGACGCGGAGGGCGTCCGGCGCCCACGCCGGCTGCGCCGGATGCCGCCCGTCGGGACTCCGGACCGGCTCCATATGGATCTCGAGGTGCGCCGCCCGCCTGAGCACCGCGTCCAGGAGCCCCTGTGACACGCCGTCCCCCGGTGTGACGACCCCTCCCCTCAGGCGCGCGCGCACGATCTTTCCCTCGATCCCGCCCGGTACCCCCTGGAGGACCTCACGAAGACGCCGGGTGCCAGTTTCGGGCTCCCCGGCGGTGACGCGCACCGGGGCGAGATCCACGACGGGCCGGCCGGTGACCGGATGGAATTCCGCGGTTCCGGATTCCAGGTCGAAGGTCAGGAACCCCCGCTCTTCGGTCGCCTCCTTCCACGGACAGGTCCCAGGCCGCTCCGGCGCTCCGGCTGTCCATACGTTCGACCGGTGTTCCGCCGCCCGGTGGTCGCCTCCCACGGCCACATAGTCCCACTCGGAGGGATCGACCGCGATCCCGTTGCCCGCCCGGGACGGACGCCCCCGGACAAGCAGGAGGTTCCAGCGCGCCGAGGGATCGGGGCGCACGTCGGGAAACGGAGGGCCCGCAGCCACCCGGAAGGGGATGAGAAGCGCGTGGGCGTCGAGTGCCGCCAGGTGAACGGATCTCGGAGCTCCGGCAGCCGCCTCGACGCCGGGAAGGTTGTCGAGCACCGCCACCGGACCGGGATCAGCCGGGCTCCTGGGAGAATCCCGCTCACCCGCGATGATGAGCACGGGGACGGCCGGAAGCCGTCTTCGAAGACGGGAGAGGACCCGGTGCAACGTCAGGAACGCCGTGCTCGGCGGATTCGGTCCGTCGAAGACGTCGCCCGTGATCAGCACGAGGCCGGGACGGAGCCGGGCGGCCTCCTCGAGGGCGGCGCGGAAGGCGGCGCCAACGTCCCGCTCCCGCCGGTTCCATCCGCGCTCCAGGTGGAAGTAGGCCCGGAACCCGAGGTGGAGGTCCGAGAGGTGTACAAGCCGCACTCTCAGTCCTTCGGGATATCGGCGAAGGTGCCGTATCCGCTTCCGAAGAAGACGAGCGGTGAGCCGTCCGCGCCGAGGCCGTAGTCGACGACCTCCCCGATGAGGATGACGTGGTCCCCGGCATCCACGCACTTCCACACCCGGCAACCCGTCCAGGCAAGGGCACCCTCGAGGACGGGCAGTCCCGCCGGCGTGTCCGTCACTCTGAGTTCACGGAAGCGCTCCCCGGGCAGGTCGGCAGAGAAGCGCCGCGCGAGCTCGACGTGCTCGGCCCGAAGGAAGGAAACGGCGAAACGGCCGCCCTCGACGAGCACCGGCAGCGAGGCGGAACTCCGGTCCGCACAGACGAGGACCAGGGGCGGACGAAGCGAGACGGAGGAAACGGCGCTCGCGGTGAATCCAACGGCCCGGCCGGCAGGGTCTCGGCCCGTCACCACCGTGACCCCGGACGGATAGCGGGACATCACCCGCCTGAACCACTCCGTGTTCTGCAACCTCCCCCCTGCGCAGCGACGCGACCCGGAACCGGATCGGGAGCGCCTTTGCGCTCACTCCGAGGCCCGGGTAGAACACGGGGCCGGGCTCCGCAACCTGGCCCGGCCACCCCACGGCGGCCCCGGCATCCCCGTGAAACCGCCTGCCGCTTCCCAGGCCAAATAATTCGCCTGTCTGGCACTCCCAGTCATCTTAAACGGGGCCCCGGCATGCGACAACGTGATCTCCACCGCTACCCGGCACGTCCTCTCCCGGGTACCCCGCCCCACCGGGTCAAGGCATTCGGAAGCGCGGAGGTGGATCCAACCGCAGCGCCGGCCGGGCCCAGCCCGGAGTCTCTTCCGGCGCCTAGGCGGCGGGAGGCGGTGGCTT
>JAAXGI010000173.1 GCA_012267505.1 Gemmatimonadota bacterium
GGAGGAGGCCCTGGAGGTGCTGCGCGCCGACGGTGTCTCGCTCGATGCCCTTCGCATCCGGGCCTTCCCTTTCGGGACCGAGGTGTTCGACTTCATCGCCCGTCACCCGACCGTGTTCGTGGTGGAGCAGAACCGGGACGCACAGATGCGCAGCCTGCTCGTCAACGAGGGCGGCATCGACCCCGCGGGGCTCGTCCCCGTGCTGCACTACGACGGGCTGCCGATCACGAGCACGTTCATCGCGGACACCATCCGTGAGCGCCTCGCCCCGGACACCCAGGTGCGAGGAAAGGGGGCGCGAAGGAAACGACGCCTTCCCCAGGAAGCCGACTGAACGGCCAGGAACGCTTCGCGCGGAATGGCCGAACCCAATCCGACGGGACGCATGTCATGACCCACATCGCCAAGCCCCGATTCCAGCACCCCCTTCTCGGGACCAACGATCTCGGGCTTTCGCGGCGCGACTACGAGGGGACGATGTCCACCCTCTGCGCCGGCTGCGGGCACGACTCGATCAGCGCCGCGATCATCCAGGCCTGCGCCGAGATGTCGATGCCGCCCCACATGATGGCGAAGCTCTCGGGGATCGGCTGCTCGTCCAAGACCCCCAACTACTTCCTGTCGAAGTCCCACGGCTTTAACTCCGTGCACGGCCGGATGCCGTCCATCGCGACGGGGTCGAACCTCGCGAACTGCGACCTCTTCTACGTTGGGGTGTCCGGGGATGGGGACACCGCCTCGATCGGACTCGGGCAATTCGCCCACGCGGTGCGCCGCCAGGTCAACATGCTCTACATCGTGGAGAACAACGGCACCTACGGGCTCACCAAGGGCCAGCTCTCAGCGACCGCTGACGTGGGGATGAGGAGCAAGACGGGCGAGATCAACCCCCACGACTCGATCGACCTCGTGAGTCTCGCCCTCCAGCTCGGCGCCTCGTTCGTGGCCCGCGGGTTCTCGGGCGACAAGGACCAGCTCGTGCCCCTCATCAAGGCGGGGTTCGCGCACCGGGGGTTCGCCCTTCTCGACATCATCTCGCCTTGCGTGACGTTCAACAACCACCCGGATTCGACCAAGAGCTTCGACTACGTGCGCGAGCACAACGCGATCATGAACCGGCCGGACTTCGTCCCGCGGCGCGAGGAGATCACCGTGTCGTACGAGGCGGGCGAGAGCCGGGACGTGACCCTGCACGACGGCGGGGTGGTGCGGCTCCACAAGCTCGCCGAGGACTACGACCCGACCGACCGGGTGGCCGCCCTGCACTACGTGCAGGAGCTCCAGACGGTGGGGGAGATCCCGACCGGCCTCATCTTCGTGGACGCCGGAGCGCCGGACCTCCACGAACGCATGGGCACCCCGGAGGTGCCCCTCAACCGGCTCGGCGAGGCGGAGCTCTGCCCGGGGAGTGCGAAGCTCGAGGCGATCAACGCCCGCCTTCGCTGACCCGAGCCGTTACCGCCAAACGATCGGTCCTGTTGAATCGACGGACTGTTCTGAGATCGTATTCACCTGACAGAAGGGCCGAACAGGAGGAACGACAGGCCGCTTGAACGCCCCCCAACGGGATCGAGCCACCGGGGCGGCACTGTCAGGTGATAACCATCTCTGTACGATCTTCCGATCCTCTCGCCCAAGTACAAAAACTACGAACGCCCCGCGAAACTCACCGCATACTGCTTGCGACGGAGCACGCTACTCGGCGAGTCCCGAACGATCATCTTCACTCTCGGCGCACTCGCCATCGTCTCCTTGGTCACGGACCACCGCCAGCCGCCGCGCAACCTCCTGACGCAGAGACTCGAGACACCGAACCGCTTCCTCCCGGTCGAGGGGAACTGTGTCGGCATCGAAAAATTCGTAACGAAATTGCACCGCGTACGGGTTGTATTCGACCAGTTGTTCGAACTGGCCAACGTCAGGCTCTCGTCCTTCCAGACGCCGAATCAGGTAATCCAGATCGTGAGTCAGGGGGAACGACTCGCCCAACAGGAGGAGCCAAGCCTTGAGCATCTTCTCCGCTGCCTGCTGAGCATGGAATCCTGCAATTTCGTCGCCGAACACCTCCGTGTCGCTCATACCCCTGAGCGCCCGAAGGTCACGCCCGGCCGCCGCCAGAAGAACGCGGGACCTCTCAAGGTCGCTCATAGAGCGTTCTCCCCTCACGAAGTGCCCTTCCAAGCACATGGGTCGACGAGTCGCGCCAGAATTCCACCTCCTCGCTGCTGTAGACAAGGATGTCTTTCGGGACGAGGAAGGCGGACAGCGCCTTCCATAGGCGGACTGCCTCCATGCGCCGGCTTCGAGACTTCCCGAAAGGTTCGGTCTCGACCACCACAAAGTCGATGTCCGAGCCTTCTCTCTGGTCCCCTCGCGCGTGGGAACCAAAGAGGATTACCTGCTCGGGGTCAACCTCCTCCACGATGATCCGGACCATCTGGTCGAGGAGCGTATCGGTGACCCGGATCATGACGATATCCCACTTAGCCGACTCTTCCGCCTGAACCCGGCTCTCCGGTTGTCCGTCTACGTGCCGGAGGACGGTTCCAACTGGCACTCCATTCTTGACGGTAGATGGCGTCAGACAGTGCCCACACGCGAACGCTCTCCCGACTGCCTATAGCGGAGATGTCGAACACCCGGTCGACCCTGCATATGGTTTCCACTCGGAGTTCACGCGTCGATTATATAGTTTCGGATCTGCCACTATCCGGGAACGGGCTCGCGGAAAATGCCTTGTGCCGCTCACACATACCTGCGGAGCGGAGAACGTCTCCTCCCGCGTTGCGGACCTCGTCGACCGTCTCCTCGGCCGCTCGAGACGTGCCCGCCGCATGGGACACGGCGATGGCGGATTGGCCCCCCCTTCGCGACGGCGGGCGCCGCGGAAACCGGAAGGCGCGGGCGCTACACCGCGATCGGGTATTCCGGCTCCCGAGCGGCCGCCAGCAGGCAGTCGTCGGCGAGCGTCTCGACGGGCGTGAAGTCCTGCAGGGCAAGAAAGGCGGGGCGGGTCGGCCTGCGGATCCAGTTGTCCACGCGGTTCGGGCTTGCGAACACCATGGTCCGGTTCCAGGGCGACATGTTGGGTCCGGACCCATGAACGGTACAGCCGTGGAAGAACACGACGGAACCGGCTGGCCCCTTGGGCGCGACGAGGCCGTGCTCCTCGATCATCCGGTCGATGGTCTCCCGGGAATAGGGGCTTCCCAACGCGTCCTCCGCCAGCCGGCCGTACTCCGGGATCCGATCGAACCCGCGCGTCGCCTCGCGCCGACCCGCCTTGTGCGAGCCGGGGATGAACATCATCGGCCCGTTGAACTCGGTGACGTCGTCGAGGAACAGCGCCGCGTTGATCACGTCCGGCCTCGGCATGCCGTCGTCCTCGAACCACGTGCGGTAGTCCTGGTGCCAGTGCCAGATCTCGCCGTCGTGGGCACGCTTGGCATTGATCTTGAACTGGTGAAGGTAGACCGGGCCGCCCAGCACCTGGCGGGCGGGCTCGATGAGGCGTGGATGGCGGCTCAGCCGCCGGAACGGCTCGTTGTAGAGGTGTGGTGCGATCGCCGAGCGAACCGCGTCGCTGCCCCGCTCTCTCAGGTTCTCGGGACCACTCCGGGCGAGGATGCCCGGAAGCTCCGCATTGAGGACCCCGACCTCCTCAAGGCTGAACAGCGACGGGACGAAGAGATAGCCGCGCTCGCGGAACTCGGCGACTTCGGCGTCCGTCCACTTCATGCCGGCTCCAGGGGTGCGCTCCCAAGGCTTGGAACTGCAATTCGCACTCTGCCACAGGAGGCCGCGAATGACCACGGAGCCCCACCTGCCGCCGGATGCGCACCGGAGGTCCCCCACTGGTGGTGCGGGAGTCCCCGTGAGCGACGTTTCCGAGAAAGCGTGCGGAATCTGAAAATCACCGGCGAGAAAACGACCGCGGTGCGGAGGCCACGCATCATCCTTCCCCGGCGCGAATTCGCCGGTTCACCCAGGTTTCGGACAGGGCCAGGAACGATGTTGGGGCGCTCCGGCCGTGCAACTCCCGCTCCGTGACCGAGCCGGGAAGACGCCGCCCGTCGAGGGAGACGCTCGCTTCCCACACGTCGAAGAAGAGCGAGTACATCTCGTGTACACCGGTGGCGGACCGCCCGGGCGGAAGGGTGACGAAGAAGGCGTCCCCGGCCGGCGCCCAGCACAGCTCGACCTCGAACCCCGGGGCGCGGAACCGTTCGCGGACCCCCGTTCGGGGGTCTCCCTCGCAGTGATGCGCATCGATCCGCTCGTAGGCCAGGCGATCCATTTCCGGCGATGACCGGAACTGCGGGAAGTGCCGCGCGAAGTCGTTGACCAGCCAGCGCGCAAGAACCTCGTTGTCGTGGAGGCACACGTTCGTCGGCCCGCTGAGGAGCACGAGCACGTTCCCGATCCCGTGCGGAGAGTAGGTCACCCGGAAGGAGGACGCGCGGGTCACGTAGCCTCCATCCGGGTGGTGCTTCAGGTAAATTCCGGAGTTGTCGCCGGACCAGGCCACCTCTCCGGGCCGGATTGCCTCGCTGTCCATGGTGCCCTTCCTTCCCCGCCGGACGTGCCGCCAACCCTCACCCGGCACCATCCGCGTCCAGCCGGGCGACCACCCCTTCGGCTGCCGCACTCGCCGCCGGGTAGCGTTCCATGACCTTCGGATCATGTCCCGGGATGACGTGGTCCGGGGACGTCGCGAGGGCGCGGAGCTTCGTGAACCCGGCGAGCATGCCCGCCACGTCGTGGACGATCGGATACGGCGCGTTCTCCTCGACGTTGTCGTAGAAGTGGCTCGCGTCGCTCGCGAGCACCACCCATCCGCGCCGGGTCCGGACCCGGACCGACTGGATCCCGAGGGTGTGCCCCCCGATGAGGTGCAGGGTGATTCCGGGCGCGAGCTCCGCGTCCCCGGAATGGAAGGCGACCCGGCCCTGGTAAACGTGCTCCACCATCCGCGTCACGTGCCCGACGGAATACGCGCCGTTGAAGAACGCGTGCGCCATGTGCGGGCCGGTCGCGTACTGCATCTCGAGCTCCTGGAGATGAAAGCGTGCGGCCGGGAACTCGTCGAGGGTGCCCGCGTGGTCGAAGTGGAGGTGGGTCACGACGACGTCGCGCACCTTCGCGGCGTCGACGCCGATCCTCGCGAGCCCCTCGG
>JAAXGI010000039.1 GCA_012267505.1 Gemmatimonadota bacterium
CGAACCCGCGACCCTCAGCTTGGAAGGCTGACGCTCTAGCCAACTGAGCTACTCCCGCGTGACGCCCTGCCAGATCTGATCCGCGTTCCCGATGCAGGGCTTCCAAGGTGCCGCGCGCCGGATCGCCATGGTGGGGGTAGGATTCGAACCTACGAAGGCATGAGCCAGCAGATTTACAGTCTGCCCCGTTTGACCGCTTCGGTACCCCACCGCACGGTCGGCGCAGGACAAAGCCCTCGCAGACGGCCGACCCTTCGCGAACGCTTCGCCGCAGACCCACGGAGTCGGCGCACGGCGAAGGAGCTGACGGAGGGACTCGAACCCACAACCTGCCGCTTACAAGGCGGCTGCTCTACCGATTGAGCTACGTCAGCAGGAAAAATAGCTTTGGATCGTAGCCAACCCGCTGGAGGGTGTCAATGCCGCCCCTGGCGCATCTTCCAGCGTGTCCCGGCAGGGCCGTCCTCGAGAACGATTCCCTCGGCTGCGAGTTCGTCCCGGATCGCGTCTGCACGCATCCATTCACGCGCGGCGCGCGCGCGGCGCCTGGCTTCGATGCGCTCCTCGATCCAGTCGCCGAGTTCCTTGTCGACCCTCCTCTCCCTCCGCCCCACCTCGATGAGGCCGAGCACCTCGTCGATGGACGCGAGGGCAGCGCATGCGGCGTCCCTTTCAGCCCGACCGATGACCGCGTGGGTGTCGAGTCGCCCGTTCACACGGTTGACGAACCCGAAGAGGACGGCGATCCCCCGGGCAATGTTCAGGTCGTCATCGAGCGCCTCGCGGAAGCTGGCGAGCGCCGACTCCGAAGCCTCCCGCACCCCCGACTCCGGCCCGCTGGACCGGACCGGGTGGGACAGGAGGCGGGAATCGAAGTCGAGGAGGCGGTCGACGGCCCTGCGCGAGGCCTTGAGCCCTTCCTCGGTGAAGTTCAGCTCCGTCCTGTAGTGAGCCGAGAGGAGGAGGTGCCGGAGCGCCGCGGCGCTGACTCCCTCGGCGAGGAGCGTCCCGACACCCACGATGTTGCCGAGCGACTTGGACATCTTCCTTCCCTCCACGCGCAGGTGCTTCGCATGGAGCCAGTGGCGCACGAAAGGATTGCCCGTCGCGCCTTCGGACTGCGCGATCTCGTCTTCATGGTGGGGGAAGATCAGGTCCTCCCCCCCGAGATGCAGGTCGACCGTGCCGCCCACCTCCGAGAGCGCCATGGCGGAGCACTCGAGGTGCCACCCGGGCCGGCCCTCCCCCCACGGCGCGCTCCACGCCGCCCCTGCCTCGCGGTCGCCTTCCTTTATCCCCTTCCAGAGCGCGAAGTCCCGGCCGTCCTCCTTCCCGTAGTCGTCGCCGGCGACGCGCTCGCCCGTTCTCGCCGCGCCAGGATCCCGGCCGGAGAGTGCGCCGTAGTCGGGAAACGCCGCGATCCGGAAGAAGACCGAGCCGTCAGGCGTCGTGTATGCCAGTCCACGCTCGAGAAGCCGTTCGACGAGAGCCACCATCGGGCCGATGTAGGCGGTCGCCCTCGGGTACACGTCGAATCGCCGGACCCCGAGGAGGTCGGCCTCCTCGACCACCTGCCTCTCGTAGACCAGGGTATGGTCGGCCAGGGTAGCCCCGCGCGCCCTCGCGGCCGCGATCGTCTTGTCGTCGACGTCCGTGAAGTTCATGACGAAGTGGACCCCGTAGCCCCGCCACTCGAGGTAGCGGTGCACCAGATCGTAGAAGAGAAACGTCCGGAAATTGCCGATGTGTGCCGGGCCGTAGAGGGTCGGGCCGCATGCGTAGATTCCGACGCGTCCCGGATCCTGCGGGGAGAACGGCTGGACGCTCCGCGACGCCGTGTTGTAGAGCCGGACACCCATCGGCTATCGGGGAAGCACCCGGAGTTCGTCGACCTGCCAGCCCCCCGCGCTCCGCGACAGGCCGAGGAAGAAGGTGCGGTGGACCTCGTCGGACGTGCCGGAAGCGCGGCCCGACCAGAGAACCTCGGCGTAGCCCCGGTCCGGCGAGCCGTCGACCGGCGAGGTGCGGCGAAGCACGGCCTGCTCGTCGTCGAATCCGCGAATGAACCCCCTGAGGGACGCGGCCGCCTGGCGGGGGGAGACGCCGCTTCGTGCCGGACCCCCGAGCTGCAGGCGGATCCCGGCCGGGGCGAGGAGCCATTCGACATCGCCGCCCGCGTCCGAGGAGAGCGCACTGGCGAATCCTAGGGAGGCCTCCTCCAGCTCGTTCCTAGCGATGTCGATCGTGTCGCCCCGGACGAGCGGAACACGACTCCCCTGGACGGGCCCCGGCGCGGCAAGCAGGACGACGCACGGGACCGCGAGACTCACCGCGCGCGCGCACCAACCGGCAAACGCCGGCCAGCCGCACTCCATTGCCGGGCCGCTCACCGGCCGGCGAGCTCCGCGCGCACGCGCCCGAAGGCCGCGCGCGGGTCCCTCGCACCGGTCACGCTCCTCCCGACCGCGAGGAAGTCCGTGCTCGCACGCGCCGCGCCGAGCACCGTGTTCGGAATGGCATGAAGCTTGAGGTCGAGAAAGATCGGCAGCTCGCGCCGCCTGAGTTCACGTACGACTGCGGGACCCGCGCGGCTGAAAAGCTCGAGTCCCACCTTGGGGAAGTCCGCGTCCGGGGGAAGCCGGTCGACGAGCGCAAGGGCAGCATCCGCCGACGCAACATCCAGCGCAACCGCCACCTCAGGCACCGAGAGGGCTCCCGAGGCGTCTTCCGGCCCCGGGCCGCTGCCTCGCTGGCGCGCCGCCCGCCAGGCCGGTGCCCCCGGCGCGAACCCACCCGGCGAGTCTCCTTGCTACCCGTTCCGGAGCACGGGGATCCGAGAAGGAGGCAGTGCCGACCTGCACCAAGGATGCGCCCGCCTCGAGATAGGCGGCAGCGTCCCGACCCCGCACGATCCCCCCGACGCCGACCAGCGGGAGTTCCGTCAGTGCCCGAACCTGCCGGACGGCGGCTAGACCGAGCGGACGAAGGGCCCGCCCGCTCACGCCCCCGGAGCCCGCGCCGAGCCGGGGGCGTCCGGAGCGTGGATCGAGGAGCAGGCCGGGAACGGTATTGACGAGGGTGAGCGCGTCGGCGCCCGCCTCTTCCGCCGCGCTGGTCACGGGACCGAAATCGGGCGTGTTGGGAGCCAGCTTGACGAGGAGGGGACGGGGGGTCAGGGCACGTACGCCCTCGACAACGCACCCGAGCGCGTCCGGATCGAGGGCGAAGGGAAGACCGCTCCGCTCCGAGTCGTTCGGGCAGGAGAGATTCAGCTCGTAGCCGAGGAAGCCCGGGCCGTCGTCGAGGACCCGGACAACCTCCATGTACTCCTCGACGGTGTGTCCGGCGATACTCACGAAGACGTGGAGCGCCTGGAGCCGTGCCTCGATCCA
Organism: Gemmatimonadota bacterium; assembly: GCA_012267505.1. Lineage (GTDB taxonomy): Bacteria > Gemmatimonadota > Gemmatimonadetes > Longimicrobiales > Gaopeijiaceae > JAAXGI01. The sequence goes on from JAAXGI010000039.1 coordinate 3,393, forward strand.
GGGGAGGCGCTCGCGGCGAACCGCCTCCGCACCGGGGTTCGCGAGTCCGACCGAGTTGAGCATCCCCGCCCCGAACTCGGCGACGCGGGGCGGAGGATTGCCGGCACGGGGCAGAAGCGTGACCGATTTCGTCACGAAACCACCGAGCGTCTCGAGCCGGATGACGGAGCTGACCTCCCGGCCGAAGCCGCAGGTGCCGGCCGCGAGGAGGACGGGGTTCCTGAAGGTGACGCCGAAGAGCGGGACCCCGGAGGCCATCCGTTCAGGGGACTCCGGGGCCCGGATACGCCTCCAAGAAGCGGTCGACGGCACGCCCGATGGCTTCCGCGACCTCGCGGTGGAAGGTGGCCTCACCGAGAAGGCGTTCCTCCTCCGGGTTGGTGAGAAAACCCACCTCGACCGCTATCGCAGGCATCCGGACGCCGAAGAGGGAGGGAATCGGCCCCCGCCGGACGCCGCGGTCGGGGCCGGGATGAAACTCCCCGAGCTCCCATTGCACTTCGCCGGCCAGGAGGGACGATGCCTCACGGAACTCGAGCACGGTCGGGTCATAGGGAAGCGGCTCGTCCGGTGATGCGCCCTCGGCCTCCGCCACGCGCCGCTCCTGCTCCGTCTCGGCGTCGGCCAAGATGTACGTCTCGAACCCCCGCACGCCTTCCCGGTCGGGAAGGGCGTTGGCGTGTATCGAGATGAAAGCGCCGGGGCGCCCGTCCCGCCACTCGTTCGCCCACTCGCCCCGGGAGCGGAGGGGGACCTCCACATCGCGGTCCCGCGTGAGCCAGACTTCAGCGTCCGGCCGCCTCGCGAGGACCCGTGCGAGTGCAACGGCCGCCGAGAGTGCCGCCTCCTTCTCCTCGAGCCCCGCCGTGCCCACAACACCTGTGTCCCCGCCACCGTGCCCCGGGTCGATGATGATCACCCACGCTGCAGCTCCGCCGGCGGGCGCAGACCACGGCTCGAGGGGCCGCCCGCCGGAAGCGTCCTCCTGCTCCTCCTCCTCAGCCGGATCCTCCCCAGCCGTGGGGACAGAGTCGGCCGCAGCCGGGAGATCCCCGGCGGGAGGCACACCACCGGCACCGGCCTCCTCCTCGACCGGCGGGGCCTCGGCGCCCTCGGCAAGGAGCAGCGCGCGATCCTCCTCGAAGACGTAGGCGTCGGGCAAGAAACCCGGCAGGAGGTCGGCCACGAGCTGAAGCGGCACGAAGAACACCTCGCCGCTCCAGTACGGCGCCTCGACCATCTGCACCACGATCCCGTCCCACCCGACGAAGGGGGACCCCGGCACGAGCTCGAGCTCGAGACCGGTGCGGTGACCGAGCAGCATCGTCCGTCCATCCTCGCCCGCTCCCAAGCGCCAGCCGAGCGCGTCGAGGCTCACGGCCGGGAGGACTGGGTAGCCGCCCGTCGTCTCGACGGGCAGGCTCGCCTCCCGGCCGTCGGGGAAGAGGACTGTCACCGCCAGACCGTCCGGGGCCTGTGCAGATACCTGGAACGGAGCGGGGAAGAGGAGCACAAGGGCGAGCGCGACAGGCACGCGGGAGGGTGTGTCCCGGCTCACCGGTCCTCTCCCCGCATCGCCCGACGGGCCTCTCGCTCCTGGGTACGGCGCCGGAGCGCCTCCCGCTTGTCGTGGAGCTGCTTGCCTTTCGCGAGCGCGAGCGTCGCCTTCACGTACGGCCCCTTCAGGTAGAGGTTCAGCGGAACAAGCGTGAGCCCCTTCTGTTCGACGGCAGCGACCAGCTTTCGGATCTCGCGCCTCTGGAGAAGGAGCTTTCTCGGACGTTCCGGGTCCGCGTTCCACCGGTTCGCCGAATCGTACGGTGTGATATGGAGGTTGTGGAGCCACACCTCTCCGCCCTCGATCTTCGCAAAGGAGTCCTTGAACGACACCTTACCCGCCCGGACGGACTTGACTTCGGGGCCCACGAGCACGAGGCCCGCCTCCCACTGGTCGAGCAGCTGGTAGCGGTGGCGCGCCTTGCGGTTCGTGGCAACGGTCCGCCTTCCCGTCGGCGCTCGCGGCATCGGTCTCAGCGACTCACCGTGTCAGTAGACGAGCACGGGGGTCCCCACCTCGACGCGGTGGTAGAGCTCCCGGGCCGCCTCGTTGGTGAGTCGTATACAGCCGTGCGAGACACGCCGGTCGTCGGGGTCCGGCTCGAGGAGGAGCTGCGGGTTGTTCGTTCCGTGGATCGCGATCCCGTCTCCCAGGAAGAGCGCGGAGGTCCCGAGTGTGCCCGGGACCCGGGCCCGCTCGGACGGCGGCGGGACCGGAAGATTCTGCTCGATATAGTACCACTCCGGGGCAATCCAGACCGGATCCTTTTCCTTGCGGAGGACATGGAACATCCCGACAGGTGTCGTGAAGGTCCACGTCCTTCCCTGCCCTTCGAGCTGGAAGCCGTGCCCTGTGCCCGCAGGGGCCGACCAAGTCACCTCCCTGCCGTCCATGAGAAGTACTCGGCTCTCCGCCACATGCACAATCACGTACGGACCATCGTGCTCGACGAGTGGCCGCTCCAGGGTGAGTTCCCTCTCGAGGGCACTCGACGAATAGACGACACCCTCGCCCGCGCGCAGGAATCCCGCGGCATCAACCCCGCTCGCGAAGGGAATGCCGAGCTGCCCGGCGGCAGCGGCCGGGAGACCGAGAAGAATCGCGGACCAAGCGCTACCCGTTACCGCCATTTGCCTTGGTCCCGCCATGCGCGAGCCTCGCCTCACCGTTTCCACAAGCCCGGTCCCCATCTCAGGGCGAACGCCCGCGGAACACGAATGGGTCCGCCCGGCGGGGGCCGCCCTCCAGCCGGCCGGCAAGGCTATGCCTGGGCAGACCGCTGACTCGGGCGCCGGACCTACGGTGCGTCCGGCGACGGCGGAACCGCGACACCGCAGCCGGCGGGATCCCGATCGCAGACGACGAGCCGGGGGACGGGCTCAGGTGGACTCGGCCTCTTCCAACTCCGCTTCAGCATCTCCGCCCGCACTTCTTGCAGCGGCCCGGTACGCGGCCCTCGACCGGTCGATCCGCTCCTCGATGTCGCTGCGAGCCTGCTGAGCAGCCTCGAGCCCTGTGTCCACAGCGCCACGCAACGCCTCCACCCGCTCCATGACCTCGCTGCGCGCCTGCTCCATCCGCTCCTCGAACTGGTGCTGGAGGTCACGTACGACCCGCTCGGCACCCTCGCCGAGGCGAACCGCGCGCTTCCTGATCTCCTGCTGCGTCTCCTTCCCCGTACGGGGCGCGAGCAGGAGCGCCGCAGCCGCTCCGAGGACCGCTCCGAGGAGAAAGGGACCGACCCCGCTACCCGTCCCCCCGCGCTCGACGACGATTTGTGGTACGTTCTCGCGCTCTCGCATTCCGGTTCCTCCGTCGATTCCCCGCAGGAGTGGCCTGGCCACACCCATATGTGGAAGGTAGTGCGCCGGTCGGTCGAGACACAGGGGCGCAGGCCCCGCCCGCGCCCTACGGCTCCCCGTCAGGGAGCTCGATCCGTAGTCCGTCGTAGGCCGGAGAAATCCATCCAGGAAGCTGCGCATCGAGTTCCGCATGCGGGACGCGATGTGTCAGGTGGGTGAGGTAGGTCTGCCTGGCTCCGATCTGCCGGGCCGTCTCGACTGCCTCCTCGACATTCAGGTGCGTCGGGTGGGGACTGCCCCACCAGAGTGCGTTCAGGACGAGAATGTCGACGCCGCGGAGGGCGGCGAACGTCTCGCCCGGCAGTTCCTTTGCGTCCGTGAGGTAGCCGAGCACCCCCAAGCGGAATCCCAGAACCCGCAGGGATCCGTGCACGGCCTCGAGGGGGAGGAAGTCGGCGCCGGCGATCCTCCGGATCTGCCCGGCCCGAAGCGTTCGAAGACAGATCTGGGGCTTCGACGATGCCTGCCCGGGCCGGATGGAGGGATTGAAGATGTAGTCGAAGCGACGCCTGAGGACCGCTCTCGCATCCTCCGACGCGTAGGCGTCCACGCTCCGCCGGCTCCTGAGGGAAAAGATGCGCAGGTCGTCGATCCCGTGCAGGTGGTCCGCGTGGAGGTGCGTATACCAGACCGCGTCCACCCGTTCAACGCCCTCGCGGATCAGCTGGAGGCGGAGCTCGGGTGGCGTGTCGATCAGCACCGAGCGCCCGTCATCCCAAGAGAGCAGTGCCGCGTGCCTCGTCCGGCGGTCGCGGGGATCCTTCGACGTACACACGGCGCAGCGGCACCCGATGACCGGCACCCCGAAGGAGGTCCCCGTACCGAGGAACGTGAGCCTCAAGGGATCCCCCGCAGCCATATCATTGGCCTATCGGATCCCCGGCTCCGGGCTCACAGGCGCTCCACGCGGAGGGTATTCGTCGTTCCGGGCTCGTGAAACGGCACACCCGCGGTCACGACGATCGAGTCTCCCCGTGCACCGAACCCCGAGTCTAGGATCTCCCGTTTTCCCAGGTCGCTCAGCACCTCGTAGCTGATCCGCTCGCGCCCGGCGAGGACGGGCCAGATGCCCCAGACGGCGGCGAGCTGGCTGTAGGTCTGCGGATCAGTCGTGACGGCAAAGATCGGGACGGGCGGCCGGTGGGAAGCAACGAGACGGGCCGAAAAACCGCTCGTCGTCAGCACGAGAACCGCCGGGGCGTTGATCTGCCGCGCGGCGTCCACGACCCCGCACGCGATCGCCTGCTCCGTCGGGCTCGCCCCCTTGCGGTCGGCCGGGGTGACATCCGCCAGATATCTGGGACCCGACGCGAGGACCCCGCTCTTCTCGATTTCCGCGATGATCCGCCATGCCGCCTCGACGGCAAGCCGGGGATGGCGCCCGATGGCCGTCTCCCCGGACAGCATCACGCAGTCCGTGCCGTCGAGCACGGCGTTGGCCACGTCGGATGCTTCGGCGCGGGTGGGACGCGGGTGGTGGATCATCGACTCGAGCATCTGTGTGGCGGTGATCACGGGCGTTGCGTGGAGGTTCGCCTTCTGGATGATCTGCTTCTGGGCAAGCGGCACCTCCTCGAACGGCAGCTCGACCCCGAGGTCTCCCCTGGCGATCATGACCATGTCGGCCACATCGAGGATCTCGTCAATCGCACCCACGGCGCGCGCCATCTCGATTTTGGCCACCACGAGCGCGCGCGCGCCCACGCGGCGCTTCAGTTCGGCGACGTCCGCCGCGGACCGGACAAAGGAGAGTCCCACATACTCGACTCCGAGCGCGAGCGCAGAATCCAGATCGACCAGGTCCTTCTCGGTGAGGCTGGATCCGGAGACCACGCCGGAGGGAATGTTGATCCCCTGGCCGCTTCGGATCAGGCCGTTGCGCAGAACGTCGAACCGGACGCCGTCGGCCCCGACCCCCGTGCATTCCAACTCGATCAGACCGTCGTCGATTGCCACCCTGATGCCCGGCCTCACGTCCTCTGCGATCCTCTCGTAGGTCGTCGGGATCACCTCGCCCGTCGCACGGCGCTCGTACGCCATCACGATCTCGTCACCAAGACTGACAGGAACCGGTTTCGGGAGACGGCCCACACGGATCTTCGGTCCGCCCAGGTCGGCCAGGAGAGCGACCGGGCGGCGCTCGAGCCGGGCCGCGGCACGAACGGACTCGACCATCCGCGCCCGGTCATCCTCTTCACCGTGCGCCATGTTGAGCCGCGCCACATCCATCCCGCACGCGACGACAGCGGCGATGTCGTCCGGTTCCGAGGTCGCGGGACCCAGTGTGCAGATAATCTTCGTCCTGAGCATCGGGGGCGGAGACTCCGGCGAGAGGAGAGGGCGCTGCCCGGCACCCGTGGAAGTTGGACAGGGTGAACGCGCGCGGGCAAGCGGGGCAGAAGCAAGTGGAACAGCCATCGTGTTTTCGGGTATTTTCAGGTTTGCCAGTATTCCGGGTCTTCTCCCGGCTGCCAAGCGCCGCCGGCCGCGGTTTCCCGCACGGTTCTGAGGCGGGAAGTCAGCCTCCGGTGACTGACAGATCGACCCTCGCCTCGCCGCAGGTGACACAGCAGCGACAATGATCCGGTATGTTGACGATCGGGGAAGCCTCGAGGATGCGCGCAGCGCGCTCGCGGCCGCGGATCTGCTCGCCGTGGATTGCGAAGCCGCCGGCTTCCACCGCTATTCGGACCGGCTCTGCCTCGTTCAGGTGACATGCGGCGGGCGGACGTACCTCTTCGATCCGCTCGCTCTCGACCCGTCACCGGCCCTCAAGGCGCCCCTCCGCGACCCGACGGTCGATGTCGTGATGCACGGCGCCGACTTCGACCTCCGCCTCCTCGACCGGGACCTAGGACTTCGGGTTCGGGCGCTTTTCGACACGCAGGTCGCCGCCTCGCTGCTCGGGGTCGACGGGGTGGGACTCGGGACTCTCCTCGGGATCCGCTTCGGGATCCAGCTCTCCAAGAAGTACCAGCAGGCCGACTGGGCCAGGCGTCCGCTCCCCGGACCGATGCTCGAATACGCGGCACGCGACACCGCGTACCTGGCCGACCTCGCCGGGCAGCTCCGGGCGGAGCTGTTGGAAGCCGGCCGCCTCGAGTGGGCGCTCGAGGAATTCAGGACGCTGGAAGCGGTCCGCTTCGAAAGCCATCCGGCACGGGATCCGGTCCTGCAGGTGCGGGAAGCACGCAACCTAGGGGCGCGGGAGGTGGACCGGCTGCGCGAAGCACTGGAGTGGCGAGATCGGATCGCCAGGCAACGTGACAGGGCGCCCTTCCGGGTCGCCGGCAATCGGACGCTCGTGGAGGCCGCAGAGAGGAACCCCGGAACGGTCGGTGAACTCGCCGACGTCAGCGGGATGAATGCCGCTCTCGCCCGGGAGTGGGGCGGGGAGCTCATCCGCCGGTTCCGGTCCGTCGACCGGAGGCCCGCGGAGATGCTCACCGGCTACCCGTGCCGGGCCGCCACGAGAAACGGAAGACGCCACAGGCACCGCCCTGAGGTCGAGCGCCGGCTGACAAGGCTCAAGGCCGTGCGCAACGCGACGGCGGCCAGGCTCGGACTGGATCGCGGCACCCTTATTTCGAATGCCGTGCTCGAGGTGATCGCCGAGGCGGCGCCGTCGGGCCGCGACGAGCTCGCTGGACTCCGCGGGGTCCGCCGGTGGCAATCCGATGTGCTCGGCGCCGAACTCCTGGCGTCGGTATGAATCCGTGGTCCGGCCACTCCGCGTCCCCGCGGGGAGAGCTGCCGGACCGACCTGGACACTGAACCCCGGAGGTCGAATTGGCTGTGGAGATGCTGGAGCGCGACGACCTGTCCATATACATCATTGCCGGCGTCCCGAAGAGCTTCAAGAAGAAGCTCCTCAAGTTCGTCGACGGCGAGTCCAAGGCGGGTGGCGAGGTGATGCTCCTCGATGAGGAGATGACCGAGTGGATACTGGCCCGCGTCAAGGGCAAAAAGCGGCGGAGCCACGAGCAGACACCAGGATCATCCGCCCTCTGGCGTGCCTATCGAGCACTGAGCGCGGCCCGCTACCACCTGCAGGACCAGCCGATCGAGACGAAGATCCGAAGCGTCCGGAGCGAAATCGAGGAACTGTGGAGGGACACCAGTCCCCTTCACGGCAACCGCCAGAGGTCGGCAGGAGGGGTCCGTTAGCATCCAGGCGTCCCCACGCATCGGAACGTCCGTCCGATGCCGCCGACCGGTCGGATACGGTGATCCCAGGGTGTTCCTGGTCAAGCCAAGCGTGTAGCGGCACCGGGGTCGCCCTGAGGCTGGAACCGGCGGAAGTTACGGCTCGGCCCGGCCAGCCAGGCCGCAGGGTGAGGTCCTGGGACACCGGCCGGTCAGCGACCGGCGCATCTCCCGCTGTGACGCAGGGTCAGAGGGATTCCTCCTCCTTCACCTTGCAGTCGATGCAGTAGCGCGCGTGCGGGAGGGCGTCGAGACGTCCGAACGGGACGGAAGCCCCGCACGTGTGGCATGTACCGAACTTCTCCGGATCGTCGTACAGCCGGCGCAATGCCTCTTCGAGCCGGTACAGGTAGCGCCCTTCCTTCGTGGCGAAGAGCGCCGCCTTCTCCCGTTCCATCGACTCCGTCCCCTGGTCGGCCATGTGGTCTGTGTAGGCCGACAGGTCGGAGTCTGCCGACTCCCGGCCGGCCTTGGCCATCTGGTCGAAGAGCCCGAGCGCGCGAAGCGCTCTAGCACGCTCGGAGAGGAGGCGCTTCTCGAGGTGATCCAGCTGCGACTTGGTGAGCATCGGATGCCCCTGGACCGGGAGAAACTCGCGGAACAGGCCCGGGTAGTGCGAGGCGCGCGCGGCCCGGGCCCCGCGCGCGGGCAGCATCGGAAAATACTATCTGGTCTACAACGAGGCCACCATCGGGAGGCACCGTGGAAGTCGTCGACTGCCAACGCTGTTCGGAGGAGAAAGAGGCGCTGGCCACCCCTCCGTTCCGGGGCGAGCGCGGAGCAAGGATCCGCTCCAGGATTTGCAAGGGATGCTGGGCCGAGTGGCTCCAGCACCAGACGCTGCTCATCAACCACTACGGCCTCGACCCGCGGGACCGGAAGTCACGGGATTTCCTCTACGCGCAGATCGACGAGGTGCTCCTCGGTGATGCGGACGCCGAGCAGATCGACTTCTCGAAGGAGGGGACGATCAAGTGGTAACGTGCCAACAGGACGGTTTCCCCGGGACAACCGGCTTCGCGTAACCGGCGAAAGATCGGCGGGCGAAGCGGGGACGGCATCGTGCCGGCCGGAGGCCTGACGGCTTCAGGCCCGCACGCCCTCACCGGCAAGGACGGGGGCGATCTCCCCGAGCGCGGCCTCGAGGACCTCCCGCTCGACAATGAGCGGCGGGGCGAAGCGAACCACCTGGCGGTGCGTCTCCTTCGCCAGGATCCCGCGCCGCATCAGCGCCTCGCAGAAAGGCCGCGCTGGCCCCGAGGACTCCCTGATCACGACGCCGATCATGAGCCCGCGCCCGCGGACCTGCGCCACGTGCGGTGAATCGAGCATTCGGAGGCCGTCGATGAACCAGCCGCCAAGGACATCGGAGCGCTCGGCAAGTCCCTCGTCGACGATCACGCCGAGGGCCGCCCGCCCGACGGCCGCGCCCAGCGGGTTTCCCCCGAAGGTCGACCCGTGGTCGCCGGGGCGGAAGACATCCAGATAGTCCTCGTCGGCAAGTACCGCGGACACCGGATACACCCCGCCGCCGAGCGCCTTTCCGACGATCATGACGTCGGGCCGGACGCCTTCCCAGTCGGAGCAGAACATCCGGCCCGTGCGCCCGAGGCCGGTCTGGATCTCGTCGGCCACCAGCGCCACACGGTTCGCCCTGCAGATGTCGCGCGCCGCTGCCAAGTAGCCCTCCGGAGGAACAACGACCCCGCTCTCGCCCTGGATCGGCTCGACCAAGAACGCCACCGTGTTCGGCGATATCGCCGCCCGGAGCGCCGGTATGTCCCCATAGGGGACCATCCGGAACCCCGGCGTGAAAGGACCGAAACCGGCCCGGTAGCTAGCCTCGGAGGAAAAGGAGATGATCGTCGTCGTGCGCCCCGCGAAATTGCCCTCGCATACGATGATCTCCGCCGCGTTCCTGGGCACGCCCTTCACCTCGACGCCCCACCGGCGCACCATCTTGATCGCTGTCTCGACCGCCTCCGTCCCGGTGTTCATCGGGAGTGCCTTCCCGTAGCCTGTCGCACGGCAGAGCTCGGCGAGGAACGGGCCCATCTGGTCGTTGTGGAAGGCGCGCGACGTCAGCGTCAGCCGCTCCAGCTGCCGCTGTGCCGCCTCGACGATCCGGGGGTGCCTGTGTCCCTGGTTCAGCGCCGAGTAGGCGGAGAGCATGTCCAGGTAGCGGTTGCCCCGGACGTCCCAGACCCAGACCCCTTCTCCGCGGTCGAGGACCACGGGGAGCGGTTCGTAGTTCCGCGCGCACCAGCGCTCGGCTGAGCGAAGGAGCACCGCTTCCGTTCTGTCGTCGGATCCGGTCAACAACCCACCTCGGGAACGGCCGGGAGCCTGCCAACCGTGAAGTGACCGAGTCTACCAGCGGGGCGCCGGACGGATCAAGGGCCCGTGCCCGGAGACGCCTCCGCCCGGTTGCCGGAGCACGGCGGCAACGCTACCGTGGTGCACCATGTCTTCAGGAACCGCCGCGCTTCTCGCCGTCCTCCCGATCCTCGCCGCCGGGATCCTCCTCGTCGGATTCAGGATCCCCGCGAAGCTGGCAATGCCGATCGTCTACCTCGTGGCCGTGGTCCTGGCGTTCGCGGCCTGGCAGGTGGAACCGGTGAGGCTCGCTGCGGCGACGATCCAGGGGCTCTTCATCTCGTTCGATCTCCTCTTCATCATCTTCGGCGCGATCCTCCTCCTGCACACCCTCGAGAGATCCGGCGGGGTCGCCGCGATCCGCAGGAGCTTCCACGGGGTGAGCGACGACCGGCGGGTGCAGCTCGTGATCATCGCGTGGCTCTTCGGCTCCTTCATCGAGGGCGCCGCCGGGTTCGGGGCGCCGGCCGCGGTCGCTGCGCCCCTGATGGTGGCGATGGGCTTTCCCGCCGCGAGCGCGGTGATGATCGGCATGATGATCCAGAGTACGCCGGTCACCTTCGGGGCCGTGGGAACCCCCGTACTCGTCGGGCTTTCGGGCGGGCTGGCCGGTGCCGAGTTCGACGCCGCACTCGGCGCCGCAGGCCTTGAGATGTCCGACTACCTCCGGCTCACCACGCGCCGCATCGTCGTGCTGCACGGGATCGCCGGCATCCTGATGCCGACCTTCATGGTCGTGATGCTCACCCGGTTCTTCGGCCGGAACCGGTCGTGGACCGAGGGCCTCTCGGTCCTCCCCTTCACCATCTTCGGCGGCCTCGCCTTCGTCGTTCCCTATATCCTCATCGGGTTCGTTCTCGGCCCCGAGTTTCCCTCCCTCCTGGGCGCGCCCGTCGGGCTCGCCATCGTCGTGTTCGCGGCCAGGCGGGGATTCCTTCTCCCGAAGGACACGTGGGAATTCGCCGAGGCTTCGAGCTGGCCTTCGGAGTGGGTCAGCGGACTTGAGATCAGCGAGGAGGAGAGCCGCCCGGGAGGGCAGACGGGCGAGATTTCCGCTCCGGTGGCGTGGGCTCCCTACGCCCTCCTCGGCCTCCTCCTGGTGATCACACGACTGCCGCAGCTCCCGGTCCAGGGGCTCCTCCAAGCCCCGGCGATCGCCTGGCCCGATATCTTCGGAACGGGAATCAGCGCATCGACCACCCCGCTCTACCTCCCGGGATTCGTCCTCCTCGTCGTCGTCGGGATCACCTTCTTCCTCCACCGCATGAGCGCGCCCGTGCTCGTCGGCGCCACGCGCAACGCGGCCCGCGTCCTGGTGGGGGCAGGCTTCGTCCTCGTGTTCACGGTTCCGATGGTGCGGGTCTACATCAACTCGGACGTGAATGGGGCAGGGCTTGCCAGCATGCCACTCGAGATGGCCGAGTGGGTCGCCAACAGCGTAGGAACGGTGTGGCCGATGTTCGCGGGGATGACCGGTGCGCTCGGCGCATTCATCGCTGGCTCGAACACCGTGAGCAATCTCATGTTCTCGGCATTCCAGTACGGGGTGGCCGAGCAGCTCGCCATCTCGACAATGATGATCGTCGCACTGCAGGCGGTTGGCGCCGCGGCGGGCAACATGGTCGCGATCCACAATGTGGTCGCGGCCTCAGCAACCGTCGGCCTTCTCGGAAAGGAGGGCGCGACGCTCAGGAAGACGATCCTCCCCACGATCTACTACCTGCTCGTGATCGGCACACTGGGCCTGATCGCCGTCAACCTGATGGGGATCAGAGATCCGCTCCTCCCGTAGCGCCCCGCGTCTGGGCCGAGCATCTGCTCCTCGCCATCTTTCCGGTGGCCGCCACCGAGCCCGGACCCAGACGGAGTCGGGATCACGCCGGCCGGCGGCTTCACTCCCATCGACGGAGTCTCCATGAACTCTAGACCGCGTCCTCTCTCGACCTCGAACCGGGGCACGGCCCGTCAGTCCGGCGCCACGGTCGCGGGCGCCGCGGTTCCCCTGTCGGCCGTTCCAGTCCTGCTCGCCGGCCTCGCCGCAGCTCCGCCGGCCTCGGCCCAGGAAAGCTGGGAGCTCTACAGGGTCAGTGCCGTCCGGACGAGCGAGGCGCCCGTGATCGACGGTTCGCTCGATGACCCCGCCTGGGAGCGCGCAGGCCTCATCACCGGCTTCATCCAGCAGGAGCCGGACGAGGGCGCCGCGGCAACCGAGCGGACCGAGGTGCGCGTGCTCTACGACGGGTCAAGCCTCTTTCTGGGCGTCCACGCCTTCGACTCTGAGCCCGACGCGGTGCTCGCCACCGAGCTCCGGCGTGACGGCGACCGGATCCTCGAAGAGGACAACCTCCAGATCATCATCGACACCTTCATGGACCAGCGCTCCGCCTACATGTTTGTGGTCACCCCCGCAGGAGCGCAGCTCGACCAGCAGGTCGCGGACGAAGGGGGGCGCGACCGGCGGGCGAGCGCCTCGGCGGTGAACCGCGACTGGGACGGCGTGTGGACCCTCGAGACGGAGCGGACCCCGGACGGCTGGGTGGCCGAGATCGAGATTCCCATGGTCACGCTCCGGTTCCCGGACCGGGACCCGCAGTCGTGGGGCATCAACCTCATGCGCAACATCAGCCGGAAGAACGAGCAGGCCTACTGGGCCCCGATTCCGAAGCCCTTCACCCTGACGCGGGTCAGCCTCGCCGGCAGCCTGGCGGACCTCGAATCGCTCGACCGGGGCCGGGACCTCCGGATCAAGCCCTTCGCGACCGGCGGCGGGCGGAGTCGGCTTGAGAGCGGGATCTCGGACCGCACCACGCAGGGGGATATCGGTCTCGACATCAAGTACGGGGTGACGGCGGGTCTGAACCTCGACGTCACCCTGAACACAGACTTTGCCCAAGCCGAGGTCGACAACGAGCAGGTGAACCTGACGCGTTTCGCGCTCTTCTACCCGGAGAAGCGCGAGTTCTTCCTCGAGAACTCCGGCCAGTTCGCCGTAGGCACGACAAATTCCACCGGGCGGATCGCCGACCTCTTCTTCAGTCGGAGGATCGGGATCTCGGCCTCGAGACAGCAGGTGCCGATTCTCGGGGGGGCGAGGCTCACGGGCAAGGTCGGCCAGAACAATATCGCCATCATGGACATCCAGACCGACGAGGCCTTCGGGGAGCCCGGCGAGAACTTCCTCGTGGCCCGCTACAGCCGGGACATGATGGAACGGTCCCGTATCGGCGGGCTCGTGATCAACAAGCAGGCCGGCCGCGGGGGGCGCCACAACCGCACCTACGCCGCGGACCTGATCTGGTCCCCGATCCCGGCGTTCACGCTGGACGCATTCCTGGCCGCAACCGAGACGACGGGGATGTCCGACGACCAGATGGCCGGGCATGTCCGGGCCGGATGGCTCGACGAGTCGTGGCGCATCTATACCGAGCACACCGATCTCGGGGACAACTTCAATCCCGAGGTCGGATTCGTGCCCCGGGTCGGGATCAGGCGAAGCAAGTTCCATTTCGAGGGAAATCCCAGGCCGGAGCGCTGGGGGATCCGGATGATGGAGCCGATGTGGAACGTCGAGCACACCACAGACCAGTCTGGGCGGCTCATGACCCGGCGCTACCACCATATGGTCGGTACACGGTTCGACAACGGGGCGTACCTGAATATCCGCTACGACCGCTGGTTTGAACGGCTGGACGAGCCATTCCGGGTGGCGGATGGCGTCACGATTGATGAGGGGAACTACAAGTTCTATACGCTGGCATTCAGCTTCAGCAGCAACCCCTCGCGGCGGTTCTTCTACGGCTTCAACTACGGGCCGCAACAGTTCTACGATGGAGACCGCCTCGACTGGTCGCTGAACGGAGGCATGCGGGTGACGAACCAGCTCGCCACCTCCGCGCGATTCACCCGCAACGACGTGGACCTCCCCGCCGGTTCATTCGTGGCCGACATCGGATCCTTCCAGCTGGATTACGCGCTCTCCGCGGCCATGTCGCTCCGGAGCATCACGCAGTACAACTCCGCTACAGAGCAGTGGAGCACGAGCGCACGCCTCCGCTACATCTACAGACCCGGAAGCGATCTCTACATCGTCTACGACGAGGTTCGCCGCGACGACGCGCTCCGGGTCTCGCCCTGGGTGGAGGAGTTCCGCGACCGGCAACTCATCATCAAGATGACCTACCTCCTCTCGATGTAGGGGCCGCACCCGGGGACCTGGCATCCCGGCAGCGATGCGGGTACCGCGACCGGCCCGTGGCAGCCGGATCGCACGATACTACGACAGCAACACGGCCCGCTTCCTCCTTGTCGGAGGGAGCGGGCGAAGCCACGCCCTTCACCGTCAGCTCTGGGCGGAAGGCGTCACGTCAACCGAAGGGGCGTCGGGCCATATACATCGCCTCATCGAGGAAGCCGTACGGCACGGACACCCGGCCGGCGCGCCGGTGATCCTCGACATGGGGTGCGGTGTCGGCGGCACGCTCTTCCACCTCGCGCGTGCCTTCCCGCGGGCGTCGCTCACAGGCATCACGATCAGCCCGAAGCAGCGCGGCATGGCCGGGCGGCTGGCTGCGGGAAAGGGGCTCGGAGACCGGTGCCGGTTCGTGCTGGGCGACTTCGAGCGCGAGGACACCGGTGTGGCCGCCGATGTCGTCGTCGCGGTCGAATCCTTCGCCCACAGCACCTCGCGCCGCGCTTTCTTCAGGTCAGCCGCGCGCCAGCTCACCAGAGGTGGGATGCTTCTCATCGCCGACGACTTTCTCACGGCGGACCCGGAGTCGCTCGGGGTCCGGGCGAGGCGTCATATCGGGGAATTCCGCGCCGGCTGGCACCTGCCGGGCCTGGGTACGGCCAACGCGTGCATCCGCGCCGGAAGCAGGCATGGATTGCGTCTGGAGGACGACGCGGACCTGACGGGGCTGATCCGCCTGGGAAGGCCGAGGGACCGGGCCGTCGCCCTTCTGTGCCCGCTTATCCGGATGCTCCGCCTCGGCAACGTGCCCGTGTTCGGCAACATGATCGGGGGCAACGCCCTCCAGAACGGGATCCGCGAAGGAATCCTCACCTACCGGCTTCTTCGCTTCCGTAGAGTAGCGCGGACGTGAGGAAGAGGACGGGCCCGTCTCCCGGGATCACCCGATCCGGCGAGGAGGCTGCGGGGGGCTACCCTCCTGCCCCGTCTCCCGCGGCGGGGGCGAAGCCCCGACGCATCGTATTCTCCGTGATCACGCGGGCCACCATGAATTCCCGCACGTAGTCGGCGCCACCCGCCTTGGTTCCGGTACCGGAACGGCGGAAACCGCCGAAAGGCTGGCGGCAGACCATCGCGCCCGTGATCGGCCGGTTCAGATAGAGGTTCCCTACGCGGAACTCCGCTCCCGCCCGCCGGATGTTCCTCGGATTCCGGGAATAGAGCCCGCCGGTGAGGGCGAACGGCGAGTCGAGCGCAATCTCCAGGGCCTCCCCGAATGTACGGCTCCGGAAGAGGACCAGGAGAGGGCCGAACACTTCCTCGCGCGCGAGCCTGGAGCTTCGGGGCACATCCTCGAATACGTGCGGCACCACGTAGTGGCCGCTCCCGACCGGGAGACAGCCATTCGCCAGGAGCTGCCCTTCCGAATGGCCGAGCGCGATGTACTCCCCGATGCGCTCCCGCGCACGGCGGGATATGACGGGCGGGACGACCGTGAAGGGATCGTCGGGAGGACCCACCGGGAGGCTTGCGACCGCATCCCGGAGGCGCTGGCGAAACTCCCCGTACGCACTTCCGACCACAATGACGCGGCTTGCAGCACTGCATTTCTGTCCCGCGTATCCGAAGGCGGAATGCACCACGCCTCCGACCGCGAGGTCGAGGTCCGCATCCTCGTCGACGATCACCGCGTTCTTTCCACCGAGCTCGGCGATGAGCTTCTTCGGACCCGGCTGCCCGTCGCGGACCTCCGCCGCGGCAGCCGCTATCGAAAACCCGGCCTCCGTCCCGCCCGTGAATGCGATCATATCGACGCCGGGGTGCTCGACGAGCCGACGCCCCGTCTCCGCCCCCGGACCCGGGAGGCAGTGGAGGACGCCGGCCGGAACGCCGGCTTTCCCGAGGATCCGGGCCAGTACGGTCGCGATGATCGGCGCCTCCTCGGCGGGCTTGAGCAGTACGGCGTTGCCGCCGGCCAGAGCCGCACCCGTCATCCCGCCGATGATGGCGAGCGGGAAGTTCCACGGGCCGATCACGGCAACGACGCCGCGCCCCTCGAGAAGGAGGTGGTTCGTCTCTCCGGGAACGGTGGTGAGATCGGCCGCCTCCCCGAGCCGCTCCGCCTCGTCCGCGTAGAACCGGAAGAAGTCGACGGCTTCCGTCACGTCGCCGTCCGCTTCCCGCCACGGCTTCCCACTCTCGAAGACCATCGTGGCGGCCAGATCGAAGCGGGATGCCGCGATCAGCTCCGCAGCCTTCCTGAGCACCCGCGCCCGCTCCGGCGGCGGCGTGTCCCGCCACCGGGGAAAGGCCGTTGCCGCAGCGGAGACCGCGGCATCCACCGACCCGGCGCCTGCGCACGCGACGCGCCCCATCAGCGTCGACGGCTCGCTCGGAGGGTGCACTTCGAGCAAGCCCGCCGGCGCGGGATCCTCTCTCCCGCCGATGACCAGCGGAAAGCTCCGTCCGAATGCCGCGCGCGCCTTCCGGAGGGCCTCCTCCATCGCGTCACGGGCCTCCGCCCGGTAGAACTCGAGCGGCGGGTGGTTGCGGAACCGCTCACCACGCGGGGCCGGGGGAACCTCCGTGGGAACCGGTCGCCTGAGCGCGACCTCCGGGGTCGCCGCCTCGTGTTTCTGAACAAGCCACGACTCGTTCGAGGTATTCTCGAGGAGTCGCCGGACGAGGTATCCCATCCCCGGGATGATCTCCCCGGCCGGCACGTAGACCCGGGTCCTGTAGCCCATCGCGGCCACGGCGCGTCGGAGCCCTTTCGCCATCCCGTGGAGGACCTGGAACTCGACGTCCCCCTTCGGCACGCCTGCGTCCTCAGCGCGGACCATCCCCTGCGCGACGCTTCGGGGATTGTGGGTTGCGAACGCCGGCTGAAGATGGGGATACGCGCCGACGAGGGTCTCCGAACAACGTTCGAAGTTGAGATCTGTGGCGGCCTTGTCCTGGAAGACCGGCACCGGATGGCCGTGCTGGCGGGCAACAACCACCTCCTCGTCGAGGTAAGCGCCCTTCACAAGCCGGATCGTGAGCCGGGCCCCGCTCTCCCGGGCAAGTTCCCTCAGCCGCTCGACCTCTCCCAGCGAGTCGCGCAGGTACGCCTGGAGGACGATCCCGAAGTCGGGCCCGTCCCCGATGTCCTTCTCCCGGAGAAGCCGGGCCAGGATCGCGGTCGTCAGATCACGGTACCGGTACTGCTCGACATCGATGTTCACGAACGCGCCGACATCCCGGGCCGCAACGGCAACGGCGAGCAGCCGGGTCCGGAGGCTCGCGTAGGTCCGATCCGGCGCGGCCGGCTCGAAATGCGGGGTGAGGGCCGAGAGTTTCACCGAGAGGTTCGGCCTGCAGGCCTCCGGCGGCCCCTCCCACCCCCGAGCGCCGCGCAGCATCTCGAGGACCTGCAGGTACCGGTTCCGGTACCCGTCGGCCTCTGCATCCGAGAGCGTGGCCTCTCCGAGGAGGTCGATCGTGTAGGCGATCCCCGCACGCACGAGACGGCGAAGGCGCGGGAGCGCCTCGGTCGCGGTCCCGCCCACGATGAAACGGTCGGCCATGGCGAAGACGCCCTCGCGGACCACGCGGGAGAGCACGGGCCGGAAGAGGGCGCGCTGACCCATCGCCGAGCCGAGCCGCACGGCGCCGGAAGCGTCGGCCCGGAAGTACTGGCGGACATGGTCGGCGACCTCCCGGCTCGAGCGGAGCGATGGGAGCACGTCCACGAAGTGGAGCAGCTTTACACGAAAGTCCGGATCGCGGGTCGCCCAGCCCATGAGCCGTTCCTGCCACCACTCCGGAGTCACGGCGACCAGGGGTTCCGGATCGATGCCCGTGAGGAGCTCCCGCCCGCGCTCGATGATCGCGGGCTCAAGCCTGTCGGCGGCCAGACGGAATGATTCCCAGCTCACGAGAGAACGGTAGAGGTTTCCCGGCGGGACGCAATGCCGAGCTGACGTTGCCGTCCCGATTGGCCGCCTGATCCCGGCTCCGCGTCCTCAGTCGGGCATGAAGGCGACAATCCTGAGCGGGCCGCCGCTTCCTCCCTCGATCTTCATCGGAAGCGCGACGACGAAGCTTCCCGTCGGCGGGAGCGACTCGAGGTTCGTGAGGTTCTCGAAGCCGACGATGTTCTCCGAATAGAGAATCACATGGGAGCGGAAGTCGGCGGACTGTCCGTAGTCGATGCTCGGGGTATCGATCCCGACGGAGACGATGTCGCGGTTGTCGGCAATCCAGCGGGCCGCTTCCGGTCCGAGCCCGGGGAAATGGAGTTCGGCGACGGCCTCGGCGCCCGTCAGCGGCGTCCCGAGATACCGCGCACGGTCGTTCCACATTGCACTCCACCCTGTTCGAATCAGGAGGACCGCCCCGCCGGGAAGCTCCCCGTGCTCAGCCTCCCAGGAGGTGAGATCCTCGACGGTGACCTGGTAGTCCCCGTGCGCCCTGTCGGAGACGTCCACGACGGCGGCTGCTCCGATGAGACTCGAGAGCGGGATCTCGTCATTGGTCCACCGGTCCTCGGCGAAGTGGATCGGCGCATCCAGATGCGTCCCGCCGTGCTCGGCCGAACGGAAGTCGTAGGACGCATAGAACCATCCACCCTCCGTGGGACCGTATGCCTGTTCGTTGAGCACGAACCCCGTGGTGTCGGTGGGCCAGTAGATCGTCGACGCCGAGAACGGGTGCGTGAGGTCGACCCAGCGACCCCCGGTGGCATCGAAGACCGCGGCATGGTCCTGCCCGACAGGTGCGCACCCTGGGAGAAGGTGGGCCGCCATGACCATGATCGGGCAGGGGAGCAGAAGGCGGAAGCGGGATCGGGTCATCGTGGCTCCTGGCCGTTCGGGGTTGCCGGACCCGGGGTCCGGACCATCGGCAGTGGTCACCCCCCGGCGCCCGTGCGGATCCAGGTCACCGGACCCCGGCGCCGTCCACACGAGCAGGGTGCGCTGCCCGGGGGTTGCTACCCCCGGAAGTTGTCGACTGCGCTCCTCGCTGGCGAGAGCCGGCTGGCGGCGGCGCCCGGAATGGGACGCACCGCGACGTCTCTCGCCGGAACCCGCCGTCCGGCACAGATTGCGGGAGTCCTGCGGCCCGACACCGCCCCATGCCCCCAGCCATATCCATTCCCGCTGATCCCGTGCCCGAACACCCCATGGCCGTCGCCCCGGATCCGGATCCACTCGGATCCGGACGGTTTCGCGCACTGATCGCGACCCCGCGAGTCTCGTCCGACGAGGGCCAGATGCTCGGCCGATCCCGGGAAGGGCGGCCGATCAGGGCGTTCCGGTTCGGGGAAGGTCGGAACGCCGTGAGCCTCCTCGGGGGGTGTCACGCGGACGAACCGGTCGGACCGCGCCTCCTCCGCCACCTCGCTGCGTATCTCGGCCGTCTCCCCCCGGAGGATCCGTGGGTCCGGAACTTCGAGTGGTGGATCGTACCTCACATCAACCCCGACGGCGAGAAGAACAACGCCGCATGGGCCGACGATGACGCGGAGGCCTACGATCTCGGTCGCTACCTGCGGGATGCGGCGAGAGAGCTGCCCGGAGACGATATCGAGTTCGGGTTCCCGCGGGGGGACGACGACGGAGACGCGCGCCCGGAGAACCGCGCGGTCCTGGAGTGGTGGAAGTCGCGCGGACGGCCATTTGCGCTCCACGCGTCCCTCCACGGGACGGCCTTTGCCGCGGGGCCCTGGTTTCTCGTCGAGCCCTCGTGGCGCGAGCGCTACGGCCCGCTCAGAGAGCGCTGCTCGGAGGCCGTGCGGCGCCTCGGTTACACGCTCCACGACGTCGAACGCCAGGGCGAGAAGGGCTTCGTCCGCCTAGACCGGGGGTTCTGCACGCGCCCGGACTCGGTTTCCATGAGCGAGCACTTCATCGCAGCAGGCGACCCCGTGACCGCTTCCCTCTTCCGGCCGAGCTCGATGGAGACGGTCCGCTCCCTCGGCGGCGACCCCCTCACCCTCGTATCGGAGATGCCGCTCTTCATCACGCCCGGCGTGGGAGAGGTGCTCGGACCGCCGGATCCGATACTGGTCCGGTGGAGGGAGCGGCTCGAGACCTGGAAGACGCGGGCCACGAGCGGCGAGGATCCCTCGGCCATCACCCGATCCGCCGGCAACAGCGGCTTGGTCGCGATGGGCGTCACCGACCAGATGCGGCTTCAGTGGACACTCGTCCGGGCCGGTCTGGCACTCGCCTGCGGCCGGACGTAGGGGGAGCGGAGCGGAGACGCGCCCGGCAAGGCAGACAGCGGCACCCCGAGCCGCCCCCGGCGGATGCGCTACATCGGGCCGGCCGGGGAGAGTCCGGTACGTGTGAATTTCTGGGCTCGGGCCCCCACGTTCACCTCGGCCGTGTAGAGGTTCCCGTCCGAGTCCGCGACCATGTCGTGCAGGATGTAGAACTCCCCCGGCCGGTCGCCCACCCGGCCGAAGCGGCCAAGGACCTGAAGCGTCTCCCTCTCGAGCACGAAGACTTGCTGGTTGCTTCGCTCCGCGACGAAGAGGTAGCGCTGCTCCGGGTCGGGGGAGAAGGCCGTTCGGCTTACCGACTGGCGTGCGGTAGCCACATTCTCGATCAGCTCCGCCACGGGCCGGCCGTGCGCCGTCTCGCCCGTACGCTCGGCGACCGCGGCCGGATCGGGCTCCGTCCGGCACATCATTAGCTGGGTAATGTGCTCGCCCTCGACCGAGAAGACCCGGAGGCGCATCCCTGCCCTGTCGGACACGTAGACGCGGCCGTCGTTCGAGACCCGCACGCCGTGCACGAGGTTGAAGTGCTCGGGATTCGAGGGATCGGGCATGTCGCCCTCCACAGGGTCCGTGGGCGAATCGCCGAACGCGCCCCACATTCGCCGGAACTCTCCCGTCTCCGCATCGAACACGATCACACGCCGGTTCCCGTATCCGTCCGCGACGAAGAGTTCATTCGTCGCGGGATACACGTACACGTCAGCTGCGCGGTTCACGTTCTCCGTGTCCGTGTTCCCGCGACTCCGGTTCGCCCGGCCGATCTGCATGACGAATTCGCCGTCCGAGTTGAATTTCAGGAGCTGGTCGTCGCCCTGGCCGCTCCCGGCGATCCAGAGGAAGCCGTTGTGATCCACGCAGATCCCGTGTTCCGTTCCCGCCCACTCGTAGCCGTCCCCGTCCCCTCCCCAGCCCAGAATAGAGTTGCCGTCCGTGTCCAACACCATCAGGGGAGGGGTGCACGGTCGCGCAGTTCCTCTGGGACCGTTCCCGGACGGTGAAGCACCCGGATGTTGTCGTCCGCATCGATGGAGAGTCCCGAGGTGATCCCGAAGACCCAATCGTTGGGAATCGTGGGCCAGGAGGGGTCCACCTCGAATGTCGGCACCAACATGGCCGCGCCGTCGGTTCCGCCGGCGCCGGAACCGGACTGGTTCCCGGCGCCCCCGCAGGCGGACAGTGCGGAGAATACGGCACAGACGGCGAAGAAGGACCGGATTCGTGGCATCTGGTCTGCTCACTGCTTGGCAAATCGCTCGGGCCCGGGGATTGCCCGCCATAGTAGAAGTCTCGCGGAACAGAGGCCGCAGGCGGAACCGGGGTTGTGCACACGCCGGGTCATGCGCAGAGTTCCACGCCGCCGACGGGCACCCCCGTTGGAACGATTCGGTGTCCGGTCAGCTAGTTTCAGGGAGCTCCCGGGCCGTCCGGCCCTGCGCCCCACCACCTGCTCCGGGGAAAACCCGGGCCGAGGAACCCGATGATCACGAAGGCGGGTGCTGGACGAAGCGGCCAACGACGCCACCTGCGGCTCCCTCGGCGCCGGCCAACGGGAGGCGCCCGCCAGACGACCCGCCGCATCGCCGGGATGGCCCTTCTCCTCTTCGCGACCGGAGTGGCGGGATGCGGATCCGACAGCAGTACCGCTCCCACCTCGTTCGACCTCGTTTTCCGCGTCGAGACGATCGGAGTGAACGTTGACACGGACGGATACACCCTGACGCTCAATAGAGGCAACCCGATCCGCCTCCCACCGAACGGCGAGACGACCATTCCGGATGTTCCCTTCGCGAGCCAGGAGTATGAGATCGGGGGTCTTGCTCCGAACTGCCGTCTCGTCGCCCAGTCCCCCAGGGGGACCCTCCAGTTCTCACTCGACGATTCGACGTATCAGATCGCGGTGCTCTGCCTCACAGAGGACCCGGGAAGCATCGTCTACACGCAACCGGGAGTCCAGCTCAGGCGCCGGAGCGCCTTCGGCGGAGATCTCGAGCTCTTCCCCTTCGAGGCGACGAGCGTGGCCGCGACGCTCGACGGGAGGCGCATGGCCTTCAGTGAGGCCGATGACATCTGGATCGTGGGTCGGGACGGTGTGGACGCCCGGAACGTGACGAATACCGTCGGAATCCTGGAAGGACGGCCCGACTGGTCCCCCGAGGGAGACCGGATCGTCTACGAATACGCCGACATCGGAGGAACAGGCACACAGGACGTCCATATCATGACCGCCGACGGCCTGGACACCGTCAACCTCACTCCCGGCACCGGGGAATCCAACGAGACCGAGCCCGCCTGGTCGGGCGACGGAAGCCGGATCGTCTTCCGCTCGGACCGAAGCGACGCTCCCGGCCTCTACACGATCACACCGGAGGGGCGCGAACTCACTCGGTTGACGGACGGCACGCTCGATGTAAACCCCCGCTGGTCACCCGACGGGAGCCGGATCGTCTTCGGACGCTTTCTGGACCCGGATTCGGGGGGAACTGGCTTCGAGCTCTTCACCGTCGCATCCGACGGAACCGGACTTACGCAGCTGACCGACAACGCCGACTACAACACGACCGATGCGGACTGGTCCCCCGACGGACAGTGGATGGTGATCGCGAGCCGGATCCTCTCGGGTAGCGGACTCTACGACCTCTATTCGATGAGTCCGGACGGGCGGGACATCGTCCGGCTCACCTTCTTCGAGGGAGCGGGCCTGCCACGCTGGACCCGGTGATCCGGGGGTGGTTCGGACGTGGCGCGGAGGAACCGGCGTCCCCGCACCGGCCGCGCACCCTGCGGGGTCAGTGCATCATCGCATAGACGATGTAGTTGACCCCGAGCCGGAAGGCATCGTTCGTCGGATCGACGGGAAAGAACGCCTCCGGTGACCATTCCCAGTACTCCGCGAGATCCGAGTTGTGGTTCGCGAGCACCATCATTCGTCCCGTCGGGTCGTTGTCTTCAAAGATCGCCTGGTAGTTCGGCGTCACACGAACGAAGGGGTGGGGCACGTAGATGTCATCCACAAGGAAGTAGCTCCGGAAGATCGGATGTGACGCGTCGATCTCCATCCAGTCGTGCCCGGGGAGGGCCCGGCCGACCTCAGCCGCCATGTTGTCCCACTGGCCAAGCTCAAAATCGTCGAAGATGAGAAACCCGCCCTTCAGGAGATACGCCCTCAGGTTCGCGATCCCATCCTCGGTGGCCCGCCAGTATCCCGGCTCGGACATGTAGAGGACCGGATGCTCGAAGATCCGCGGGTCCTCGAGATCGACAACGTTGCTGCCGCCCGTATTCGGGGCCACGGCGGTATAGCGGTCGAGGATGAACTGCATGTTCCGGTCCGCGTTCGGGTAGTCGTGATTCCACGCGGAACGCCATCCCCACCCGAACCCCCGGCCTCCCGCAGACCCGTAACGGATCCGGGTGAAGGTGAACCTGCCGTTGTAGGGCACCTGGTAGAGCGCGTCCTGCCGCGGAGCCGGGGGCGACGCATCGGGAGCGACGAGCGCGGGAGGCGCGACGGCGACTGCGGCGGCGAGGGCAAGAACAGCGCAAACCTTGACGGGGTGGACCATCCTCCCACTCTATGCTCGGGACAGGCCGAATGCGAGCGGACATCGAGCACGCCCTGCCTGACCATGCTGGCCAGAGAGTACCTGCCGGGTTTACCTTCCCGGCTTCCGACAGACCGGGGGCGACACCACACATGCGAATCCTCACCACGGCCACGTGCCTCCTCATTTTCGGCACGGCCATCGGTTGCGCGCGCAGCGGCGGGTCCGTCGCTCTCGACAGCGACGACCAGAAGGCCAGCTACGCAATCGGCTACGATCTGGGGCAGAATCTGCTCGTGGCGCGCGACCACCTGGATACGGAAGTCCTCTGGGCCGCGATCCAGGACGCACTCGCCGAGCGCGATCACCGGCTCTCCGACGAGGAGGTGCAGTCCGTCATGACCGCGTTCAACGAGACCCTCCGCTCGGAGATGGAGGCGGAGAACCTGGCTGAAGCCTCCCGGAACCTCGAAGAGGGGGCCGACTATCTTGAGGAGAACGGAGCGCGGGACGGTGTCACGACCACCGCGAGCGGTCTGCAGTACGAAGTGCTCCGAGAGGGCGACGGTGCAAACCCGGGACCGGCCGACCGGGTCACAATCCAGTACCGGGGCACTCTGATCGACGGCACCGAGTTCGATAGCTCGTACGAGCGCGGCGAGCCGGCCACCTTCGCGGTATCGAATGTGATACCGGGCTTCTCGGAGGGGTTGCAGCTCATGCCGACCGGGAGCCACTACCGCTTTGTGATCCCAGGCGATATCGGGTACGGTCCCCAGGGCGCGCCGCCTGACATCGGGCCGAACGCGACACTCATCTTCGAGGTGGAACTCCTCGAAATCGCGGGTTCGTAGGCCAGAGAACCGGACACAGGTGGGGACGGCGGTCTAGCGACCTGTCAGCTGTGTCGCCCGCTGGTTCGCTCGCGCGCTATCCGCCGCCCGGCACGCGTCCGCCAGATCCGTAGAGCCAGGGACGGCGGTCCCGGTCCGCCTGCCGGAACGCCATCGTCTCGGCGCTGTGCTCGAGGATCTCGTCCAGCTCGGTAAGGCCGAACCGGAGCTTGTAGCGCACACGTGGATGGACGCAGATGGCCACCGGTTCACAGCCGGCCCGCTCGACCCGCTCCGTCTCCAGGTCCACCGTCATCTCCTGACCGGCGTGCACCACCGACCACTCGCCAAGCTCCTCCACAGAATCAGCCGGGAGCGTGGCCGCCAGGAGCCCGGCGGCGGCCGCCGCCGCCTCGAATCCGGCGCCGAAGCCCGGTGCGAACACGACACGGATCCCGGCACTCGCCAGGACGCGGGCTGCGTGTTCGGCTCCCGTGCCAGCGCCGAAGTTCTCCCCTGTAACGAGAATGCTTGCAGCGCGGTATGGCCTGCGGTTCAGCACGAAGTCGGGATCGCGCGAACCGTCAGGGAGAACCCGAAGCGTCGCAAATGGCAGCGGATCGACACTGGCCTGAATCCCAGCAACAGGCGTGCCAATGACTCCGCACTCAAGGTCGGCGAGAAGAAGGGCCGCGGCAGTCCCGGTGTGCCGGACGAACCGCGGCCCGCTTCCCCCCCGGACGGTCGGTAGCTTCATCGTTGATCCTCCGCCGCACTCGACTTGCGGTGGCCTGGGATCCAAGCCGCACGCCACCTTCATGGACCCCGACAATGCGAAGGCGCTCTACGGGGATCCGCTGATGCGGTAACCCTTCGCCCGGCCGACAACTCGTGTCAACCCGGCGGAGGAGCAGCAACTGCACGCGCGCGACGTCCTACCAGTTGCCGCCGGGATACCCTTCCTCCCACCACGCCACGTCCGGACGGTGGGCCCAGAAGATTCCCCACAGAAGCTGCTCGGGGTCATCGCGGACGAACTCGAGGAGTCCCAGCGCCGCGTCCTCGGTCAGAGGACCGGGATCATCACGCGCGAGCGCTTCCCGGTTTCCCTCTAGGGGAGGCGGACGACCGTCGTCCTGGCCGGGCTCCGGAATCACCAACCCGTCGTCGGCCCCCGCTGGCGACTCTTCCCCGACCGGATCGGAGGACTCGGCCGGCGACCCGCCATCGGTCAACTCATCGAGGACGAGCTGCGAGAACGCGAGGTTCCACCGGGCATCCTCGTCCCGCGGATCGAGCCTCAGGGCCTCCCGGTTGCTTCGGATCGCAGCGCCAAGGAGGGGAGCCCAGAGGTCCGGTTCCGAAGACGCTTCCAACCGAAGGAGAAAGTGAATCCCGAGGTTGTAGTGTCCCCGTTGAATGGCCGCCGGGTCACCGGTCTCCGTCGCGAGGCGAAGATAGTCCTCTGCCTCCGAGTTCTCCGAAGGACGGAGAAGGACTGTGCCCAGGTTGTAGAGCGCCTCCGCGGCGTTGAAGGGAGACGCGGTGCGCATCCGGTAGAGCTCGGCTGCACGATCCTCCTGTCCGGACCGATACAACCTGTTACCGTGCTCCAGGCTGCCGCGATCGATCCAGAGGAGGACCGGGATCAGGCCTACTGCAGCGACCGCGATCGCGGTGCTTCTCCGCCGAATACCACGCGGCAGCTTCACGCCGTCCTCCGGTGCCACGGCGCATTGCCCTTTCGCAGGCGGGCATCCAGGAGGCTCTCGACCAGCAGACCCGCTAGGGCCGCCAGGACGAAGAACACAACCGGCTCTTGGCGGGCCCAGAGAGGGACCGCCGTATCGAGATCGAAGGACGAGTACAGTGCCTCGAGCGCGGCCGCGTCGTCGGCACGCGCGTAGCTGCCGCCGCCCGCTGCCGCAACACTCTCGAGCAGCGGTCCGTTCATCCGCGAGATTACCGGCGCACCCGTCTCATCCACCACCGGACCACCGAACTGGTAGGTAGCTTGGGGCATCACCATCTCGCCGCCCGCGGGAGTGCCAACTCCAATTGCATGAATACGCGTCCCCTGGGCCAAGCTCGCCTCCGCCGCGGCCAGGAGCATTCCTTCCGGTTCCGGAGTCTCGCCGTCACCGATGAGGACCACGAACCGCTCTGTCTCGGCCCCCTCGGCAAGCGCCACTCCCTCCCGGATCCCGACCGCGAGGAGGGAGCCGGGATCGTGCGCACTCGCCATGGCCGGGCCGAGCGCGGTGAGAAAATAGTCGAGCGCATCGTGATCGCTCGTCGGCGGGGCAATCGGATACGGCGTCCCCGCGAACAGCAGGAGGCCGATTTCATCGTGCTCGAGGCGGCCGATCAGCTCACGGGCAACCTCGAGCCCGCGGGCGAGGCGTGTCGGGGC
>JAAXGI010000132.1 GCA_012267505.1 Gemmatimonadota bacterium
TTCAACGTGTGGGTGCTCATCTGGCCCAACCAGAAGAAGGTGCTCGGCATCGTCGCGGCATCGGACGATGAAAAGAACCGGGCTCGCCGCACCGCGCTGCTCGCATCCCGTACCAACACCATGCTCTCGATACCCATGCTCCTGTTCATGGGCGGGGCGTCTCACGGATTGCCGTTCTAATCCGGCCCTTTGCGGCGGGGGCCGGTTCGGCTTCCGCCGCCTTCCGAAATCGAGGGCGCTGGCCCGGACGCCGGCGCCGCGGCTCACGCCGCGAGCGGCGTCCCCGCGGCATGTTTACGGTGACCGATGCGCATCCTCCTCAGCAATGACGACGGTTACCGGGCGCCGGGGCTTCTCTGCCTGTGGCGCACCCTTTCGAAGCGATGGGAGGTGACGGTAGCCGCCCCGGACCGGGACCGGAGCGGAGCGAGCAATTCCCTCACCCTCCGCAATCCGCTGCGGGCGGAGCGGCGCGAGAACGGATTCATCGTGATCGAGGGTACTCCGACCGACTGCGTCCACCTCGCGCTCACCGGACTGCTCGAGGTGGAGCCGGATCTCGTCGTTTCCGGAATCAACGCGGGCGGAAACCTGGGGGACGACGTGCTCTACTCGGGGACGGTGGCGGCGGCGCTCGAGGGTCGCCATCTCGGCCTTCCGGCGATTGCGGTCTCCCTGGTGGGACGGGACCCGCAGCGCTACGAGACGGCCGCCGCGGTGGTGGAGAGGCTCCTCGAAGCACTCGCGCACGGCTCGATCCCGCTCGGGACGGTGCTCAACGTGAATGTCCCGGACCTGCCCTTGGACCGGGTTGAAGGGGTGCGGGTGACCCGGCTCGGGCACCGGCACCGATCCCGTCCGGCCGTCCGTGATCGAGATCCCGCCGGCGAGCCCATCTACTGGTTCGGGGAAGCGGGCTCGGCTCGGGACAACGCGCCGGACACGGATTTCCACGCGGTTGACGAAGGCTTCGTTTCCGTGACTCCTCTGCACGCCGACCTCACCCGGCACAGCTCGCTCAATACCATCTCGTCGTGGATCGGGAAACTCGGTTTCGACCGCGGCTGCTGACCTGTCTTGTCGTCGGTGCCCTGGTGGTGCTGGTTGCCGGTGGCTGCGGGTTGGTGCCGTGGGCCGATCGCTCGCGCGTGCCCGACGTGCGAGAGCCGAAGGCGCCGACGAGTCGGGCAATCAAGCGGCCCGCGGTGCATGTGGTACGACGGGGGGAGACGCTCTCCGCGATCGCTTGGGCGTACGGTCTTGACTACCGTTCCATCGCGCGCTGGAACCGCATCCGCGCTCCCTACGTCATCTACCCGGGACAGAAGCTTGCCCTCCGCGGCGCACCCGCCAGTTCCGCACGGGCGCAGGGGAAGAAAGCGGGGGTCGGGTCCGGCGCGAAGCGTCCCGCTGGTCTGGCCTCCGCGGCGGCGCCGGTGCCGGCCAGGGGCTGGACCTGGCCCGCCCGGGGACAGCTCATCCGAGGATTCGGGAAGGGCGATCGCGGGGGGATCGACATCGCCGGTCGGCGCGGGCAGCCGGTGGTGGCCGCACGGGGTGGGCGAGTCGTGTATACCGGCAGTGGCCTTGTCGGCTATGGCCGCCTGGTGATCATCAAGCACGATGAGCGGCTGCTGACCGCCTATGCGCACAATGATCGGGTGGTGGTCAAGGAAGGGCAGACGGTCCGGGCCGGTCAGAAGATCGCCGAGATGGGGAGCACCGGCGCCGAGCGGGTCAAGCTGCATTTCGAGGTCCGCCGGGACGGAAAACCGCTGAACCCGCTGAAGTATCTTCCCCGGCGGAGTTAACCCGGCGGCGCCGAGCGGGGCGGCGTGGGGACGGGCCGAATCAAGCTCCGGCGGCATCCCGCGGTCCGATTGGAAGAAGGCCCGCCACCACCTCGCGACTCTCCGACGCGAGCACGTTGAACGTCCGGCACGCGGCGGCGGTGTCCATGACTTCGACGCCGAGGCCGCTCTCCACGAAGGGACGAAGGAGCTCCGGCGCCGGGAACGCCTGGCGGGCACCGGTTCCGAGGAGAACCACTTCCGGTTTGTGTGCGAGGAGCTTTCGGAGGTGCTCTTCCTCAAGGTCTTCGGGGAGCAACGGCGGCCAGGCGGCGACCGCGCCCCCCGCGCTGATGATGATTCCCTGGTGAACGATCCGATCTCCGATCGCGAAGTAGCCCGGACCGTAGGAAGTAATCCGTGTCGACCCTCCGTCCGCGTGCAGCTTCATCGTCCGTCTCCGGGGGTGGCCGCGCGGCCCGTATAATCCGCCGCTGGTTCTTCAGGGCAAGCTCTCGCGCATGCGCATCATCCTACTTGGCGGTCCGGGATCGGGCAAAGGCACCCAGGCCGGCTTCCTCACGCGCCACTTCGGCATTCCCCAGGTATCGAGCGGCGACATGCTGCGGGCTGCGGTGCGGGAGGGAACCGCGCTCGGCCGAAAGGCCAAGGGGATCATGGATGCGGGCGAGCTGGTCCCGGACGACCTGATCGTCGCCATGATCGGAGAGCGCCTCGACCGCCCGGACTGTTCGGAGGGGTTCGTGCTCGACGGATTTCCGCGCACCATCCCCCAGGCCGACGCGCTGCGGGACGCGGGCGTCGTCGTCGACACGGTGCTCGAGATTGCGGTTGACGACGAGGAGATCGTGCTGCGAATGAGCGGGCGGCGTGTCCATCCCGCATCCGGTCGCGTCTACCACGTTGTCCACAATCCTCCACGAGTGGAGGGCCGCGACGACGAAACCGGCGAGGAGCTCATTCAGCGCGACGACGACCGGGAGGAGACCGTGCGCACTCGTCTTGCGGTGTATCGCGAACAGACTCAGCCCCTCGTCGAATTCTACCGGGAGCTCGCGGAGCGGGGTGAGCTTCACTACGCCCGCATTGATGGAACGGGCGACGTCGAGGAGGTCCGATCGCGGGCCATCGAGACCGCGCTCTCCGGCTGAGTTCGGCCGGCGTCCCGCGACGTCGGCGGCGGCCGGAGGCGTGGGTCGATTGCGGCAATTGGTCGGTCGTGAAACAATGAGTTGCCACCTCAGCCGCAATATTTCATCGATGTCCTGCTACGGACGCCAATCTGCTCG
>JAAXGI010000094.1 GCA_012267505.1 Gemmatimonadota bacterium
CAATGCCTGATCGATGAGGCAGCCTGCGGCGGACTCCGCTGTCGGCGCTCACTACGGAGCGCGTAACGACAAAGGAGAACTGCTGACCATGTCCCTTCACCGAACCCTTTTCGGCCCGATGCCGGCCCGCGCTCTCCCCGTTCGGGCCATGTGCGTGTGTTCGTGCTCTCGGGTGAGTAGCCCGGGGCAGCTCGGCCTGTCCTGCTGATCGCCGGCACCCGAGAGCAAAGCCCGGCGTCAGGAATCTGCCCATCGGAGTGGCGACGCGCACCCGGACGGGTACGACGACGAAAGGACCATCGATGACTACCAAAACCGAACAGCAACTCAATGACGTAGACCTGCAGGCGGTCGGCGCCCTCGTCGCCGCCGTGGCGGAGGACCCGGAGCAGGGCCAGACCGAATGGCAGGCCACCGTGAACTGGACGGGCGCTTTCCGTTCAGAGGTCTCGATCCGGGACTTCGACCCGATCCCCTCCGACGAGCCGGCCGGCCTCGGCGGAACCGACACCGCCCCCAATCCGGCGGAGCAGGTGCTCGGAGCGCTGGGCAATTGCCTGGCGGTCGGATACGCCGCCAACGCCACGGCGGCCGGAGTCGAGATCAACGACCTCAAGATCGAAGTCAGCGGCGATCTGGACCTGCATACCTTCCTGGGCCTGAAGCCCGGCCACGCCGGCT
Source organism: Gemmatimonadota bacterium (assembly GCA_012267505.1). GTDB lineage: Bacteria > Gemmatimonadota > Gemmatimonadetes > Longimicrobiales > Gaopeijiaceae > JAAXGI01. The sequence goes on from JAAXGI010000094.1 coordinate 682, forward strand.
ACGGCGGCCTGTCCGTGAAGGTCCACCTGGATTCCGACGCCACGGAGGAGCAACTTGCCGACCTCCACGACAAGGTCGTCACCAGCTCACCGGTCGGTCATACGCTCAGCAACCCGGTACCGCTGAACATAGAACTGGCCTGATCGATTGATCGTCGCGCGGAGCCTGATTGGTCGTGTTCGCGGGGTGGTCGACCTACGGACGGGTTGGCGGCCTCGGGAGTAGCCGGTAGCCGGAGATCGATCATCTACCGCAATCCTGCGAACAATTCGCGCCACTAGGAATGGTGTCGCGTGAACTCGGATACCCGTGCCGGCATCCGTGGGAAGAAGGTCGGCAACCGGCCGCAGGCCGAACCCGGATGCAGCTAACTTAGGTGATCGAGGCAGTGGCCGAGCCTTGGCGCGCTCGGCTTGGACGGCAGGTCCGGGGCACAGTGGAGGATTCACCCCACCAGGACGTACGGAGGTCAGCAGAATGCCAACCATGAAGGCCGCGCAGGTTCACGAAGACCTGAGCCTGAACGTGAACGATGTGGGGAGACGATCTCCGGGACCCGGTGAGGCCCTGGTCCGGCTCCATGCGGCGGGGGTGTGCGCCACCGATCTGCATGTTCTCGAAGGGATGATCCGGCCCGACGAGTACCCGATGACCGTGGGACATGAGGCGGCCGGAGTGGTGGTCGAGGTCGGCGACGGATCGACCGTGTCGGTGGGCGATCGGGTAGGTGTCTACAACAAGATCTTCTGCGGAGCGTGCGAGCAGTGCCTGGTCGGTCGCCAGAACATCTGCGACAACGAGCCGGGGCAGTTCGGCTTCAACCTGGACGGAGGGTATGCGGAGTACATCACCGCTCCGGCCCGCAACCTGGTGGCGCTTCCCGACAACGTGGACTTCGGCACCGCGTCCGTCCTGGCGTGCGCCGGTATGACCGCGGTCCATGCGGCCCGGCTCTCGAACATGAGCGTCGGCGAGACGGCCGTGGTGAACGGCATCGGCGGGGTCGGCTCGATGGTCCTCCAGGTCGCCGTCCTGGCCGGCGCCCGGGTCCTCGCCGTCGCTGACACCGAGGACAAGCTGGAGATGGCCAAGTCGTACGGCGCCTCCGGAGGGGTCGTGGTGCCCGACGCCGCGGGCTATGACGACCTGCCCGACCGGATCCGTGAGTTGACGGGAGGTCGCGGTACCGACCTGTTCTTCGAGCTGGTCGGAACGACCAAGACCATGCTGGCCGGCCTCCGCTCCCTGGCCAAGCACGGCCGGTTCGTCTCCACCGGGTACACCGGCGAGTCGCTGGAGGTACATCCGATCGAGTTCATCCTGCCCGAGACCGTCTGGGTCTCAACCGTCGCCGCCACGGTCCGCGACCTGGCCGACGCCATCCGCCTGGCCGCGGGCGGGCACATCTCGGTGCCGGTGGCCGCCACCTACCCGCTCGACGGAGCGGGCGAAGCACTGGAGAACCTGAGGCAACGGCGGGTGCTCGGCCGCCAGATCCTCGCCCTGGCCTGAAGAGGGGAGCAACCGGAACATGACCGTCATAGAACGCCCCAGCCTCGACTTCCTGACCCGACCCAAGCGCCTCTTCATCGGCGGCGAATGGGTGGACGGAGTCGACACTTTCGAGACGACCGACCCCGCCACGGGCGAGGTACTGGCCGAGATACCGGTCGCCGGCCCGGACCAGGTCGACCAGGCCGTGGAGGCGGCCACGCAAGCCTTCGAGAACGGTTGGCGCGACATGGCGCCTACGGAGCGCCAACGGCTCATCTGGGGCCTGGGCGACCTGCTGGACGAGTACAGGGACGAGTTCGCCGTGCTCGAGGTCCTGGACAACGGAAAGCCCCTGTGGGAAGCGGAACTGGTCGACATCGCCCTGTCGATCGAGATCCTCCGCTACTACGCGGGCTGGGCCACCAAGATCCATGGCGACCTGCTCCCGAACAGCATTCCCGGGTTGGTCAGCATTCGCAAGCGGGAGCCGATCGGCGTCGTGGCGGCCATAGCACCCTGGAACTTCCCTCTGCTCGAGATCATCTACAAGCTCGGGCCGGCTCTGGCGGCCGGCTGCACCGTCGTGGGGAAGCCCGCCACCTGGACGCCACTCACCACGCTGCGTTTCGCTGAGTTGGTGAACGAGGCCGGAATCCCGCCGGGAGTCATCAACATCGTGACCGGTTCCGGTCCCGACGTCGGAGGAGCGCTCGTATCCCATCCGGGGATCGACAAGGTTGCCTTCACCGGCCAGACCGAGTACCGGCCAGGAGATCCTGAGGCAGGCCATCCCCACCCTCAAACGTGTTTCGCTGGAACTCGGCGGGAAAAGCCCCAACGTGGTCTTCGCGGACGCCCACCGGGAAGCCGCCATGGCGGGCGCCTTCGGAGGAGCCTTCTTCAACCAGGGGCAGGCCTGCGTGGCCGGATCCCGGCTGTTCGTGGAGGACTCGATCGCCGACGAATTCGCCAAGGAGCTGACCGAGAAGGCCAAGGGTGTGCGCCTCGGCCAGGGCCTGAACCCTGACTCCCAGATGGGCCCCCTGGTGTCGGCGTCCCACAGGGAGACGGTGAGAGGCTTCGTGACGGTCGCCGGCGACGAGGGCGCCGACATCGTGGCCGGCGGGCGCGACGCCACCGTAGAGGGTCTCGAGAGCGGGTACTTCCTGGAACCCACGGTGATCGACCGGGTCACCAACGACATGACCGTGGCCCAGGAGGAGATTTTCGGACCTGTGGTGTCGATCCTCCGTTTCTCCGATTGGGAGGAGCTCATCTCGCTGGCGAATGACGTCAGCTATGGCCTCGCCTCCGGGGTGTGGACATCCGACGTCAACAAGGCGCTGAAGTTCGCCGACGCGGTGCGCGCCGGAACGGTGTGGATCAACACCTACGGCATGTTCGACGTCGCCGTTCCGTTCGGCGGCCAGAAGATGTCGGGCTTCGGGGGACGTGAGCTGGGCGAGGAGGCGCTGGACGCGTACCTCCAGGCCAAGTCGATCTGGATAGACACGGAGGCGGTGATCCCGACCCAGGGACAGGGCATCTCGCGCTGACCCGAGGCCGCGCGGCCGGTTGCCTCGACGGGCTGAGTACGCGGGGACGCCCGACAGGGTGATCATCTATCGTTCCGGACGACCGCGGACAAGGAGGCTCGGGGTGGAGAAGCTCGTACAACCTGGCTGGCTCGAAGAGAACTTGTCGGCCCCCGATCTACGCATCCTCGACTGCTCGGTGGTATTCGAGAGACCGGGCGGCGTGCTCAACATCGAGAGCGGCCGGGAACGATGGGATCAGGAGCACATACCGGGAAGTGTGCATGTCGATCTCATGACCGAACTGGCCGACCAGACCGCGGAGACCCTGTTCATGATGCCGTCCACCGATCAGTTCGTGTCCGTCATGGAGTCGGTCGGCGTCGGCGAGGGGACGAGGGTCGTCCTGTACGACTTCGACATCAACATGTGGGCCGCCAGGGTGTGGTGGATGCTCCACTCCATGGGCTTCGACGAGGCCGGGGTCCTCGATGGCGGGCTGAGGCGCTGGAAGTCGGAGGGCCGGCGTGTAACCAGTGATCCTGCGCCGCGGCATCCGAGAGCCGTATTCACTGTCCGGCCCCGGCCGGGCACCTTCGTCGGCAAGGAGGAAGTCCTCGCGGCTATCGAGGACGAAGACGTCGCCATAGTCGACGCCCTGCCGGCGGCCCACTACAACGGGACGATCCGCTTCTACCAGCGTCGCGGCCACATCCCGACCGCCGTCAACGTACCGGCCGGTTCCCTCGTCGATCACGATACCCACGCCTATGCCGGCATCGACGAACTGCGAAGCCGGGCCGCCCCCGCGATCGAGACCGAGTCCAGCCGGAAGATCGCCTACTGCGGAGGAGGCATCTCCGCCGCTAGCACGGCCTTCGTTCTCTCCCTCCTCGGTGTCGAGCAGGTCTCGATCTACGACGCCTCGATGGGCGAGTGGACGAGTGACCCCTCCTTGCCCCTCGAGGACCCGTCGTCCGGATGATCCGAAGCGGTCTGCCGGCGGGAGAGGAGACGGGTGGGCGCTGACGGAATAGCCCGGACGGCGATCGAATCGGTGGACCTCGATCTGGCCGTCGAGCTCTGCCGGGAGGTATCGCGCATCCCGAGCGTCCTGGGCGAGGAGGAACCCCTGGCGGAGTTCATTGCCGGCATGCTCGGGGACCTCGGGTTCGAGAAGGTGAAACTCCAGCCCGTCCTGGCCGACCGGCCCAACGCCATCGGGGAGCTTCCGTTCGGTCCGGGCCGGCGGGTCGTGCTCACCGGCCACCTAGACACCAAGCCGGTCTCCCATGGCTGGACGGTCGCCGAACCGTACTCGGGCGATCTCGTGAATGACCGCGTGTACGGCCACGGGATCATGGACATGAAGGGGGCCCTCGCCTGCCAGATCGCGGCCCTGGCAGGACTGAAGGATGCCGGCCTCCCGCTCTCCGGAACAGCGGCCTTCGCCGCGGTGTCGGACCATATGGGGGACCAGCGGGGGTCGATCGCCTACTTCGAGGCCCATCCGGCCGACCTGTGCGTTCTGGGAGAGTTGAGCGAGAGCACCATCTGCCTGGGCCACCGGGGCCGGTACTACTTCGACATCCACGTCTACGGGCGCTCCGCCCACACCTGCCACAAGCACGATGCCGTGAACGCCAACTACCTGGCC
>JAAXGI010000204.1 GCA_012267505.1 Gemmatimonadota bacterium
GGCGCCGGTGAGGGCGTCGACCCGTTCGTGGACCATGGAGTTGAACTGCTTCCCGCGGCGTGTGGACAACAGGAAGTGGCCCGCGCGGACCTGGACCTCAGGGAGGGACACTACGGAGAAGTGCGCCTTCCCGTCCGGAGTGGGGAACCTCCAGTCGGCACAGAGGTGCGCGCCCCCGTACTGAAACTGGTCGCCGTAGGCCGACAACCTCTGGATCCCGTCGTACATGGGAATCGCCCGGGCGATCTCCTCCCGGATCGCGGGCGTTCCTTCGAAGTGCACTCTGTCAGCGAGGTGGGGAACCACCCGCTTGGCCAGGTCGCAGAAGATCTCCCATTCGGGCCGGGCCTCGGCGATCCTGCGTCCCGGGACCTCCGGGCTGAATACGACTCGCCGCTCCGTCGTCGTTTGCGTCACGCCACCCGGCATCTCGTACCGCGTGGCCGCCGGAAGCAGGACGACGACCTCCGCAGGATCCACGAACATGTGGCTGGACAGCACGATATCGACGTGCACACGGAGCGGCACCCTCTCGAGAGCCACTTCGCAGTAGTCGGGTTCCGGTAGAACCTCGAGGAAGTTCCCCCCGGACGTGAGGAGCACGTCCAGCCGGCCGTCGTGCGCGGCGTCGATCATCTCGGGGGCCGTCATCCCCGGCAAGGGGCTCACGTCGAAGCCCCAGAACCGGCTGAAGCGAGCGGCGTTCTCTTGCGTGAGCGGCAGGCCTCCGGGCAACGCCGTCGAGTAGGCGCCCATCTCGGCGCCACCCTGTACGCCGGAGTGGCCGCGGATCGGCATCACCCCGCACTTGTCCCGCCCGACGAATCCCTTGGTAAGCGCGAGGTTGACGATTGCGCGGACGTTGTCCTCGCCGCACTCGTGCTGTGTGATCCCCATGCTCCAGACGAACACCGCTGTCCGTGCCTCGCCGAGCATGCGCGCGAACTCCTCCATCTCGTCGCGGGAGGTCCCTGCGAGCGCTTCCAGGCTCTCCCACGACTGGGCCTTGAGGCTCGCTTCCAGCTCGTCGAACCCTGCCGTGTGCTGGTCCAAGAACCCGCGATCTAGCCATCCGTGTTCAATCACATGCTTCAAGGCTCCGTTCAGGAAACCGATGTCGCCGCCGACGTTGACGAGGAAGAACCGGTCGGTGATGCGCGTGCCGAACACTGCGCTCTCGACGTTCGAGGGGACCCAATAGCGCTCCATTCCCGGTTCGCGGTAGGTGTTGATCACGACCACTCTCGTACCGGCCTTCTTGGCCTTGTACAGGTACTTCATGGCGACGGGCTGGTTGTTCGCTACGTTCGATCCCACGAACACCACGAGATCGCTCCCGATCCAGTCGCTGTAGGAGCACGTCGTGGCCGCGACGCCGAGGGCGCCCTTCAGGCCGAACGTGCTGGGCGAGTGGCACACGCGGGCCGCGTTGTCGATCGAGCTGCCCCCCATGGCCCGGACGGCCTTCTGTGCAGCGAAGTAGTTCTCGTTGGACTGGCCGCGGCTCGTGAGGTAGTAGCCCGTGCGGTCGGGGGATGACGCCCCGACGCGTCCGGCGATTTCGTCCAGTGCCTGATCCCAGCTGATCCGCGCGAATCCCGGCCTGCCCTTTCGCCGGATCATCGGATAGGGCAATCGCCCGAGATCGCGGAGCTCGGAGCCGCGCTTGTCCCTGAGAGGCGCGACGTTCGAGAGGACGCGCGTATCCATGGCCGGCATCGTGTTCAGTCGGAGAAGCCGAAGCCGGATGTTGCAGAGGTGGACCTCGTCGACCGTCCAGTCCCTAAGGCCCATCGTTCCAAGCGCGCAGCCGTCACATGTCCCGTGCTTCAGGATACGCCACGCGTAGCCGAGCTGATCGCGGTTCTCGAGCCCGGCTCGGACGATCTCGAGGTAATTGTTCGGTCGCTGCTCTCCGATACCGAAGGGTTTCCAGCTCGCCCGGGCGGCCCGACCCACTCTATTTCTGCCTGCGCCAGTCCTCATCACGCCACTCCCCGGCTTGGATTGCCGCCGTCCCCCGCGCCGCGCCCCCTTCGACCTTGCCCACGCTTCATTAGGCGCCACTCGCGACCGAGGCGCAATGGCGACGGACTGCCGTACCCGGCGTGTCGACGGTCTGCCCGGGTCATGACTTGGCGGGTCGCGCCTCGGCCTCCGGGAGAGGGGTCATTTGTCTCGCGAGCTCAAGATCCGCTCGGGTGTTCACGTTGAAGAAGAGGCGCTCGGGGTCGCCGTAGCGACGCACGTCGTCGAGCAGCAAGCGCTCGACGTGCACCTGCTCGAGGAAGCCGACCATGCGGTGGTCGCGGCGCGTGAGGGCGCTCTCGATCGGTTCGATGCACGAGCGGGAATAGAACGCGAACAACGGCTCGATCCCTCTCCGGTTGTCCGGATTCTCGGGAACGACGGCATCCGCGCCGGCCGAGGCCGCCATCTCCACGATTCTCCGCAGAAGTGGCGCGGAGGGAAAGGGGAGATCGCACGCAACCGCGAGGATGCCCGGCCTCTTCAGTTGCGCCGCCCAGTGAAGAGCGGTGAGAACTCCACCCAACGGCCCAAGCCCCAGGACCCCGTCGGCGCGCGTCGGGAGGTCCACCTGGTCTCGGAGAGCGGCCT
>JAAXGI010000007.1 GCA_012267505.1 Gemmatimonadota bacterium
ATCGAGCGGTGGACGCAGTGGGACTCGATCCTCAACCGGCCGCACCAGGTCTACATCAGCCCCTATGACCCGGAGCGCCACATCTGGGTCGTCGAGCGGGGCGGGCGAGGCGTGAACATGCAGGTCCTCAAGTTCACGAACGACGGACGCGAGCTCGTCATGCGCCTCCTCGACCGGGATCACCCGACGAGCCGCGCCCAGGCGCGGGCGAACCCGCATCCGGGCCCCTACACGTACGGAGACCCAGCCGTGCTCGCATTCCTTCCCGACGGAAGCTTCTATTTGGGAGACGGGTACTGGAACACGCGCATCGTCAAGTACGGCGCGGATGGGGAATACCTCCTCGAGTGGGGCGAGCTCGGGAGCGGGCCCGGTCAATTCGACCTCGTGCACGGGGTGGCCGTGGATCGCGACCGGCGCGTCTATGTCGGCGACCGCACGAACAACCGCATCCAGGTGTTCACCGGGAACGGGGAATTCATCGAGGAGTGGCCCGACATCTCCGACCCGGTCGGAGTCTACGTGGACGAGCACAATGCAGTCTGGGTCGTCTCGGCGCGGCTGAACCGGCTCCTCAAATACAACCGTGACGGCGTGCTCCAGTATCACTGGGGAACGTTCGGGGGAACGAGGGGCGGCTTCCCCGGCGGATTCTCGCGGCCCCACCAGATCGACGTGGACCAGGACGGGAGCCTCTATGTCGCAAGCTGGGACGGAGGGTGGGCGAACAAGTTCGTGCCGAAGCCGGACGCCGACCCGGAGAAGCTCATCGGGCGGCCGCTTGTCCTCTCGCAGTAGGACTACCCTCGTCCGCGGTCCGGTGGCCTTCACGCGGCGGGGGGCGGCAGCCCTCCTCCTCGCGGCTGCCGCCGCAGGCTGCACGGAGGAGCCGCTCGTCGTCTTCATGGACTCGGCGCACCCGGCGCGCGTCTACGACGAGGAGACGCGGGCCGTGGGCCGGACGAACGCCGATCTCCTAGCCGAGCGCCTGGGCGACCTCCCGGCCCGGACCGTAAGCGAGACGATCAGCCCCGCCTGGGAGAGAGACGGCGAGATCGCGGAGCTCGAACCGGAGCTGGTCGTGATCCACTATTCGGGGTTCCGCGAGGAGGACGGCACGGGTCCGAGGGAGCGCCTGGGGGCGTTCATCGCCCGCTTCGGCGAGATGGAAACGGAGTTCCTGGTCTACAGCCGGACACTCGCGACCGTGCTCGACGACGCGATGGCGGAGCTCCTCGCCGCGGCCGCCGCCGAGCATCCGTCGCTCCTCCGCAGAGTGCACGTCTTCGGGCTCGACGATCACGGGGAGCGGAGCTGGCTCAGCGGCGCGACGCTCGGCGCGCTCCGCGAGCGGGTCACTGAGATCCTCGAACGCTGAACAACAGGAGGGGAGGGCGCGAAGGACGCGGCGACGGGAGCCAGGGGGGACCGGAGCCGGCCAGCCTCGCCCCATGGTGCGAACCCCGGGGACCTTCCGGGGCCAGTCACGCCGCTATTCGGAGGCCGATGATGAAACGACGCTGCCGCCCCGCCCGCCTCGCGCTCGCGCTCGCGCTCCTCGCTGGCGGCGGTCCGCCGCACGATCTCTCCGCCCAGACGGGCGCGTCCGGGGGGGAGTGGCACACCTACGGAGGCGACCTCGGGAATACCCGCTACGCCCCGCTCGACCAGATCGACGCCACGAACTTCTCCGATCTCGAGGTCGCCTGGCAGTTCGATCCCGCGAACCTCGGTCCGTTCCCCGACTCGAACTTCCAGGCCACACCGCTCATGGTCGACGGCGTGCTCTACACGACGGCCGGGAGCCGGCGGAACGTCGTCGCGCTGGACGCGCGGACGGGCGAGCTGCTCTGGATGTACAGGATCGACGAGGGCGGGCGCGGGGCGAACGCGATCCGGCGGATGTCGGGGCGCGGGGTTGCTTACTGGACGGACGGAGCCGGGGACGAGCGCATCTTCCTCGTCACGATCGGCTACCAGCTAGTCGCACTCGACGCGCGGACAGGACGCCCCGTGAGCGCGTTCGGGACGGACGGGATCGTGGATCTCAAGCTGGGCGCCGACCAGGAGATCGACCCGCTCTCCGGGGAGATCGGCTGGAACAGCGCTCCGATCGTCGCCAGGGATGTCGTTATCGTGGGCGCGGCGCACCGATCCGGTTCGAGCCCGCCCAGCCGGGAGAACATAAAGGGATACATCCGCGGATTCGATGTCAGGACCGGACAGAGGCGCTGGATCTTCCACACGATCCCGCAGGTCGGAGAGTTCGGCCACGACACTTGGGAGGACGAATCGGCCGCCTACACGGGGAACACCGGCGTCTGGACCACCTTCACGGTGGATGCCGAGCTCGGGATCGCCTACCTCCCGGTCGAGATCCCGACGGGCGACTACTACGGGGGGCACCGGCCCGGCGAGAACCTCTTCGGGGAGAGCCTCGTCGCCGTCGACCTCGAGACGGGCCGGCGGCTCTGGCATTTCCAGTTCGTCCACCACCCCATCTGGGACTACGACGTCCCCTGCCCTCCCATCCTCGTGGACATCACCGTGGACGGACGCGAGATCCAAGCGGTCGCGCAGCCCACGAAGCAGGGATGGGTCTACGTCTTCGACCGGGTCACGGGCGAGCCGGTCTGGCCCATCGAGGAGCG
>JAAXGI010000270.1 GCA_012267505.1 Gemmatimonadota bacterium
GCCCGGGCGGGATTCCGCTTCCTCGAGGTGCACGCCGCGCACGGCTACCTCATCCACTCGTTCTACTCCCCGATCGGCAATCGGCGCCGGGACGGCTACGGGGGCGACCGGCGCGGGCGCATGCGGCTCGCCCTCGAGATCGCGGAGGCGGTGCGCGGGGAGTGGCCCGAGGACCGTCCCCTCTCGTTCCGGCTCTCGTGCGTGGACGGGATGGACGGCGGGTGGGAGATGGAGGACACGATCGTCCTCGCCCGCGAGCTGGCGCATCGGGGGGTGGACGCAATCGATTGCTCTTCGCGCGGAATTCGCGGGGCCACTTCGCTTGCCAACCTGGAAGCGGCCCGGCGGCCGGCCCGGGCCGGATACCAGGTGCCCTACGCGGAGGAGGTGCGCCGAGAGGCCGGCCTCCCCACCATGGCGGTCGGCCTCATCCTCACCCCGCACCAAGCGGAGCGAATCCTCGAACGCGGGCAGGCGGATCTCGTGCTGCTCGCGCGCGAGGCCCTCTTCGACCCGCACTGGGTCCTGCACGCGGCCCGCGAGCTCGAGCCGGATGCCGACTGGACCCTGTGGCCGCCGTCGTGGGGGTGGTGGCTCGCTCAGCGCGAACGAACCGGGATCGAGCTCGCCGACTGAGCCGCCGGCTGATCTCACGTATGGGATGAGACGAAACGTGCGGGTACTCGTGCTCGGCGCAAGTGGATTCGTGGGTTCGGCGGTCGTCGCCGCGCTCCTGCGGGCGGGGATGGAGGCGCGATGCCTGGTCCGGGATCCGGTGCGGTTCGGGGCCCGTTTCCCCGGCACCGAGGTCCGGTCTCTCGACCTCGCCGCGGACGCCGCACGTGACATGGATCGCTGGGTCGGTCTGCTCAGAGGAGTGGATGCGGTGGTCAACGTCGCAGGTGTCCTCCAGCCGAGGAGAGCGCGGGAAGCGTGGGCGGTCCACCGCGACGCTCCGGAGGCCCTCTATGGCGCCTGTGAACGGGCCGGGGTGCGCCGCGTAATCCTTGTTTCTGCCATCGGCGTTGTCGAGACGGATACCGTCTACGCGCGGTCGAAGCGCGCCGGCGAGGAGGCCCTTCAGGCGCGCGAGCTCGACTGGACGGTGCTCCGCCCCTCCGTCGTCGTTGGCGACGATTCATACGGCGGCACATCGCTTCTGCGGGCGATTGCGGTCTTTCCGTTCGTGACGCCGGTCATCGGCGACGGGACGACTCCGCTCGACGTGATCCACAAGGACGACCTCGCGTCCGGGATCGTCGCACTGCTGCGAACTGGGCGGGGCGTTCGCATGGTGCTGGAGCCCGCCGGTCCGGAACGGATGGAGTTTGTCGAAGCGGTTTCCGCGTATCGGAGCTGGCTCGGCCTCGCACCCCGTCGGTTCGTCGGGGTGCCGCCCGGGCTCGCGGGACTCTTCGCGCGATTCGGCGACGCGACCGCGACGAATCCCCTGACCTCCACGGCGCTCGCCCAGTTCCGCGCCCGGTTGACCGGCAATGCGGCCGCGTTCGCGGCGGTGACGGGAACGAGGCCAAGGGGGCTCGCAGAGATCCTCGCGGCCCGACCCTGCGGAAGCCAGGACCTGTGGCATGCTCGCCTGTTCCTCGCGCGACCCCTCGTTCGCATGGTCCTCGCCCTCTTCTGGGCCGTGTCGGGGATCGTCGGGCTCCTCGCCGATCCGGCGGCGTACGAGTCGCTCCTCGAACCCCTCACGCGCGGGTGGGGGCGGGAGATCGCGTTCGCAGCGTGCGTCTGCGACCTCGCCATCGCCGGGGCGCTCGTGGTCGGTTGGCGCCTCAAGCTCGTGGCGTGGGTCCAGGCCGCCGCGATCGTGGGCTACACGGCGGCGCTGAGCGTCCTCGCCCCGGGCATGTGGGGAGATCTATACGGCAGCCTGCTCAAGAACCTTCCGATCCTCATCCTCGTCCTCGTCCACCGGATCCTGGAGGAAGAGCGATGAGCGACGCCTACCTCTGGGTGAAGTGGATCCACGTCCTGAGCTCGACGCTGCTTTTCGGCACCGGTCTCGGAACGGCGTTTCATTTGTACGCGACCCACCTCCGGGGAGATGTCGCCGCCATCGCATCGGCGGCGCGGAACACCACGCTCGCCGACTGGCTGTTCATCGCCACATCGGGGATCGTCCAGCCCGTCTCCGGCGTGATCCTCATCCGGACCGCGGGGTACGGCTACCTCGAGAGCTGGCTCGCCGTGACCTATGTCCTCTACGTGATTGCCGCCGCATGCTGGATCAGGGTCGTCGCGCTCCAGTACCGCGTCCGGGCCCTGGCCGAGGCGGCCGTCGCGGACGCGAGCCCGCTCCCCCCCGAGTACTTCTCGGCGATGCGGCTCTGGTTCATCCTCGGCTGGCCGGCGTTCATCGCCCTGGTTCTCATCTTCGCGCTGATGGTCGTCAAGCCGGTCCTCTGGTAGCCGACGGGGACCTGCACCCCGCTCCGCGCCGCCGTCCGTCCGTTCGGTCGCGACCGGAGCTTCCGGGCCCGACAAGGGGGGCGGTGGGCCGACGGGGGGAGCGCGGCCGGATCGCGTTCCCGGGAAGGAGCCTCGGCCATGCAAACCTCGGGAGGCGGCACGTTCCCCCCCCGCAATTCAGCGCGCGAGGAGGGTGGCGGTCGCGTCGAGCTCCGCGAGGCGGGCTGCCTTGGCCGGGGAATCGAGCCAGGAGGCCTCGAACGAGTTGCGCGCGAGCCGCACGAGGTCGTCCTGGCCGAGCCCGAGCGCCTCCGCGACTGCGACGTAGTTGTCGTTCACGTACCCGCCGAAGTAGGCGGGGTCGTCGGAGTTCACCGTCACGAAGAGGCGGCGGTCCAGCATCCGCTTGAGCGGGTGCGCGGCGATGTCGTCCACGACGCGGAGCCTGACG
>JAAXGI010000090.1 GCA_012267505.1 Gemmatimonadota bacterium
CTCCCATCGGGGATCCCGAGCGACGGCCGGGGAACCGTGGTGACGGTCGGGACCTTCGACGGCGTGCACCTCGGCCACCGCGCGGTGCTCGAGGAGATCCGCGACCGGGCTTCGGCGACAGGTCGGCGCGCCGTGCTCCTGACCTTCCATCCGCATCCGCTCCGGATCGTGCGTCCAGAGGCGACGCCGCCACTCCTCACGACGCCTGTGGAGAAGAAGGAGATCCTTGCCGAGACCGGGCTCGACTACGCCGTCTTCCTCACGTTTTCTCCAGCTCTCTCCCGGTACTCGCCGCGGCGGTTCGTCGAGGAGATCCTTGTCGGCCGCCTCCGCCTCGACGAGCTGGTTATCGGACACGACCACGGCTTCGGCCGCGGGCGGTCGGGCGACGTCATGCTGCTTCGCGAGATCGGAACCGAGTTGGGGTTCGCCGTCGATGTCGTGGAGCCCGTCCTGATCGAAGGGGCAGCGGTCTCCTCCTCCCTGATCCGGAAAGCGGTCTCGGAAGGGCAGCTCGAGGCAGCCAGAACCCGGCTCGGCCGTCCGTACTCCGCACGGGGCGTCGTCGTGAGGGGCGAGCAGCGGGGGCGCGACCTGGGCTTCCCGACCGCAAACTTGAGCATCGACGCAACGGAGAAACTCCTTCCGCCCTCGGGGATCTACGCGGTGCGGGGAGTGCTCAAGCGGGGCGTATTCGCCGGGGCGCTGCACCTGGGCCCGCGTCCCACCTTCCAAGGCTCGCCACCCTCGATCGAGCTCTATCTTCTCGATTTCGACGGCGAGATCTACGGCGAGGAGGTCCGCGTCGACTTCATCCGCTTCCTGAGACCCGTGCGGGCATTCGGGAGTGTCGCGTCCCTCATACGGCAGATGGAACTCGATGTGGCCGAGGTTCGCCGTGTGCTCTCCAACGGGCGATGAGCCCCCGACGAATGGAGCCGTCGCCGCCTGGTGGCCGGAGACGATCAGGATGGGGCTTCCCCGGGCACTTCTCCTGCAATATCAGATGCGCGCGACGGTAGCGGTGCAGATTGGCTTGTTACGTTCAGAACGACCAGATGAGGATCGAGTCCATATCGACTGCTACTGAGGGGAATCTTACACACCGCTCCCGTGAGGGCCCTGAATATACGGTCAAGGACTTTGGGCCTATGGAGGTTCGGTCGGGAAGAGATACGGCTGGCCGAAGAGGAGGTGCCCGGCCTAATGGCTCCCCGCCAGAAGCATGGAGGCTCCCGTCCGTCGGAAGGCGCCAGAATAAAGGGTCATCTGCACATGACCGTTCAGACGACTGTCTTGATCGAGACGTTGACCGACCTGGGGCGGAGGTCCGTTAGGCGTCGTGTGACGTATCGCCAACCGAGATCACGCGGCGGCTGGTGTTGTCGTCGGGCGCCTGGGAACTCGGGAGTCGCCGAAGGGGGTGCCCGTCTTCGCCCGGACGGGGGATACGCTCGAAGAGTCGGCGTGGTGCACGGATCCGGCACTTCGTTGGCCGGACGGTGAGGCGCCGAGCCTGAATTTGGATTACGGGGTGGAGGTGGCGCTGCCGGTCCACACGGGTGCGGAGGTCGAGAGGATCGGACACATACCCGACTTCGATGCGGAAAATGAATCCGAAGGGTGGAGCGTGACCTCAGAGCTGCTGCGGCGAGTCCAAGCGGAGGAGCCGGACTACTGGACCCAGGCAGCCCAAGAGATCCGCGAATCTTCGGAAGAGAAGCCGACGGGAATCTACCGGCCCTGTGAGAGGATGAAGGGGCCCGGGTAGGCGGTCTCGGGCAACCGTTACGGCAATCTTCACCACAACCCGCGCGATGCGTTGCCTTGTATGGCCTCTTCCTCTTGCATAACTTTAAAGGCTGTAGGAAGTGACAGGTCCCGGGTCGGCGGCCGCGTGCGCGGACCGGCGCCGGCTGGATCCATCCACGCCGGGCATCCCTTCCAGAAAGCGACTCCTCGGAGCGAGCACACGTCCCCATGACGAGCGTGAAACCGGCCGAACGCCAGGCACTCATCGAGAGGCACCAGCTCCACGACGGTGACCGGGGGAGTGCGCCTGTCCAGATCGCCCTTCTCACCCAGAGGATCAACCACCTGCGCGACCACTTTGCAAATCACAAGGGCGACCACCACAGCCGCCGCGGCCTCCTCAAGATGGTCGGACGGCGCCGCCGGCTCCTCGAGTACCTCAAGAAGACAGATCTGGAGAGATACCGCGCGCTCATCGCGGACCTCGGCCTCCGGAAATAGGGAGCGCGGCGAAGCCTCCGCCGGCCCGGAGGTGTCCGGTCGCGGCGCGTCCCCGATGCGGGCGGGAGGCGTCCCGTGTACCGGTACGCCCGCGGCACGGCGTATTCCCGTCGCGGCGGCCGGGACGAGACCGATGCCCGTAGTTCTCCTCCCCCTGCCCGGGTGGGGATGCACCCCGGCCCGGGATACACCCCTGCAGCAATCGGAAACTGAGCAATGCTTAGAGTTGAAAGAGAGTTCGCGGGTCGGACCCTGACCCTGGAGACGGGACGGCTTGCCAAGCTGGCGCACGGATCCTGCCTGGTGCAGTTCGGCGACACAGTGGTCCTCTGCACGGCGAGCGCCCAGGACCGGCCCACCCACCTTCCCTTCTTCCCGCTCACTGTCGAGTACCGCGAGAAGTCGTACGCGGCCGGGAAGATCCCCGGCGGCTTCTTCAAGCGCGAGGGCCGACCGGGGGAAAAGGAGATCCTCTCGGCGCGCCAGATCGACCGCACGCTCCGTCCCCTCTTCCCCGACGGCTTCAAAAACGAGACGCAGATCATCTGCAGTATCCTCTCGGCCGATCAGGAGAACGACGCCGACATCCTGGGTCTTCTTGGGGCCTCTGTGGCACTGAACATGTCCAGGATTCCCTTCGGGGTGCCGGTTGCCGCTGTGCGGATTGGGCGGATCCGCGACAACTGGATTCTGAACCCGACCTTCCAGCAGCTCGAGTATTCCGACATCGATGTTGTGGTCAGTGGCTCGCGGGACGCGATCATCATGGTCGAGGGCGGGGCCATCGAGGTGCCGGAGGCTGAGGTGCTCGAGGGGATCCGGTTTGCGCACGCTGGCATCCGGGAACTCGTCGAGATCCAGGAGGAGGTGATCGGAGGCCTCGCCGAACCGGAGATGGAGTGGGTCTCAGTGCTCCCTCCCGCGGAGATTCGCGATAGAGTGGAGGGTCTCGCCGGGAAGCGCGTTGCCGAGGCGATGTCCCTCGGGAAGAAGCAGGAGCGCAGCCGGGCGCTCGCCGCACTCAGGGACGATGTTCTCGCCGCGCTCAGGAACGCGCCCGACGGCGACGCGGTCGACACCTCCGAAGAGCAGGTGGAGGGGATCCTCCGCGGGATTGAGAAGGCTGTGATGCGCCGGCGCATCCTCGAGACCGGTGTCCGCGCGGACGGCCGGGATCCGACGACGGTTCGGGAGGTCTCTTGCGATATCGGGCTCCTTCCGCGCACGCACGGGTCGGCGCTCTTCACTAGGGGACAGACACAGGCGCTCTGCGTGGCCACGCTCGGCACCTCGCGCGACGAGCAGCGGATCGACTCGATCGACGTGCTCCAAGAGATCACCAAGTCGTTCATGCTCCACTACAACTTCCCCCCCTTCTCGGTCGGCGAGGCAAGGCCGATCCGGGGGACCACCAGACGCGAGGTCGGCCATGGCGCTCTCGCCGAGCGTGCGATCCGGCCGCTGCTTCCCTCCGACGAGGACTTCCCATACACAATCCGCGTCGTCTCAGACATCCTCGAATCGAACGGCTCCTCATCTATGGCGACCGTGTGCGGCACCTCCCTCGCGCTGATGGCCGCCGGCGTCCCGGTCAAGTCGGCGTGCGCCGGGGTCGCGATGGGGCTCATCAAGGAGGGAGACGCGGTCGCGGTGCTGACCGACATCCTCGGTCTCGAGGACGCGCTCGGGGACTTGGACTTCAAAGTGGCGGGGACGCGCAGGGGTGTGACCGCGATCCAGATGGACATCAAGATCGACGGGCTCACCGCCCCCGTACTCAGCGAGGCCCTGAAGCGGGCGCGCGAGGCACGCCTCCACATCCTCGATGTCATGGACCGGACGATCCCGCAGCCGAGGGAAGAGCTGTCACCGCATGCCCCGAGGATCACGACCATGCAGGTCAACCCCGAGAAGCTCGGCGACATCATCGGGCCGAAGGGGAAGATCATCCGCGGGATCCAGGACGAGACGGGGGCGAAGATCGAGGTCGAGGACTCGGGTCTGGTCAAGATCGCGGCGGTGGCGGGGGAAGCTGCGGTCCGGGCCAGGGAGATGATCGAGGCGATCGTGCAGGAGCCCGAAGTGGGCCGGATCTACGAAGGCCCGGTGAAGAACACGACCTCCTTCGGCGCGTTCGTCGAGATCCTCCCCGGCGTTGAGGGGCTCTGCCATATCTCCGAGCTCAAGCGTGGACGGGTGGAGCGGACCGAGGACGTCCTGCGGCGCGGAGACATCACTCGCGTCAAGCTCCTCGCGATCGACGAGAAGGGACGGATGCGTCTCTCCCGCAGGGCGGCCCTTGAGGAGGAGGGTGGCAGGGTGGGGGCGGCACGCGAGCGATGAGCCCGGGGCGGGCCTGAGCCGTGCCCCGGGCGGCCGCCGACTGGACCCGTGGCGATATGCGGGAGACGACGCTCCCGAACGGGGTCCGCATCCTGAGCGAGAGCATCCCCGGGGTCCGTTCGGTGACGGCGGGAGTCTGGGTCCGCCAGGGAGCGGCGCACGAATCCGAAGAGCTCCTCGGGGCAAGCCATCTTCTAGAACATCTCGTCTTCAAGGGGACGAAGCGGCGCTCTCCCAAGGAGATCGCGCTCTCGCTCGAGCGGCTCGGTGGCTCGCTCGATGCCTTTACATCCCGCGAGCACACCTCCTACCAGGCCCGCGTCCTGACCGAGCACCTCCCCGTCGCCCTCGACGTCCTCGCCGACATCGTGCTCGAGCCACTGCTCCGTGCCGAGGACCTCGACCTTGAGCGCGAGGTTGTTCTCGAGGAGATCTCCGGAATGGAGGACACCCCCGATGATCTCGTCTTCGAGCTCCACGCGGACGCGCTCTGGGGAGGACATCCCTACGGGCGTTCAATCCTCGGCACCCGCGAGTCCGTGCAAGGGATGAGCGCCGGGGCGCTCCACGATCTCCACGCGACCCGCTACCTCGGAGGCGAGCTGATCATCGGCGCGGCCGGCTACCTCGAGCACGAGGCCCTGGTCGAGGAGGTGTCGCGGCACTTCGCCCGGATCCCGGGCGGCGCCGCGCCCGAGGTCCCCACCGTGGCCTCCGGCGCCGTGGGAGGCGAGCGGCGCGTGGCCCGTGAGGGTGTGCAAACGCACCTTGTGTTCGGGATGCGGACGCCACCCCGGAGCGCGGAAGAGAGGTTCCCGCTGACGCTGCTGACTGCCGCTTTCGGCGGTGGGATGGGGTCGCGGCTCTTCCAGCGGGTCCGGGAGGAACTCGGGCTCGCATACGCGGTCTACTCCTTCCAGTCCTTCTTCTCGCGGGCCGGGATCGTCGGCGTCTACTTGGGAACGCGCCCCGAGTGGGCGGACCGCGCGGCCAGCGTGACGCTCGGCGAATACCGCCGTCTCGCGGAGGGAGGGCTCGGGGATGAGGAGCTCGCCGAGGTGAAGAACCAGGTGAAGGGCCAGGTGATGCTCTCGCTCGAGTCCACTGGGGCACGGCTCCTCCGGCTCGTGGGCTCCGCGCTCTTCGGCGAGCCGCGGCTCACGCTCGACGAACTCCTTGCCGCGATCGATGGCGTCTCGCGGGCCGATGTCGGAGAGTGCGCGGCTAGGTTCTTCGATCCCGAGGGGCAGACGCTCCTTCGCTTGGGCCCCGGGGCTGCCTGACGCTATGGTCGAGGTGCCGACGCGGGTCGGGATTCGCCGTCTACCCGCAAACCCGGATCTTCCCCTCCCCGCGCGGGCCACGCCGGGGTCGGCGGGCTACGACGTCCGCTCGTCGGAGGAAGACTTCTGGCTCGGTCCCGGCGAGATCCGCGCCACCCGGACTGGGCTCGCCCTTGAGCTCCCCCCCGACCTCGAATGCCAGGTCCGGCCCCGCTCCGGGCTCGCCCTCCGCCACGGCGTCACCCTCCCGAACGCGCCGGGAACGATCGACCCCGACTATCGCGGCGAACTCCGGGTGATTCTGATGAACCAAGGACCGGCCCCGGTCCGGATAGCGCGGGGCGAGCGGATCGCCCAGCTCGTCTTCGCACGCTTCGAGTGCCCCCGCCTCGTCGAGCTCGGCGAGCTGTCGGGGACCACGCGAGGGACGGGAGGATTCGGTTCGACCGGCCGGTCCTGAGCCTGCGGGCCCACCCGGCGGAGAGGCTTGCCCGTCATGGGCGGGTCCTGTACAATCGGGGGCAGTTTGCCACCGGTTGCTCCCCCGCGCTGGGGGTGTGCTAGAGTGACCGGCCGGTTGCAGTTCCGGTACCGCCCGCCATCGACCGTCGCAGATATTGGCCATAAGTCTCGGTTGGTTTGGCGGGACGATCCTCCCCGGCAATGACATTGCGATCGATCTGGGGACCGCCAACACCCTGGTCTATGTGAAGGGCCAAGGTGTGGTGCTGAACGAGCCCTCTGTGGTGGCGCTCGAGCGCGGTTCGCAGAGGGTCCTCGGAATCGGTCTTGAGGCCCAGCGGATGCTCGGCCGTACGCCCGACAACATCGAGGCGATCCGTCCTCTCAAGGACGGCGTGATTGCCGATGTGGACGTCACCGAGATCATGCTGCGCCACTTCCTCAAGCAGGCGAGTTCGAAGCGGATCTTCCGGATCCGGCCGCGGGTGGTCGTCGGCGTGCCGTCCGGGATCACCGAGCTCGAACGGCGCGCAGTCCGCTCCTCGGCGATGGCGGCTGGCGCCAAAGCGGTCTACATGGTCGCCGAGCCCACGGCGGCAGCGATCGGCGTCGGGCTGCCGGTCGACACCCCGACGGGCAATATGG
>JAAXGI010000284.1:0-6350 GCA_012267505.1 Gemmatimonadota bacterium
CTGATCATGTGCGAGGACGGCAGCGGAGACCAGTACGTGCGGGGTCTCGACCGCGAGGGACAGGTCGTCAACCTGGTGCGGGCGCCCCAGGCGGAGGGCGCGCGGCAACCGAGCGAGTTCGCCGGCTCTTGCTTCAGTCCCGACGGTCGTGTGCTGTTCTTCAACGTGCAAGGCTCCCAGCGGATCGGGGGCTCGGTTCCCAGCGCCACCTACGCGCTGTGGGGACCCTGGGAGGACGGGCCGCTGTAGGGGCCGAAATGGTCGCGATGTCAGGGATCTGGACCTGACCGACGACCATTGGGAGGTCCGCGACATGCCGATGGGAACCCGCCGCTTCCGGGCCTGTCCGTGCGCCATGACGATCACCAGCGCCGCAGAAAGCGCCGGTATCGCACCGCGAAAAACCGCCTGCGATAGCGATGACCGGGCAGGCGACGAGGCTCCCGAAGAGTATCAGGCCGACGCCTCGGGAGGCATCTGGAGCGCGCGGCCCGGAGAATACGAAGCTCCCGAACGCGACCTGGGCGACGACGAGACCGGGGCCCGAGGATCCGGTCGCGCCATCCGGGGAACCGGCTCCGCCGCCCGGGTGTACCGGCGCTCTCCGCCGGGAGAGGCAGCCTTTGGGGCGCTGACCGCACCCGTCACGGCTGCCTCGCCTCCGCTGCCCGCCCGGTTGCCCCCGCCCAGCGCCATCCGCGAGTCGAATGCCGGACCGCCGCTCTCCAAGCTCGTCCGCCGGGCGGGATTTCCTTCGCCAGATCATCGACCGGGACATCGCCGCGGGCCGGTACGACGGGGTGATCACGCGGTTTCCGCCGGAGCCGAACGGCTACCTCCACATCGGCCATGCGAAGTCGATCCTCCTCAACTTCGGGATCGCCGAGGAATACGGAGGCCGGTGCCACCTGCGCTTCGACGACACGAATCCGGAGACCGAGGAAGCGGAGTTCGTCGAGGCGATCAAGGAGGACGTCCGCTGGCTTGGCTTTGACTGGGGCGAGCACCTCTACCACGCGGCCGATTACTTCGGCCAGATGTACGGGTTCGCCGAGCAGCTCATCCGAAACGGCAAGGCCTACGTGGACTCGCAGGACGAGGCGGCGATCCGCGAGTCGCGGGGCACGGTCACCGAGCCCGGCATCCCGGGCCCCGACCGGGAACGGCCCGTCGAGGAGAACCTCGCGCTCTTCCGGGGAATGCGGGACGGGGCGTTCGCGGAGGGCGAGTACGTGCTCCGCGCGAAGATCGACCTCGCCGCCCCGAACATGCTGATGCGCGATCCGATCCTCTACCGGATCCGGCACGCCTCACATCACAGGAGCGGGGACGAGTGGTGCATCTATCCGATGTACGACTACGCCCACTGCCTCGAGGACGCGATCGAGAAGGTCACGCACTCGTTCTGCACGCTCGAGTTCGAGAACAACCGGGAACTCTACGACTGGATCCTGGACGAGCTGGGCTTCGAGGAGCCGCGGCCGCACCAGTACGAGTTCGGAAAGGGACTGATCAACTATACCGTCACGAGCAAGCGGAAGCTGCTCAGGCTCGTTCGCGGCGGACTTGTGGCCGGCTGGGACGACCCGCGCCTGCCGACGCTCACCGCGCTCCGCCGGAGAGGCGTGCCTCCCGAGGCGCTGCTCGCCTTCTGGGGTCGCGTCGGGGTCGCGCGGGCGGACGCGCGGATCGATGTCGGGACGCTCGAGTTCGCGATCCGCGACGAGCTGAACCGGAAGGCGCCCCGGGTGTTCGCGGTCCTCGATCCCCTGAAGGTCGTGCTCACGGACTGGGAACCCGGACGGACGCGGGACCTCGATGCGCCGTACTTCCCGCACGATGTCCCGCTCGAGGGATCCCGGACCATCCCGTTCTCCGGGGAGCTCTTCATCGAGCGCGGTGACTTCTCCGAGGATCCTCCCCCGGGATTCAAGCGTCTCGTCCCGGGTGGCGAGGTCCGGCTCCGGTACGGGTGCATCATCCGGTGCGTGCGTGCGGTCCGCGATAGGAAGGGCAGGGTCGTGGAGCTTCACTGCACCCACAATCCGGACAGCTGGCACGGAGAGCTGGGAAGCGGAAGGCGCGTGCCGGGGACGATCCACTGGGTGCCGGCGGCGGAAGCCGTACCGTGCGAGGTCCGTCTCTACGACCGCCTCTTCAGCGTTCCGGATCCGGATGCGGCGGCCGCGGCCCGCGGGGAGGAGAGCACCTTCCTGGATTTCCTGAACCCCGATTCCCTCGAAGTCAGGGAAGGCGCGCTCGTGGAGCCCTCGGTGGTCGGGGATCCGCGGGAGTCCCGGTACCAGTTCGAACGGACGGGATACTTCTGGCGGGATCCCGTGGACGACTCGGCCGGTCGGCTGGTGTTCAACCGAATCGTCACACTGCGCGATGTCTGGTCGAGACGGGGTGCGGGCTTGGGGAAGGGCGACGGCAGCCGGGCAGCCGAAGGGGCGGACCGGCAGCCGAGGCCGCAGGAACGTCGGCGGCCAGAGCCAACTTCCCCGGGAACGCGTCGCCGGCTCCCGGACGAACTGCAGGTACGCGCAGACGAGCTGGTCCGCCGGTTCGGGCTTACCGAGGTGGATGCGGAGATCCTCGCGCGGGACGACGAACGGAGCCGCTTCCTCGAGGCAGCTGCCGAGGCGTACCCGGAACCAGGACGGGGCCCGGAGAGCGGGGTGGCGCTCGCGAACTGGATCATCCACGAGCTGCCCCGCGTCCGGGACGGCCGCGCGCTGGAGCACCTCCCATTCGGGCCTGCGGAGCTCGCCGGGCTCGTCGCGCTTGTGGACCAAGAGGCAATATCGAGCAGCGCCGGAGCCGAGGTGCTGGCGGTGCTGGCCCGGGAGGGCGGGGAGCCGGCGGAGATCGTCCGACGCCTAGACCTTTTTCAAATGCGTGACGCCGACAGCCTGGAGCACGTCATTTCCTCGGTCCTCGCAGCGAGTCCTGGAAAGGTGGGCCAGTACCGCGGGGGGAAAGAGGGCCTGCTCGGCTACTTCATGGGGCAGCTGATGGCGCGGACAGGAGGGAAGGCGGATCCGGCGCTCGCGGCCCGGATGCTCAAGGACCGGCTCCGGGGCGAGAGCGCGGAAGAGGCGGCCCGCGACGGCTGACTTAGGCGTCTGGCTGCGTACGGGTGGAGAGTTCGATTACAGGACTCTTTCCGGATAGGTGAGGATTGGCGCGTGTTGTGGAAGTATATACCACACCGGGGTATAACCTGCATACGGGTGTGGCCAGCCCGCACCGCAACTAGAAGACGGAATCGTCAGAATACGGAATACAACCAGGTTGGCTGGTTACACGCGGTCGGGAATGACAGCCAGGACTTCGTCAACGATGAAGGACTCTACCCGGGTTGATCTTCCGTTCCTTCCCGCAGAACAGCCAGATAGCGCTCATAGGTGTAGACTTTGCCTCGCTTCCGGCCCGTGATCTCCTGCACGACACTTAACTCTTCGAGGAGCCGGAGCACGGCGGCCACGGTTGGCCTGGACAGGCCAGTTCGCCGGGCGAGGTTGGGAATACCCCCAATCGGCCTCTCAACGAGGGACTGGTGCACGCGCAACGCCGAACCCGCGCGCCGTCCCTGGCGGCCGATCTGCAATCGGTCTTGCCGGATCGTTTCGCTGGCGGATCGAGCCGTCGCGACAGCAGCTTCCGCTACCTCGCGGACACCCTCCAGGAAGAACCGTAACCAAGCCTCCCAATCTCCGGTACGCCGGGTGTCGTTGAGGAGCTGGTAGTAGGTGCCGCGATTGCGTTTGAAGTACAGGCTGAGATACAGAAGGGGCTCCCGGAGAAGTCCGCCATCGCACAGCAAGAGGGTGATCAACAGTCGTCCCAGCCGACCATTTCCATCGAGGAACGGGTGGATAGTCTCGAACTGCGCATGTGCGAGTCCGGCCTTGACCAGAATGGGAAGACCATCGTCGGTGGCGTGGATGAAGCGTTCCAAGGCGGCCATGCATTCCTGGACATGGTTCGGCGGCGGTGGCACGAAGGCTGCGTTTCCGGGACGCGTGCCACCGATCCAGTTCTGTGTCCGCCGGAACTCACCGGGCATCATGGCAGCCCCGCGGCCACCGGCCAGCAGCCTGGCGTGCATCTCGCGCATGAGGCGATTCGAGAGCGGGAAGCCGTCCCGCAAGCGCTCAACACCGTGATGCAAGGCCGCTACGGCATTCGACGTTTCGAGGACATCGGATTGACTGCCGGCGGGTACCCCCCCCGCTTCGTGGAGCATCAGATCGGCCAACGAGGACTGGGTGCCTTCGATCTGCGAGGATAGCACGGCCTCTTTGCGCACGTAGCCATAAACGAAGACCATCGCGTCAGGGAGGAGCTCCGTTACCGCATCAAGCCTCCCGAGTGCGGTCGTGGCCGCTTCGAGAGGACGTCGGAGACCCTCCCCGAAATCGACCTCCGGTGCGGGCGGGAGAGGAAGGGGCACAAAGGCTCGCACGGCCTCTCCGCCACCGACGGTCACTTCATGGGCACCTGTGGATTCCCGGCGCATGCGATTGGACTCTGGCAGCTAGCAGCTCTGTCCGAGCTCGTGGCGGTAGGGCCTTGCCAGCAGTGGAAAGGGGCGGACCGACTCCAACATGGCATCACCCTAAGAAACCTTCAAGCGATTCACTTTCTTTATCTGCTTGCCAAGAAAAGTATTCTTCCCACATTGTCCAATCCATCCGCACAAAGAAAGCACAAGGCCCTTGGCCTTCTTTATGGATTCGGTTAAGAAGGAACCTTGGTCGGCCTATTCCGGCGGCCGTTTCGCCGCCATAGTCCAATCACAAGGTTAGCGGAACATCCTTGGGGCAACTCTGGGGGCACCCAGGACGCAGCCCTCGGCGCCAGCGATGATCCG
This sequence comes from Gemmatimonadota bacterium, assembly GCA_012267505.1. Lineage (GTDB taxonomy): Bacteria > Gemmatimonadota > Gemmatimonadetes > Longimicrobiales > Gaopeijiaceae > JAAXGI01. The sequence goes on from JAAXGI010000284.1 coordinate 4,880, forward strand.
TGCGATCGGCGTCGGCGATAGGCCAGGGCTCGCTCGAAACTCAGCCACCCATGCGACGCGACCGGTGCCTGGACGGCGTGACGTCAGACTCGGATTGATTTGCCAGGATCCGGCCGCCCGGATCGCCCCCAGTACAAGTCCTTGCCCATACAACGGGCTAATCCCGAGTGGTCGTCTGCGGGCTCGCCGTCAGTGTCGCGAACGCTCCTTGTAGTGCAACTCGGCGCGGGAACGGCTTTTCCGGTGGAGTCGACCGGCCGACCGACTCCACCCTACGGCTCCCGTCAGGGGCCCCGGCGCGCCTGCGGGGCCACATGGAGAGCGCCCCGGGCGAATCGCCTGCTGCGACTATGGGCACCTGCCGCGGCCGCGGTCGTGGAGCCGAGTCCAGACACACCCCCCCGCCGGAGGGGAGGGACTCCAGACGCGCATCGGGATACCGGCGCACGGTGCGCGACACCATAATACCCCTGCAGGAAACTCTGCGGGCGAGGGGTTGGCCCCACAGCGGAAGCCGGGCCATCACGGACAGCGGCGGACTCGAACTGGAGGTGGTGCCCATGACCCTAGAGCGACCGGAGACGGTGGTCGTGTCACGGAAGACTCCCGATGACGGGCGTCTTCTCATTCCGGAGGCATTGGCCGAACGGCTGGCGTCCGCCGGTCCCGATCTTGCCGTCCGACGGGGCGGTGAGATCGCGCCGGCGCGTCTCCACAGTATCACCTGCAGCACGTGCGGGAAGGGCGCGAGCGGTTCGGTGCCCCACGTTCACCGCTTCGTTGAGAGCCCGCTGTTGACCTCGCTCGTTCCCGGCACCGAGGTCGTCCTCCGCCTGAAGGGTGAGGCGGGGTCGGTGCTGGCCGTGGAGTGAGGCCGGGTTCCGATCCAGGCGCCAGCGCGGGATCCGGCGGCTGAAGTCAGGCACCCTATGGGCGCCGGCCTCGGTGCCCGCATCCAGCCGTGTCGTACCCGGGGAGCCGGTAGCGGGAGTAGGGCCCGTGATCACGAGGCAGACCACGCTCCGTCTGTCTTGGCACCGATCCGGTCAGGCGCTCCCCGCACCTCCCACCTGCCCGACCCACAGGACGGCGGCCAGCGTTCCTCCCATGGGGGCCGGCGGCTCCGCCGGTCTGCCCGCCATCGTACGGTCGAGTTGCTGCCCAAGAGCCAGCCAGACCGGCGGGGTGGCCCGTCCCGCGCCCGGCCGCTCACCCCGGATCAGTCGATGTCGAACCGGTCCAGGTTCATCACCTTCTCCCAGGCGGCCACGAAGTCGCGGACGAACTTCTCCTCCGCGTCGTCGGATGCATAGACTTCGGCGATCGCGCGCAGCTGGGAGTTTGACCCGAAGACCAGGTCGGCCCGGCTGGCGGTCCACCTGAGTTCGCCCGTTGCACGATCGCGTCCTTCGAAGGTCTCATCTGCTGCCGATGCTGCTTCCCACCTCGTGTCCATGTCGAGCAGGTTCAC
>JAAXGI010000284.1:6399-7564 GCA_012267505.1 Gemmatimonadota bacterium
ACGAAGAAGTCGTTGGTGAGCGTCCCCGGCCGCGTCGTGAGGACGCCCAGCGCGGAACGGTCGGAGTTCGCGGCCAGGGCCCGCATCCCGCCCACGAGCACCGTCATCTCGGGGGCGCTCAGGTTCAGCTTGTGTGCCCTGTCCAGAAGCAGTTCCTCCGCCGATCTCAGGTGTCCCTCCCCGACATGGTTCCGGAACCCGTCGGCCGTCGGCTCCAGCACGGCGAACGACTCCACGTCGGTCTGTTCCTGCGTCGCGTCCGTGCGACCGGGCGCGAAGGGGACCTCGACGTCGTGTCCAGCCCTCCTGGCGGCCTGTTCCACCGCCGCGCACCCCCCCAGCACGATGACGTCGGCGAGCGAGACCCGCTTGCCGCCGGTCTGCGTGCCGTTGAACCTGTCCACGATCTCCTCGAGGACCGCGAGTGCCCGTGGGAGTTCCGCCGGGTTGTTGACGGTCCAGTCCTTCTGCGGCGCGAGGCGAATCCGGGCGCCGTTCGCTCCGCCGCGCCTGTCGGTGCCGCGGAACGAGGCTGCTGAGCCCCAGGCCGTCAGGACCAGCTCGGAGGCGTCCAGTTCCGAGCCGAGTATGGCCGTCTTGAGGTCGGCCACGTCGTCCGTGTCGATCAGCTCGTGGTCCACTTCCGGAACCGGATCCTGCCAGAGTTCCGGCTCCGCGGGGACCGAGGGGCCCAGTCCGCGGACGTAGGGCCCGAGATCGCGGTGGGTCAGCTTGTACCAGGCCCTCGCGAAGGCGTCGGCGAACTCGTCGGGGTTCGCATGGAAGCGCCGCGAGATCTTCTCGTAGGCCGGATCGGTCCTGAGCGAGAGGTCCGTCGTGAGCATCATCGGGGCATGCCGCGTCGCCGGATCATGGGCGTCCGGCACGGTGGCGACGGCGGACGCCTCCTTCGGCGTCCACTGCTGCGCGCCCGCGGGACTCCTGGTGAGCTCCCACTCGTAGCCGAAGAGGTTCTGGAAGAAGGTGTTGTCCCACTGGATCGGGCGGCTCGTCCAAGCGCCTTCCGGGCCGCCCGTGAAGGTGTCGACACCGTGCCCCTCGCCGTAGTCGTTCATCCACCCGAGCCCCTGCTCCTCGATGCCTGCCGCTTCGGGCTCCGGGCCGATATGCTGCTGCTCCACCGCCCCGTGGGCCTTGCCGAAGG
>JAAXGI010000033.1 GCA_012267505.1 Gemmatimonadota bacterium
GGTTTCTGGACCTTCCGCATGGACGGGTTCAGCGGGTGGAACGGCGAGGACTGGGGCATGCCGGACATCTCGAGCGTCCAGAAGTGGGACGAGCCCTCTCCGCGCCCGGTGAGCTAGGAGCGCGGGCCCGGTGACTGGGAAGACCCTGCTCGCGCTCGCGCTTCTGACCGGGCTCGTCCCGGGAAGGGGAGACCGGGTGCCCGAAGTTTCCCCGGGCACATGTCCGCTTCCGGACGACCCCCGGGGTGGGGAGGTGGGCGGGACGGTGCTTCCCGAGTCCGTCGCCCCGGTCGACGCACCGGCCTACTACGCCTTCCCGGTGGTGAGCACGCGGAGGCTCCCGGGCACCGGGCTCGCCGCGGGACTCGGCGAGGTCACCTTCCCCGACTCCCCTTACGGCGTCACCCTGGCGGAGGACGGCAGCTATCTGCTCGACGTCTGGCTCTCCGTGGAGCGTCTCGTGGAGCCCCGCGAAGGCGTATACGTAGGATGGCTGACCACGTCTGAGCTGGACCAGGTCGAGCGCATCGGCCCGCTCGCCGGCGGCCAGCTCCAGGGCCGGGCCCGGTGGAACAAGTTCCTCCTCGTCGTCACGCTCGAGCCCGAGGACGATCCCGGAGCCGCCATCTGGACGGGTCCGGTCGTGATGCGCGGGATGTCCCGTAGCGGCCAGATGCACACGATGGCGGGGCACGGCGCCTTCGAGCAGGAGAACTGCGCCGCATACGGCTACGGTTGAGGCTGCCGACGCCGTTGCGCCTCCGGATCCTCCTGATCGCCGCCCTGCCGGGCGCGCTCGCCGCCCAGGAACCTCGGATGACGGGCGACGGCGGCGAGGCGGGCGGGTGGCGCATGCCCCCGATGTCGGTGACCATGCCGATGGTGCCGGGGCTCGAAAACGCCGTCCCGCCCGTGCGCCCCTTCCTGATCAGCGGCGGGATGGATCCCGCGATCCTTCCGGTGGCCGAACCCAGCCGGAGGGTCGTGGTGGCGGATGGCGACACGCTCGACATGGACGTCTCCCTGGTCCGGCGCACGATCGGGGGGCGCGACTACGCCATGCTCGGGTACGGCGGCCAGTATCCGGGCCCGCTGATCCAGGCGGACCGGGGCTCGCGCATCATGGTGCGGGTGACCAACCGCATCCGGCTGCCCACGACGGTGCACTGGCACGGCGTGCGGCTGGAGAACCGCTTCGACGGCGTCCCGGGGGTCACGCAGGACCCCATAAGCGAAGGTGAGACCTTCGTCTACGAGATCGACGTTCCCGACGCCGGGATGTTCTGGTATCACCCGCACATGCGCGAGGATGTCCAGCAGGACCTCGGCCTCTACGGGAACCTGCTGGTCATGCCGACGGCCCCGGACTACTACGGCCCCGCCCACCGGGAGGAGCTGCTCGTCCTCGACGACATCCTGATCGACGAGGAGGGCCTCGTTCCCTGGGGGGAGGAGGCACCGACGCACGCCCTCATGGGACGCTTCGGCACGGTGATGCTCACCAACGGGGTCGACGACCACCGGATCGACGCGCGTACCGGTGAGGTGGTCCGCTTCTATCTGACGAACGTCGCGAGCACCCGCACCTTCAACGTCCGTTTCGGGGATGCTCGGGTGAAGCTGATCGCCTCCGACATCGGGAAGTTCGAGCGGGAGAGCTGGGTGGAGAGCGTGGTCATCGCACCCGCCGAGCGCTACGTGGTGGACGTACGCTTCCCGGAGGCCGGGGAGGTGGGCATCACCAACACGATCCAGGCAGTGAACCACTTCCGTGGCACCTTCTACCCCCACGAGGACACCCTTGCGGTGGTGAGCGTGAACGGTCCTCCGGTGGACGACGCGACCACGGCCTCGTTCGTCGAGCTGCGCGAGAACGCGGATGTGGCCGCTGACCTCGAACCCTTCCGAGCGCTACGCGGAAAGGCCGTGGATCACGAGCTGGTGACCACGGTCCGGGTGCGCGGTCTGCCCGTGCCCATCGTGGCGTCGATGGAGGCCGACACCTTCTACGTGCCGCCCGTCGAGTGGAACGACGGGATGCCGGTGATGAACTGGCTCTCGACGGGTACCCAGGTGACCTGGACCCTGCGGGAACCGGCCAGCGGCCTGGAGAACGAGGAGATCGACTGGCGCTTCCGCGTGGGCGACGTCGTCAAGATCCGGGTGTTCAACGACCCGGAGTCGTTCCACCCGATGAACCATCCCATCCACATACACGGCCAGCGGTTCCTGGTGACCGAGCGCGACGGGATCCCGACCACGAACCTGGTGTGGAAGGACACGGCCATCCTCCCGGTCGGCTCGACGATGGACCTGCTCGTGGAGATGTCGAATCCGGGATCGTGGATGCTCCACTGTCATATTGCCGAGCATCTGCACGCGGGGATGATGTTCGTCTTCGAGGTCACCGAGCCGTAGTGCGGCTGACGTCGTCGTGGGTTCCGACGGCGAGCGCGGAGCACCCACCCCGAGCCGGGATCGGGTCCTTCCGGCGGCGACCGGTGTGCGGAGCGTGGTCGGATCTTCCTGGCGTCCCGGTCAGGTACCGGCACCGGATGCTCCGACAGTGGGGAAGGGCCGTGGGGGCTGTGGGCCGCTATAGCCCGAGCTGTCCACCGGAGGCGCGCACCCGCAATCCGAGCTGGTCCATCCTCTCGCGGAGAAGTTCGCTCAAGTGCGGGGGATTCAGCATGCAACGACGCGGCCGCCGATTCTGGTCATGCCCTTCCTCCATCGCTTTCCGAGGTAAGGCACGAGGTCGCCCCGGGCTGCGGACGACGGAGGAAGAAGCAACAAACCTGCACGAAGGCCCGGCTGGACCATCAGGGCCATAATAGCTATTGTGCCCACATGCGAGAAATCACCGCCAAAGAAGCCAAGAACCGGTTCGGCCAGCTGCTTCGGTCCGCCCAGCAGGGGCCCGTGCGCGTCACCCGGAACGGCACGCCGGTGGGTGTGATGCTGTCGGTGGAGCAGTTCGAACGACTGCGCGGAACTGCATGGGACCGGTTGGCGGCCGCGATGGATGCCATGAGCCAGGAGGCAGCCGCCAGCTGCCTGACGCCAGCGGCGTTGGAGTCCCTGCTCTCCGATGAGAGCTGAGAGGGTCGTACTCGACACGAACGTTCTGATCAGCGCCGCCCTCACCCGGACCGGGCCACCCCGCGGGGTGGTCGATCTG
>JAAXGI010000242.1 GCA_012267505.1 Gemmatimonadota bacterium
CCGCCGATGCTCGGCACGAACATCATCGCGGCCGGCATGTGGCGGGCGAGGACCTGGGCGTCGTGGATGGCGGCGCTCGGCATCGAGATCCAGTCACCGGGGGCGTGATGCTCCGCGGCCCGCTCGATGTGCCCGCGGAGCCGCTCGTCCATCATGGCTGGGATGGACCGTTTTCCGACCTCGATCATCTCCACCTCGGCGCGGCCGCGGCCGCGGGCTTCGGCCACCAGGCCGTGGGCGTGCGCCTCGAGCCGATCGAGCACCGCCACGTCCTGATCCCGAAACTGAAGGTGCATCTCGGCCCGTCCCGGCACGATGCTCTGGACGCCGGGGTCGAGAGCGATGCGGCCGATGGTCCACACGCTCCGCTCGCCCGCGTGCTCCGGGAAGGTCTCGTACACCCGGTGGGCGAGCTCGACGAGCGCGTGCCCCGCGTCGCGCCGGAGCGCCATCGGGGTGGTCCCGGCGTGGTTCTGCTGGCCCGTGAACGAGACCGTGAAGGTGCGCGAGCCGACGATGCCGGTGACGGCGCCGATCCGCTTTTGCCGGTGCTCGAGCCACGGCCCCTGCTCGATGTGCGCCTCGGCGTAGCCGATGTGGCGGCCCGGCTCGCCTCGCTCGATCGGAACCCCTTCGAGCCCCGCCTCGCGGAGCACCTCGCCGAGCGATCTGCCTTCGTCGTTCACGAGATCGCGGACCGCCCCCGGATCGAGTTCGCCGCAGTAGACCTGGCTCCCAAGGCAGGTGGCGAAGGCTCCTTCCTCGTCGATCCACGAGGCGACATCGACCGCGAGATGATTCGTCTCGTCGCATTCGGCGAGAGTGCGCGCCACCTCGAGGCCGTAGATGACCCCCATCGCCCCGTCCAGCCAACCTCCCCGGGGCTGGGTGTCCGTGTGGGAGCCGATGAGAAGGGCCGGCCCGGGGTTGCGCGAGCGGCCGAGCACGGTTCCGATCCCGTCGATGCGGGCGTCGAGGCCCGCCTCCTCGAGGCGCGAGCAAAGCCAGTGGCGCGACTCGATGTCGATGGGGGTGAGCGACTGCCGCACGACGCCGATGCCGCAGGCGCCGAACTCGCGGAGCCGACGGAGGTCGCCCAGCAGGCGGTCCGGGTCGATGGTGACCTTGGCGGGGCTCGATGGGCGGCTCATCCCGGCTCCTGCGATACGATCTCCCGGATTCCATTGTGCCGCCGTCGGGCGGCACCTTGTCAATCGCGGGCCGCTCCGGGATGGCGACGGGGCCGAGGCCCTGATCAGTGACGAAGAGGAGACATGCGGTGCCGCGGCTCTTCGTGGCGTTGGAGCTGCCCGAGCTCCTGAAGGAGGCGATCGGCGAGATCCAGGCCGGGCTCCGGGACGCGCGCTGGCTGGACGAAGAGGGTCTCCACCTCACCCTCGCCTTTATCGGCGAAGTCGACCACTTGGCTCAGGCCCGGATCGAGGCGGCATTGTCCCGAGTGGAAGCATCCGCCCTTGCGGTCGGACTGCACGGAGTCGGTCACTTCCCGCTCCGGGGTCCGCCCCGGGTGCTGTGGGTCGGGGCATCTCCGGCACGCGACCTCGGGGCGCTCGCCGCCTCCGTCCGAAGCGTCCTTGCCCGCGCGGGCTATCCGCCCGAACGGCGCAAGTTCGCGCCGCACGTCACCATCGCTCGATTTCACCGCCCGCCGCCGCCCCTCGCTCTCCAGGACTATCTTGGCTCCTTTGCGCTCTTTCGCACGTCCATGGTTCCGGTCGCGTCGTTCCGGCTCCTCTCGAGCCGACTCCTCCCGTCCGGTGCCCGCTATACGGTGGAGGCCGATTTTCCACTGGCGCGGGCGTCTTCGCACGAGGCCTGAACGCCGCTGCCAGCGGATGCCACTCGCGAAAGGGAAGTGCGACCCTCCGGGCCGCAGCGGTGCCCCGCCGGCGAGGCGAATCGGATTACAATCGGACCTGTCGGGGAGCAGTGGGGACAACCCCGGCAGTATGGAACCGAGCTCGCCAACCGCAAGGATTCGACATGACCAACAACGCTTCCGCCTTCGACACCCTGCAAGCGGCGCGTGACCTCAAGGCAGCGGGGATCGAGAGTGATCAAGCGGAAGCAATCGCCTCCAAGATGGGCGAGGCGGCCGATACGGGTCGGGCGGACCTGGTCACGAAAGCGGATCTGACGGCGGCGATTGCCGCGCTCGAGACGCGCATCACGAACCGGCTCTACGCAGCCGTCTTTGCCGCCGCGGGCGTCGTCATCGCGGCCATCAAGCTGCTTTGAACCCGATCCGCGCGGAAAGCGAGAACGTCAAGTTGCCTGTTTCGGAGCGAAGGCGAGGGGCGGCCTCGAAGAGAAGCGCCGGTGCCGCCGGCTGAAGCCGGGACCGCCGCGACGGGCGGTGGAGTGGCCGGCGCCCGCGCCGCACCGGGCGAGTCCGGCGCCCTGCCGGACTGGTTCGTCCGGAAGAAGAACCGCCCCAATCTGATCGTCAACCGCTGGGTGCCGATCGCGCTCGTCGGGGCGCCGGTTCTGGTGCTGTTCGGGATCGTCGTCTACCCCACCGTATGGATGTTCTACCACGCGTTCCAGAACACCAACATGATGCGGCTCTTTCGCGGCAACTGGAGCTACGTCGGGTGGGAGAACTTCCACACCGTCCTCACCTCGGAGCGGTTCTGGGACAGCGTGCAGCACCTCGTGCAGTACCTCGTGTTCGGCGCCGGCCTCCAGGTGCTGCTCGCCACCGTCCTTGCGCTGACCCTCTACGAGGTGGTCAAGCGGGACTGGCTGCGCGTGCTCTTCCTGATCATCCTGGTGCTGCCGATGATGCTGCCGCCCTCGATCGTCGGGGTGCTGTGGAAGTTCCTGCTTACCCCGTCCAACGGGGCGATCAACGCCGCGCTTCTCCACTTCGGCCTCATCGGCGAGCACATCGAGTGGTTCAACGCGGGCGTGTCCCTGTGGTCGATCATCATCGCCGACATCTGGAACTGGACCGCCCTGCCGCTCCTCATCATCTATTCGGGCCGGGTCTCGCTGCCCCCCGCCGTCTACGAGGCGGCCCGCGTCGACGGGGCGAGCGGATGGCTCGTGCTCCGGCGCATCACGCTGCCCATGCTGAAGGAGGTGATCGCGATCGCCTTCATCATCCGGTTCATGGACGCCTTCAAGTTCGTGGACCTCGTCTACGTCATGACCTCCGGCGGCCCGGCCCAGACCTCCGAGCTTCCCACCTACATCGCCTTTCAGCGCGGGATCCGCGAGTTCGAGGTGAGCGAGGCGGCCGCCTACGCGATCATCATCTTCGCGTTCTCGGCCATCCTGATCATCGCGTTCCTTCGCTATCTCAAGAAGGTCCTGAAGGCGCAGGGCATCGCATGAAGGTTCAGCGCACGAGGGAGCGCCCGTGAACGAGGCGAACTACCGGCTCGTCCGGGGGCTGCTCCTCGTGTTCCTGGGGCTGTGGCTCCTCCTCACCCTGTTCCCGTTCTACTGGCAGATCATCACCGCGCTCAAGGACGCGGCGGAGACCAACCGGACGGTCCCCACGTTCTGGCCGGAGGTGTGGCATCCGGGGAACTTCAAGCTGGTCTTCGCCGAGGCAAGCAACTTCCAGGCCCTCGTCGACAGCTTCGTCATCGCGACCGGAAACACCCTCGCATCGCTGGTGCTCGGTACCCTCGCCGGCTACGCGTTCGCCCGGTTTCCGCGGCAGGCGGGCGGCGAAAACCTCGCCTTCTGGATCCTCTCGAATCGGATGTTCCCACCCGTGGCGGTGCTCATCCCGATGTTCTTCCTGTTCGACGCGACCCCCTGGGGCACGGACAGCCACCTGTCGCTCATCATCCTTTACCTGGTCTTCAACATGCCGCTCGCGACCTGGCTCATGATGGTGTTTTTCCGTGACGCGCCGCGCGAGCTCGAGGAGGCCGCCTACCTCGACGGCTACCCGCCGCTCAGGGCGTTCTTCAAGGTGACCCTGCCGCTCGTGCTTCCGGGCATGATCTCGGTCGCGATGCTGTGCTGGATCTTCGCGTGGAACGAGTATCT
>JAAXGI010000045.1 GCA_012267505.1 Gemmatimonadota bacterium
TCCGCGCCGGGTCGACCTCGATCTTCATTACCGGTGCCATGTACTCGGCCCAGCGTCGGTTGACTTCGCTCTCCCCGAGCCGGGCGATGGTCTCTTCGAGGTTATCCGTCTCGAAGTACCCGAACAGGGTGAGGCCGTGGCGGAAGATCGAGTAGTTCCGGATTCCCGCCTCGCGCAGGGCGTCCAGCATCTCCGGCCAGATCTCGTCGTGCCGCCGCTTGTATTCCTCTTCGTAGCCGGGACGTACCTCCAGCACCCATGCGTATCGATGGCTCATGCTCGGCCCTCGTTCGCTCATCCGCACTCTACCGTTGCGCCTGCGTCCGCGGATGAGTACAGCGCTTCCAGGACCCGCACGGTCCGGAGTCCCACGAGGTGATCTCCGCAGTTGCGGGCCGCCTCGCCGCGGCAGATCGCGATGAAGCGGTCCACCGCCTCGCGGGTGGTGTAGGAGCCGAAGCCCTCGCTCCGGCCCATCCGCCGCTCGTCGCCGGAGCCGTCGTGACGCTGGAGCGAGAGGCGCTCCCGGCCTTCTTCCACGTCGAGCACGAGCATGCCGTCTTCGCCGTAAATCCGGAGATCGAGCTGGGGCGCGCCGTGCTTGGGGAGGCCGGCCGCTCCCGAGAGGGTGCCGATGGCCCCGCCCTCGAATCGCAGGACGGCCGCGTCGTGGTCGTCCACCCCGATCTTCGAGCGGTGGACGGCGGCGTGCACGCTCTCGGGCTCGAGATCGGTAACGAAGAACAGCGCGGCGAGCGCGTGCGAAAGCTGCCCCCAGCCGTACCCCCCGGCCCGTCGCGGGTCCGCCCAGGTCGAGGGCGGCGGGCGGTAGAGATGCCCCTCGGTCTCGATCATCGGCTCCCCGCCGAAGAGGTCGAGGAGTGCGGACGACATGTGCAGCGCTGCATGCCGGACGGCGCCGATGCGGCCGGCCCGCACCCAGTCCGCGGCCTGCTCCATGTACGGGGTGTGGTTGAGGCCATAGGGGGTCATGAGGGTCCGTCCGGACTCCTCTGCGAGCCGGGCGAGCTCGCGGGCGTCGGTGGTCCGGGTCGCCATCGGCTTCTCGACGAGCACGTGGCATCCTTGGCGAAGGGCCTCCGCCGCGTGCTCGAAGTGAGAAACGTGCGGCGAGGCGACGATGACGCCGTCCGGCTCGTGGTCGTAGACCTTGTGGTGGTCCTCGGTGACGTGCGGAAGGTCGAATCTGGAGCGCACGCGCTCGAGATCTGCCCGGCCGAGCCGGCAGGCCGACACCAGCTCCGCTTGGCGGTTCTGCTGGACGTGGGGAATGTGGTATTCGCAGGCCCACCACCCGGCCCCGACTACGGCAATGCGTGCTTGCTTCTGCATCTCTGCCACTGGGAGCTGCCAGTTTGGGCGGGACAGTCTAGCGTCTTCGTCCCTCGCTTCCGAACGGATCGACACAAGAGCTGGAACGGGTCCGGCCCGGAAAAATCACCGATTTCTTGGCTGATATGGCCGGGGGCGCCCGAGGACAGTCGCCCTCCCCGGAAGGTGCGCTCTCGCGAAGCCCGCGCACCCGCAAAGTCCTTGGGTTCCGACCCGAGCTTTGTACGTGGTCAGGATGCGCTAACCTGCCGCCCGGCCAGCCGCGAACGGAACCGGGCCGGCGGGCGCGAGCAGGAGGAGGGTTCCAGGCGATGAAGTTCACGGTGATGGGGGCGGGGGGCGTCGGCGGGTATTTCGGCGCTCGGCTCGCCGCCGCCGGGCATGAGGTCGGCTTCGTTGCCCGCGGCCGGCATCTGGAGGCGATTCGGGCGAACGGCCTCGTGGTCCGCAGTCAGCTCGGTGGGTTGGAACTCCGGCCCGTGTCGGCGAGCGACGATCCGGCCGCATTCGGCGTCGCCGACTGCGTGCTGTTCACGGTCAAGTCCTACGACTGCGAGACCGCGGGCGAGGCGGTCCGGCCGGCGCTCGGCGTCGATACCTTTGTCGTCCCCCTGCTGAACGGCATCGGCCACGTCGAGGTCCTGTGCCGGATTCTCGGCCCGGACCGGGTGCTCGGCGGAGTCGCACACATCAGCGCCCTCATCGAGGAGCCGGGCGTCGTCCGCCACTTCGACCGGCTGCAGATTCTCCGGATCGGCGAGATGGACAACTCTGCGAGCCTGCGCGTCCTCGCCCTCCGGGAAGCGTGCCAAGCGGCCGGCATCGAATGCCCGGTGCCGAACGACATCGAGCGCGAGCTCTGGCAGAAAGTGGTGATGATCTGCACCCTCGCGGGCGCCAATTGCCTGGCCCGGCTTCCGCTTGGTGCCTGCCGGAGCAATCCCGCGACGCGTGCGGTGATGGAGAGCCTCACCGCTGAGACGGTCGCCGTCGCCCGGGCGCTCGGGGTCTCCCTTCCGGAGGATCAGGAAGCCCGGACGATGGCGATTCTGGACAAGCTGCCGGCGCCCATGAAGGCGTCCATGTTCGCGGCCCTCGAGCGGGGTGAGCGTCTGGAGGCGTCGGCCCTCAACGGCGCGATCGACCGTCTCGGCCGTGAGGCTCGTGTCGCTACCCCGACCCACCGTGCCGTCTACGCCGCCCTCGCGCCCCACGAGAACGGCGCCCCGGTCGGCTGAGACCCTCCCGTCCTCCAGGCTGGACGAGCCGGGGTTACAGCGAGTCCTTGAAGAGCCGGCCGCCCTTCATGATGGCGGGCATGTGCGCGCCTTGGCCCGCGAGGAGGCCGATGTCGGCGAGAGGGTCGCCGTCCACGACGACGAGGTCCGCCAGCGCACCCGCCCGCACCACTCCGAGCTCCCCCGCCATGTTCAGGATCTCCGCGTTCACCTCCGTGGCCTGGCGGATTGCTTCGTGGTTGCCGAGCAGCTCGGCCTTGATCGCGAACTCGTCCGATTGGTAGACCTGACACTCCCCGAGCAGGTCGGAGCCGTGCCCGATGCGGACCCCGGCGTCACGCGCGATCTCGATCGCCCGCATGCCGACCTCGAGCACGTCGCCCAGCTTCTGCATCGAGACCTCGGGGAATCCGAACTCCCGCCCGTGGTCGCGGAGCGCCCGGTAGGTAACGCTGGTCGGGACGAGGTAGGCGCCGTGGTCCGCCATCACCTTCGCGGCCTCGGTGTCCAGCAGGTTCCCGTGCTCGATGGTCCGTACCCCGTTGGTGACGGCGCGGATGATCGCCTTCGGAATGTAGGCGTGGGCCAGCACGTAGGTCCGCCACGCTTCCGCCTCCTCGCAGATGGCCCGGATTTCGCCGGCCGAGTACTGGGTGTTCCAGATCGGGTCGGTCGGGGAGGAGACTCCGCCCCCGGCCATGATCTTGATCTGGTGCGCACCCTTGCGAAGCTCGTCCCGGGCCGCCCGGCGGCACTCGTCGATCCCGTCCGCGATGCGGCCGAGCTGCTCGGTCGAGGCCTGGCAGGCGCAGGTGATGACGTTCGAGGTCGCGGTCCGCGGCCGGAAGTCCGCGTGCCCGCCAGTCTGGGTGAGGGCGAGGCCGGAGACGAA
>JAAXGI010000203.1 GCA_012267505.1 Gemmatimonadota bacterium
CCCGTACACGGCGGGGGCCCCTCTCTTCTTCGCACACCGGGGCGGGGCCGCGCTCGCGCCGGAGAACACGATGCAAGCGTTCCGCGCGGCGGTCGAGCGCTGGGAAGCGGACATCCTCGAGATGGATGTCCACGCCACCGCCGACGGGGAGCTCGTCGTGATCCACGACCCGACGGTCGACCGCACGACGGACGGCTGCGGCGCCGTGCGTGACCTCACCCTGGCAAAGATCCAGCGGCTCGACGCCGGCTACCGGTTCACGGACCTCGGGGGGGCGCACTCCTTCCGGGGCCGCGGCGTCGTGGTGCCGCGCTTCGTCGACGTGCTCGAGGCCTTCCCCGGCGTCCGGATGAACGTGGATGCGAAGGGGGACGCAACGACGCCCCGCGTCATCGACGTGGTCCGGGCGGCCGGGGCGGAGCACCGCGTCCTTCTGGCTTCGGTCGGGGAGGAAGGGCGGGCCGACCGGCACGGATACCGCGGGCCGACATCGGCGACCCGGCGCCAGATCCGGCTCTTCTACCACCTGCACCGGCTCCCGGGCGGGGGCCTGTACACGCCGCGGACGGACGCCCTGCAGATCCCCTACCGCTGGGAGGGCCGCCAGGTCGCGACGCCGCGCTTCATCCGGGAGGCCTCGCGCCGGAACCTCCCCGTGCACGTGTGGACCGTTGACGATCCGGAGGTGATGCGGACCCTCCTCGCCTGGGGCGTCGGCGGGATCCAAACAGACCGGCCCGACCTCTTGGCCGCGGTGCTCTGTAGGGAGACCGCGCGGCCACCCCCCCCGGGCCTCGGACCGCCGTGACCGGTCCGGACACGCGCGCCGGGCTCTCTGCGCGTTTCCGGCGCCACTGGGAGGCCCGGGGTTGGACGCGCGCGGACGACCGGCTCGCCGTCGCCTGCTCGGGCGGGCTCGACTCGCTCGTCCTCCTGCACCTCCTCCGCTTCGCCCTGCACGTTCCGGCTCCGGGGCTCCGCGTTGCGCACTTCGACCACCGGATGCGGGCGGAGAGCGCTGGCGATCGGGAGTGGGTGGCCGGGCTGGCCCGGGCGTGGGCGCTTCCCCTCCACTGGGAGCGTGCGGGGGAGGTTCCCGGGGGCGAGGAGGAGGCGCGCTCCCTCCGCTACGGATTCCTCGAGGGACTTCTCGCTGCGGGCGAGGTGGAGTGGGTCCTCACCGCGCACCACGCCGACGATCAGGCCGAGACGGTGCTCTTTCGGATCCTCCGGGGCACCGGCCCCCGGGGGCTCTCGGGGATCCCCGAGTCGCGCAAGCCGGGGATCCTCCGTCCACTCCTCCCCTTCGCGAGATCCGAGCTCGAGGCGTACGCGGTCCGCCACCGGCTCTGCCCGCGGGTGGATTCGACGAACGACTCGGTCCGCCACTCGCGGAACCGGATCCGACGCCGGCTCCTCCCGGAGCTCGAGGCCGTCCACCCGGGCGCCCGGCGTGGCCTCCTCCGCCTCACCCGCAACGCCTCGCGCGAGCGGGCAGCCCTCGATCATCTCCTCGACCGCGAGCTCGCGGAACTGGCCACAGTCGCCGGCGCCGACATCGCCGTCGACCGCTCCGCGCTCCTGCGGTTCCCGAGGCCCCTTCGCTCCGCGCTCCTCCGGCGCCTGGCCGAGTCGATCGGGGGGAGCCTCTCGGAAGCCGGAACCGCCTCTGCCGTGGAGTTTATCACCGGGAAGGCGAGCGGCGCGCGCCTGGATCTCGCCGGCCCGCTCCGCCTTGAACGCGAATTCGACCGGATCCGGATGTACCGGCCCGCTCCGGACTCTGATCCCGACATGCCGCCGGGCGGCGAGAACGCCCTCGTGATCGAGGCCCCCACGGCGGGTGGGGGGGAGATCGCTCTCTCGGGCACCCGCTTCGAGCTCCGTTGGAAGACGGACCGCGCACCGTCCTCCACTCCCGGCGGGGCCGACTCCGCCTGCGGGCGGAGGAGGGTGTGGGAGTCGGCATATTTCGACCCCGCCCGGCTCGCCTTCCCCCTCCGGGTGCGCTCTTGGCTGCCCGGGGACCGGATCCGGATCCGCGGCCGGTCGAGGAAGCTCGCCAAGCTCTTCCGGGAGGCCCGTATCCCGAGGCGGGAGCGGGCGAGGCGACCCGTCTTGGTGGATGCAGAGGGATGCGTCCTCTGGCTCCCCGGTCAGGCGCTGGGGGAGGCGGCGGAGGAAGCGGAGGGGAAGGCGGCGCCCCACTGGTGGATCGGGGTCCGGCGAACGGGGGCAGGCCGGGCCGAGGCCCCCCGTGGTTCTTGTGCGGGGAGACAACCCTAGAGAGCTTCCTCAACATGGCCAGGCCCAAAGACCCGCGGAAGCCGGAGAGGAAGGACACGGGGTGGGAACGTCTGTCGCGGACGGCTTCCTTCTGGATCCTGATCATCCTGATTCCCCTCCTCCTGGTCAATTTCTTCCGCGCCCAGCAGCCACCCCGCTACGAGTTCTCCTACTCGGAATTCCGCGACGAGCTTGCGCGCGGCAACGTCGAGGCCGTCACCGTCATCCAGGGCGTGATGATCGAGGGCGAGTTCGCCAGCGCTATCACGGTGAACGGCCAGGAATACGCGGTCTTCGAGACGAGCCTCCCCGGCGAGATCAGCGAGGGTCTTCTCGCCGACCTTGAGGCGCGGTCCGTCGACGTCACGGCCGAGCCGGAACGCACACCGTGGTGGAGCTTCCTCGTCTCAGCTCTCCCTTGGGTCATCCTGATCCTCTTCTGGTTCTGGCTCCTCAGGACGATGCAGGGAGGCGGCAACCGCGCCTTCCAGTTCGGGCGCTCGAAGGCGAAGCTCATCTCGCCGGACACGCCGAAGGTGACCTTCGAGGACGTAGCGGGCGCCGATGAGGCGAAGGACGAGCTCGAGGAGATCATCGAGTTTCTCAAGGACCCGCGCCGCTTCGCCCGGCTCGGCGGGCGTCTGCCGAAGGGCGTCCTCCTCGTGGGGCCGCCCGGGACGGGGAAGACCCTGATGGCGAAGGCCGTGGCCGGCGAGGCGGGCCGACCCTTCTTCCAGATGTCGGGCTCGGACTTCGTGGAGATGTTCGTCGGGGTGGGCGCCTCGCGCGTCCGCGACCTCTTCGAGCAGGGCAAGGCCCATGCCCCGTGCATCATCTTCATCGACGAG
>JAAXGI010000159.1 GCA_012267505.1 Gemmatimonadota bacterium
GTGGCGCACGTCCAGCATCATCGCGTCGGTGAGTCCGAGCAGTCCGAATTTGCTCGCGTTGTAGCCGGCGCCGCCGGAAAACGCGTGCCGGCTCGCCAGCGACGCAATGTTCACGATGAACCCATCACCGCTCGCGACGAGGTGCGGGAGCGCCGCCTTCGAGCAGTAGAAGACGCCCCCGAGGTTCACATCGACCTGGAGCTGCCACTCCTCCACGCTCATCTCGGCCACCGTCCTGAAGATCCCCAGCCCGGCATTGTTCACGAGGATGTCGAGTCGCCCGAAGCGGGCCACCGTCCGGTCGACCATGCGGGCGCACGCGCGGTGGTCGGCCACATCGCAGACGATCCCGAGGGCCCGGTCGCCCAGCTGGGCCTCCGCCGTTCGCACGTCCGCCTCGGTCCGCGCGCAAACCGCCACTGAAGCACCTGCCTGAAGCAGGCGCTCCGCGACAGCGCGCCCAATTCCCTTCGTCCCGCCCGTAACAAGCGCGACCCGTCCGGTCAATTCCGGCGCCAATACACCCTCGTTCAACGATGTCCTCCGGTCCGCTGGTTTTCCCGTCTGCGAGCCGTTGCGCCCGGACGGCTGCCGTGGCGCAGACGGCCACGACCTCCCCGGCGCGAAGAACGCGCAATCGGCGGTCCCTGCCCCGCCGGCCTGCCGTGCCCTCCGTCCCGGGCGGCCGGATCCATGCGGGCCGCATCTCGTGCCGGCCTCGCCGCTGGACAGCAGGACCGGCAGGACAGGGGATGAAACCTAGGTGTACGCCGGGATTTCTGTCGACAAGGACGATCTGGTCCGCACGGGACGACTACGGTCCGCGCCGGGGTCGGCGCTGGTGCATCCACTCCCGCATGTTCGCGGGGATCCGGTCGGATCCAGAGCCGTCCAGGACCGCGTACGGGCGGACTGCGCCTGCCGGGTGCGGAACGATGCGGGCTGCAACGCGAGCCGTGCAGTGCCGGCACTGCTGGGGGAGCGGCGCGCCCAAGTTCCGGACAGGGACACTCCAGATTACGCTCCGGCGTACCCGCACTTCAGGGCCGGCCCTCCGCCTGCGGCCATCTTCTTGTCTCCCGCTCGGCCGGCGGGCATCTTGCCGAAGAGCATCTCCCTGGGCGCGATTCCCGTCTCTCCCTCGCTGCGGGACTATGAGCGACCCCTCCGAGGCCCCGACAGAGCGTCCGGTCCGCGAGGCTCACCGCCGTGGTCCCTGGCGCGTACGGAACCCTCGGGGCGGACCCGGCACGCGGAGCAAGCTCGTGAAGTTCCAGGTCCGGCCCGACCCGCTCGCCAGTCAGCGGGTCCGGTGACGGCGCACGCCCGTGCACAAGAAACCGGGGTTCCCGAGACCCGAGGAGCAGGCTCGATGCAGACCCGGATCCAGCGACTCGTGACCGCATACGAGACCGCCAGGCTCACCAGGCGCGAGCTGCTGCGCGCACTGGCGCTTGCCGGAACATCTTCCGCTCTCGTCGGAAGGTCGCTCTCGGCCCGGACCCGGCCCCAGCTGCTGCAGGCCCGCAGCATGAGGAACGTGAGCGTCGACGTCTCCGATCTGCAGCGCTCCGTGCGATTCTATCAACAGCTGTTCGACGTCTCGGCCGTGCGAACCCTTCCGTCGTCCGGCGGCGGAGCGTACGGCCTCGACTTCAACGGCCGCCTCATCACTCTCCATCCGCAGCCCACCGGCGGCGTGATCACGGACTTCTCGATCGGGGTCGATGACTTTCGGGCCGGGCGCGACGGTGCCGCCATTCGCGCCGCGGGCTATGAGGTCGTGGCTTCCGCCGATGACCATCTCTTCGTGAGCGACCCGGATGGGATCCGCGTGCAGATCACGGACGCCGACTACACTGCCGCCTGCCCATCCTGCCCCCCACCACCAGCCGAGGCGGCGGGGCTCTCCGGAGGGAGCGACCCGCTCTTCCAGGCCCGCACCCTGAACCATGTGAGCATGGGGGTATCGGATCAGCGTGCCTCGGTCGCGTTCTATCAGGATCTGTTCGGCCTGGGCGCGCCGCGTCCGCTTCTCCCGCCGGGCGCCGGCATCCTCGGTCTCGATATCAACGAGTCATACCTGAGCCTCTCCCCGGCAGGTGCTCGGGCCGGCACGATCACCCACTTCTGCGTCGGCGTGGCCGACTTCGATCTCGAACGAGACATGGCGAGAATACGCGCCCTCGGCCTGAGAGTGCGTGAGCTTACGCCCGGTGCCAACAACCAGACCGTATACGTCAACGATCCGGACGGACTCAGCGTACAGATCGTGGCCGACACCTGGAAGTCCCTCTGCCCCGACTGCGATCCGGCCCCCTTCGAATGATTGCCAGGGTGAAGCCACTGCGGGTGCGCACCGTCATGGATCCGGGTCGCTACCCGGACATCGATGCCCGAAGTTAGACTCGCAGGTAACCGGGGAGGCACTCCCGTGCCGAGGCACCTCCAGCCAGGACGGGGACACGATATTCCCGCTTCGGACGAATGATCCTGCACAGTCGCGACCGGGTCCTGTATCACCACAATGCCGCCGGGCACCGCCCGTCACCGGCCAGGGGAGGAACACCATGCCAGTGAGATCCTTGTCACGTCGCGCCTTCATCCGGCGGGCCATGGCGGCCGGTGCGGCGCCAACCGGTATTGCCCTCTCGGCCTCCGGGTTCGCCTCGCAGGAGGGGAAGATCCGGACCCTCGACCATGTGGCGATCCCCATACTGAGAGTGGAGGAGATGGTCGCCTTCTACCGAGCGCTCGGGTTTCAGGTGAACGAGACGGAGCGGCGTGTCTCCGTCCACTTCGGCGATCAGAAGATCAACATGCACTACCCGTCCCGCTGGCAAAACGCGAGCCCGGCTGGGCTGCGCGCCCCCGCGGCCGTGCCCCCTTGCGGGGACTTCTGCTGGGTCTGGGAAGGCACGCGGGCGGAGCTGCAGGCTGCCCTGGATCGGGCGGGGGCCGAGACCATCGCGGAGGGCGAACGGGATGGCGGGCGCTCCGGGGGTACACCGGGCCAGAGCGTCTATGTGCGCGATCCGGATGGTAACCTCCTCGAATTCATGCGCTACACCTAGCCATCCGGTCGCATCTCTCCGGAAGCCGACCCTCTGAATCCTGCGGTGCTCGTGGCCGCTGGCACCGCTCTGGAACGCGTCGTCGTCCTCGCCTGTGCGGTGCCCGGCGGAGAGGCCAGCCAGCCGGATCCGGCGCAGGTGCCCAGCTGACAGGCGCGGGATCCGGGTCGCTTGCCGTGCATCCGATTCCCTCGATGGTCCGACCGTCAGTCCGGTCGGCACGCACGCGGGACGTGACGGGCCACCCCGGCCGATCGCGGCATCCCGCCGACCGGAAGGCCGCCCGCGGCGACGCCCTCAGCCCAACCGGGGCAAAAAAGACCGGATGTCCCCAGGGCAGCGAGGCAGGCGGTACTGCCGCGCCTCCCTCCCGGAGAAGCTGCGCCGCTACTGCACCCGCGGCGCCGGAGCGTATGTTTCGGCATGACTGATCTCCCGACCCTGCTCGCGGTCGCGCGCGGAGACCGCCCCGCCGACATCCGGCTGACGAACGGGCGCGTCGTGAACGTGCTGACCGAAGAGGTGGAGGAGACGGACGTCGTCCTCTCCGGTCCCCGGATCGCCGGCGTCGGTCCGGGCTACAAGGCCGAGGAGACCGTCGACCTGGCCGGGCGGTACGTGCTCCCCGGCTTTATCGACGCGCACGTGCACATCGAGTCCAGCCTCGCCACTCCGCCTGAGTTCGCCCGGGCGGTCGTGCCCCGGGGCACGACGACCGTGGTCTCAGATCCCCACGAGATCGCGAACGTGCACGGGCTCGAGGGGATCCGCTATATGCTCGCGGCCAGCGAGGGGCTCCCGCTCACAGTCTTCGTGATGGCCAGCTCCTGC
Source organism: Gemmatimonadota bacterium (assembly GCA_012267505.1). Taxonomy (GTDB): domain Bacteria; phylum Gemmatimonadota; class Gemmatimonadetes; order Longimicrobiales; family Gaopeijiaceae; genus JAAXGI01. The sequence continues at coordinate 3,906 of JAAXGI010000159.1, forward strand.
GTGCCGGCGACCCAGATGGGAACGGCAGGCGCGGTGCTCGGGGCGGAGGAACTCGCATCGCTCGACGACCCGCGCGTGCTCGGTCTCGCGGAGCTGATGAACTATCCCGGCGCGATCCACGGCGCGCCGGAGGTCCTCGAGAAGCTCGCCGCCTTCCGCGGGCGCGTCGTCGACGGACACGCCCCGGGCGTCAGCGGAAGGGAGCTGAACGCCTACGTGGCGGCCGGTCCGCGCTCCGACCACGAGTGCACGACCGCCGGGGAGGCCGAGGAGAAGCTGCGCCGCGGGCTCTGGGTCTTCTTCCGCGAGGCCACGAACGCCAAGAACCTTCTGGCGCTCCTTCCAGCGCTCTCGGCGGGCTCCCGACGCCGGATCGCGCTCTGCACCGACGACCGTCAGCCCGCCGACCTCCTGGATCGGGGCGGCATCGACCAGATGCTCAGGATGCTCATCGCCGAGGGCGTCGATCCGGTGGTGGCCATCGGGCTCGCCACCCTGAACCCCGCCGAGTACTTCGGGCTCCACGACCGCGGAGCCGTCGCGCCCGGGCGACGCGCCGACCTGGTCGTCGTCCCGTCACTCGAAGAGCTCCATGTGGAAGGGGTGTTCTCCGGGGGGAAGCTGGTGGCCGCGCGGGGAAAGGCTTTCTGGCCCCGGGCGGCCGGCTCCCCTTCCCCGCCGGCACCATCCATGGCCGTCCCCGACGATGCGCTCGACTTCTCGATCCCCCGGAGGGCGGGACGCGTGCGGGTCATTCGGGCGATCCCCGATCAGATCGCCACGGACGCCGTGCATGTACCACCAACCACGGCCGGCGGGGAAGTGGTGGCCGACACCCGGCGGGATCTCCTCAAGATCGCGGTCGTGGAGAGGCACTCCGGGAGCGGGCGCGTGGGTCTCGGCCTGGTCACCGGGATCGGGCTCCGGAGGGGAGCCATCGCCGGCACGGTGGCCCACGACCATCACAACATCGTCGTGGTCGGGGCGGACGACGAGTCCATGCGGAGCGCCGTCCGCGCGGTCGCCGGGCTCCGGGGCGGGCTCGCCGCCGCCGACGGCGGCCGCATCCTGGCCTCCCTCCCCCTTCCGGTGGGGGGGCTCATGTCGGAGGCCCCGATCAGGGAGATCAGGGCCTCGCTCGACGGCGTCGTCGAAGCGGCCAGGACACTTGGATCTCCCCTGCACGACCCTTTCATGGCGATGTCGTTTCTGGCTCTCGAGGTAATCCCGGCGCTCAAGATCACCGATCTCGGGCTTGTCGATGTGGAGGCCTTCGAGCTCGTGGACCTCTGGGTGGAGTAGGCCATGCATCAGCTCGAACCCGTCTATCGTGCCGGAGAGATCCAGGAGCGGGTCCGGGATCTGGGAGAGGCCATCAGCCGATACTACGGCCAGACGTCGGATCTGCTGATCGTCGGCCTCCTCAAGGGATGCTTCATCTTCCTGGCCGATCTGGTGCGCCACATCCGGACACCCCACGAGATCGCCTTCCTGGGCGTCGAGAGCTACGGGGACTCGATGCAGTCGAGTGGGCGCGTCGATCTGACCTACGACCCGAAGACCCGGATTCGGGGACGATCCGTCCTCGTGGTCGATGACATCATCGATTCCGGGGCGACGATGAACTACGTCGTCCCCTACCTGGAGGAGCAGGACGCTGATGAGGTCCAGATCTGCGTGCTCCTCCACAAACGCAGCCCCGGGGCGCTCGAGCGGGACGCGCGCTGGGTGGGCTTTGACGCACCGGAGAAATTTCTGGTGGGGTACGGCCTGGGGGTGGGCGAAAGCCTGCGATATCTCCCCTATATCGCCGCCGTCGTGGAATAGGAGCCCGGTTCCCGCGAGCTGTTCGCTGGACTGTGCCCTACTCCTACGGTCCCGCGGGAAGGACGACCCGGCCGCCCACGAGCCCGGAGAGGTGACGGGCGGGCCGACGGTGGACCGGATCGGCCGGCGGGTATAGTCTCGCCGAAGCCGGCCACAACGTCGCACGCCAGCCCTGCAGGGCCATGCCGCTACGACCGAGACCGCCATCCGGGCTCCCCGCCCAGCCTCCGGGGAATTCGAAAACGGCGGGAGGGGTGGAGATGCCGGCCTACGTCGCACTCGATGTGGAGACTGCAAACTCCGACTACGCCTCGATCTGCCAGGTGGGAATCGCGGAGTTCGGATCGGATGGCGCTCTCGGACGCACCTGGGCGTCTCTCATCGATCCCGAGGACGACTTCGCCGGGATGAACGTGTCGATCCATGGAATCGACCGCGAAGCGGTCCGGGGCGCCCCCTGCTTCCCGGATGTGCTGGCCGAGATTCGCGCATGGTGCGACAACCGTATCGTCGTGCATCACATGCCGTTCGACCGGGTCGCGATCGGGCGGGCCGCGGACCGGTATGGCCTTTCTGGACCGCGCGCCACCTGGCTGGACTCCGCAGGGGTCGCCCGCCGGGCATGGAAGAGGTTCTCCCGGCGGGGCTACGGGCTCAGGAACCTCGCATCCG
>JAAXGI010000155.1 GCA_012267505.1 Gemmatimonadota bacterium
GTAGAGATCGATCTGCCAGCCGATGAGCTGGGAAGCGAGCCGCACGTTCTGGCCGTTGCGCCCGATTGCGAGCGAGAGCTGGTCCTCGTCGACGATGGCGGTGATCACCTGACGCTGCACGTCCGATATCACCTTCGAAACGCGGGCGGGAGCGAGAGCGCGCCGCGCGAAGACCTCCGGATCGGGATGCCAAGGAACGATGTCGATCCGCTCGCCCCCCAGCTCCGATACGACCGCCTGCACCCGGGATCCCTTGAGCCCGACGCACGCGCCCACCGGATCGATCGAGTCGTCTCTTGACCAGACGGCGATCTTCGTGCGTCCGCCGACCTCGCGGGCCCGCTCCCTGATCTCGACGATTCCCTGGTAGACTTCGGGGACCTCGAGCTTGAAGAGCGCCTCGACGAAGAGGGGACTCGCCCGGGAGAGGATGAGGCGCGGGCCCTTCGGGGTCTCGTCGACCTTCCGCAGGACCGCGCGGATCGGATCGCCCTGGCGGAAACGTTCACGCGGATTCTGGTCTTTCCACGGGACGATCGCCTCCGCATCGCGGGCGCGGTTCATCATGACCACGATCTTGCCGCGCTCGATCTGCTGGACCTCGCCCGAGAGGAGCTCCCCGACCCGGTGGGCGAACTCCTGACGGATCCGTTCGCGTTCCCCTTCCCGGATCCGGTGCACGATCCGCTGCTTGGTGGCCAGTACGGCGTTGCGGCCGAAGTCGGAGAAATCCACCGGGATCTCCATGACGTCGCCGACCTCGAATTCCGGATCGTCCCACCGGGCACGCTCCAGGGAGATCTCCGCTGAGGCGTCCTCGACTTCCTCGACCACCCGCTTCAGGACGACGATCTCGATCTCACCGGCCAAGTCATCGACCTCGATCTCCGCGCGGACGTTGGGGCCGTAGATCCTGGCGAGGCCCGCGTGGATCGCGTCCCGCACCATGTCGTTCGTCTCGTCCGCCGAGAGGCTCTTGGCCGCAGCCATGTCCCGGATGGCCGCGACGATACGTGCGGCGTCTGGCATACTCTATCTCTCTCTCTTCACCCGCGCCCGTTCCAGTCGAACACGAGATTCGCTCGCGCGATCTCGGCCCGCGGCACCGCAACTTTCGGCGCGCCGTCCGTCCGGATCACGACCCGGTAACCATCGCCGTCCTCCTCGATCCCCTCGAGCACGCCGGTCAGCCGTCCCGAGAATCCCCCGCCGTCCGCTTCCCCCGCTCCCCGGAGTGCGACGTCGCGGCCGGCGAAGCGCTCGAAGTCCCGCTTCCGGAAGAGCGGCCGCTCCACACCGGGCGAGGAGACTTCGAGCACGTAGCGCTCAGGGAACGCCGGCTCGCCGTCGAGCCATGCCTCGAGCGCCCGGCTCACGCTGGCACAATCATTGACGGTTACCCCGCTCCCGGGCACGGAGTCCGGAAGGTCGACGCGGACCCGGAGGACGGGCCGCCGCGGCGATCCGCTCCACTCGACCTCGACGACCTCGAAGCCGAGCGCCTCGACCCGGGGCCCGATCCCCTCACCGATCCCGCGTACCGCCTCCAATCCACAGACCTCCGGCGCTCTCCGAATCCCGCCGTTCCATGCCCGGAACCCGGACGCCGTGTAAAAAAAAGCGGGGGATACCCGCTCCCCCACTCACACACGAGCCGCCTTCCGGCCACTCTCCCTCGGAGAGCATGATAGCCGAATCGGTCGCCCGGCTCAAGCCCCGCGGTCGGGCGCTCGCACGGGCTCGCGCGGTTCCTCCCGCCGGATGCGCGCCCCGAGGGCCCGGAGCCGGGTGTCGATCGCCTGATAACCGCGTTCGATCTGGCCGATGTTCTGGATCAGGCTGGCGCCCTCCGCGGCCAGGGCGGCGATGAGGAGCGCCATACCCGCCCGGATGTCCGGACTCTCGAGCCGCTGCCCGCGGAGCGCTGAGGGTCCGACCACCACAGCGCGGTGGGGATCGCAGAGGATGATCTGCGCCCCCATCGCAACAAGCTTGTCGGTGAAGAACATCCGCGACTCGAACATCTTCTCGTGGACCACGATCGTCCCCGTACACTGGGTGGCGGTGACGAGAGCGATCGAGGTCAGATCCGGGGGGAAACCCGGCCAAGGTCCGTCGTCTATCCGCGGGATGTGGCCGAAGGCGTCCCGGCGGATCTGCCGGTCCCGGTCGCCTCGGACGACGAGGTCGGGTCCGTCGAACTCCACCTCCACCCCGAGCTTCCCGAAGCCGAGGAGTGTGGAGTCGAGGTGCGCCCGGGGTGCGTCCTCGATCCTGAGCACGCTGCCGGTCGCGGCGGCGAGCCCCACGAACGACCCGACTTCAATATGGTCCGGCCCAAGCCGGAAGCGGGCACCCCGAAGCACCCCAACTCCCTCGATCCGGAGAATGTGGGTGCCGATCCCGGAGATCCGCGCCCCCATCCGGTTGAGCAGCCCACAGAGGTCCTGGACGTGGGGCTCGGTTGCGACGTTGCGGAGGAGCGTCGTCCCTCGTGCCGTGACGGCGGCCATGACCGCGTTCTCCGTCCCCGTGACCGACGGTTCGTCGAGGAAGATCCCGCGACCGGTGAGTTCTTCAGCCCGGATCTCGAGGACCCTCTCGGCGACGGAAATCTCTGCTCCGAGGGCACGGAAGGCGAGAAAGTGCGTGTCGAGCCTCCGGCGGCCGATCACGTCCCCCCCGGGAGGCGGTATCCTAACCCGGCCGAGACGGGCGAGGAGGGGTCCGGCCATGAGGATGGAGGCCCGGATCCGACCCGCGAGACCTGCATCGGGGGATCCGCTCCTGATCCGTGACGCCTCGATGCGGAGCGTCGTAGCGTCGAGCCACTCGACGGCCGCTCCTAGCCCGGCGGCGATCTCCACGAGTGTTTCGACATCGAGGATGCGCGGGACGTTCTCGAGCACCACCGGTTCTTCGGTGAGAAGGGCGGCAGAGATGCAGGGGAGTGCCGCATTCTTGTTTCCGGCAGGCCGGATCGAACCGGAGAGTGTGGACCCTCCCTCGACCACGAATGAAGCCATGAGCGTGCCCGGATGCGCAGATGGAGGGACCGATCGCCCCGGAGCGGGGCGGGCGGAAGTTACCGTGGGGCGCCGGGGGCTACAACTCGCCGGACGAGGTGGAACGTTTTGCCATGACTCCCCTACTCATCCACCCATGACCGCGCTGCTGATCCTGCAGGGGGCCCCGGCACCGGACACGGTGGCCGTTGCCCGGGACATGTATGACTTAGTCCTCGTCGTTGCGGCTGCATTTGTCGCGGCCGCCCTCGTCGCGGTCGTCGTCCTCCTCGCCCTCGTCCTCGCCGAGGTGAGGCGAACCGTCAGATCCCTTGAGGAGGCAGGGAACCGGATCCGGACGGACCCGGGGATGGAGAGCCTGCGGTCGGCCGCCGGACATCTGGAATCGATCTCCGGGCGCGTCCAGGATGAGACGGACAGGCTGGCGGGATCCGTCGCGGGCATCTCGGACCGGATCGCGCAGGCATCCACTGTCATCGGAGGGCGGATCGCGGATTTCGATGCCCTTCTTGCCGCCGTGCAGCGGGAGGTGGAGAGTGCGTTCGTCGGGGGTGCGGCCGCGGCGCGCGGCATCCACGCCGGCCTCGACAACTTGGGCGGCAAGCGCCAGCGGGACCGGGACGGTCACCGGCCGGAAGCCGGCGTCAACGATGGCGGGGCCAGCGGTTCGGAGGGAGACACCGGGGTGCCGGAGGATGGTGCGGGAGCACCAGGCGCGGGTTCAGCCGCGGAGCCTCTCGGCGAGCAGCCTTGAGACCCGGGACGGATCGGCCTTCCCCCGGGACGCCTTCATGACCTGTCCCATGAAGAACCCCTGAAGCCTCCTTTCTCCCGCCCGGAAGCGCTCGATCTCCTTGGGATGCCGCGCGAGGACCTCGGCGATCCACACCCCGATCCGGTCGTCGTCCCGGATCTGCGCAAGGCCGTCCTCCTCCACGATCTCGGCAGCGGAACGTCCCCGCTCGAGCATCCTCGGCAGGACATCCTTCGCGACCCGTCGGCTGATCGCCCCGCTCCCGACGAGCCCGATGAGCCCGGCGAGATCCCCGGGCGTGACCGGGAAGGCACCAAGCGGGGTGTCCACCGCCTTGGCGAGGGCGAGCAGGGGGCCCATCACCCAGTTGGATGCCTCTTTCGGTTCGGTCCCGAGACCGACCACCTTCTCATAGTAGTCGGCTAGCGCCCGTTCCGACGTGAGGACGCCTGCATCGTAGGCTGGGATCCCGAACGCGCGCTGGAGCCTCTCGCGGCGCGCCTTCGGAAGGTCGGGCAGGCCGCGTCGGATCTCGTCGATCCGACCGGGCGGAACAACGAGGGGCGGGAGGTCGGGTTCGGGAAAGTACCGGTAGTCGTGGCTCTCCTCCTTGGAGCGCATCGGCCGAACCTCGCCTCTCGTCTCGTCCCAGAGGAGCGTCTGGTGCTCAACGGCTTCGCCCTGACGGACGGCGGCCCGCTGCCGCCTGATCTCAACCGTGAGCGCGCGCTCCACATTCGAGAAGGAGTTCATGTTCTTGACTTCGGTCTTCGTGCCGAGCCCTGTGCTCCCGGACGGCCGGATCGAGATGTTCGCGTCCACACGGAGTGATCCCTCTTCCATATTGCAGTCGGAGACGTCGAGATACTCGAGTACATGCTTGACCTGCTGCAGGTAGGCACGCGCGTCACGGGCGTTCCGGAGATCCGGCTCCGACACAAGCTCGATCAGCGGCGTTCCGGCCCGGTTCAGGTCCACCGCGGTCGAGCCGGCGATCCTGTCGTGGATCAGCTTGCCGGCATCCTCCTCAAGATGGATCCGCCGGATCCGGATCTCGGTTTCCCCGTATGCGGTCTCCACGGCGAAGCGCCCTGCCGTCGCGAGGGGCGCCTCGAATTGGGAGATCTGGTAGCCCTTGGGCAGGTCGGGATAGAAGTAGTTCTTCCGCGCGAAGACACTCGATTCGTGGATGGTGCATCCGAATGCCACTGCTGCCCGAACGGCCAAGTCAACGGCCTCCGGATTGACCACCGGAAGCGCACCCGGGAGCCCCAGGCAGACGGGACACACGTTCGTGTTCGGGGCGTCGCCGAACCGCGTCGAGTCGGCACAGAAGAGCTTCTCCGCCGTCCTGAGCTGGACGTGCACCTCAAGCCCTATGACGGCCTCGTATCCCGCTGCCTGCACGGCACCTCCCGAGCTCCGCCCCCGGCTCATGCAGCCCCTCCCGGCAGTCCCCGCCGACCGGCCGGACACCCGGTCCCGCCGAGCAGCACCTCGAGTCCCCTTGCGGCACGGAGCATCGTACACTCGTCCCACCGGCGGGCGAGGAACTGGCCGCCGACGGGAAGGCCGTCCACGGTTCCGATGGGAAGCGAGATCCCTGGGATCCCGGCCAGGTTCGCCGTGACCGTGTAGATGTCAGAGAGGTACATCGAGACAGGATCGACTGTGCGTTCGCCGATCTGAAAGGCGGGCGTCGGCGAGGTGGGCGTGAAGAGGACGTCGACCCCCTCCTCCCAGACCCGCTCGAAGTCGCTGGCGATCCGCGCGCGCGCCCGCTGCGCCCGCCCGTAGTAAGCGTCGTAGTAGCCCGCCGAGAGCACGAAGGTCCCGAGGATGATCCTCCGCACGACCTCGGCGCCGAACCCCCCCGTGCGAGAGAGCTCGTAGACCTCGTTGGCCGACCCCGCATCCGAAGCACGAAGTCCATACCGAACTCCGTCATAGCGCGCCAGGTTCGAGGAGGCCTCGGCTGGCGCGAGGATGTAGTATGTCGGCACAGCGTGCTCGGTGTGGGGAAGCGATACGTCGATGACCACCGCCCCGGCCTCCCGAAGGCGTGAGAGAGCACGCTCGCAGAGCCGTCGCACCGCAGGGTCCAGCGCGTCGGCGAAGTACTCGGCCGGGACCCCGACCCTGAGGCCCTCGACATCGCGTGCGATTCCTCGGAGGAGGTCGGGAACGGCCCGGCGCGACGAGGTCGCGTCCCTCGGATCATGGCCCGCGATGACACTAAGCAGGAGCGCCGCCTCCTCGACTGTGGCGCCGAAGGCCCCGACCTGGTCAAGCGAGGAAGCAAATGCCACGAGCCCGTAGCGGCTCACCCGTCCGTAGGTGGGCTTGATCCCCACAACCCCGCAGAAGGAGGCGGGCTGCCGGACCGATCCGCCGGTGTCGGAACCGAGCGCACACCGGACGATCCCGGCGGCGACGGCGGCCGCCGAACCCCCGGAGCTGCCCCCTGGCACGCGGGATGGGTCGTGGGGGTTTCGGGTTACGCCGTAGGCCGAGTTCTCCGTGGAGGAGCCCATGGCGAACTCGTCCATATTCGTCTTCCCAAGCACGATCCCGCCGGCCCGGCGGAGACGGGTCACGGCGGTGGCCTCGAAGGGCGAGACGTACCCTTCGAGGATCCGAGACGCGCACGACGTGGTCTGCCCGAGGGTGCAGAGATTGTCCTTGACCGCAACCGGGACCCCGGCGAGCGGCCCCTCGGAGGATATCGCCTCCTCGGGGCTCAGGGTCAGGAACGCATTGAGGTCCGCCTGCTCGGCGGCCCGACGGAGGGCCCGACGGAGGAAGTGGTCCGGAGCCACCGCCCCGGAAACCACCGCCCCGGCGATCTCAAAGGCCGTATGACTACCCATCAACCCGGGTCCCGCGCCGGAGAGCGGGTGGCCTCAAGCGCGGGAAGACGGGGGACCACAATAAAACCATCCCGCCAGTTGGGGGCCAGCGCCTGCACGGCATCCGGGCCGACGGCGTCCGGTCGCGTGCCTAGGTCCCGTGACCTAGGCCGGCTATGCAACGCGGCCTCCTGCGGATCGAGCCCGGAAAGATCCAGACGCTCCAGCGCCCGGACGTGCTCAAGGATCAGGTTGAGTTCGACGGTGAGCCGCTCGAACGCAGCTTCCCGGGGCCGTAGCCGGGCAAGCGCCGCGATGGCCCGCACATCGTCCTCCGTGACCCCGGTCCGGCACTTTCCATCGGTTTCGCTCACCGTCACCAGCTCCAGGTTCGCCTACGACACGTCACGCTCTAGTCGGGCAATCCGCGCCACTAGCTTCCTTTGCCCGACCGAGTCGAAGTCGACCATGACGCGAACATCCCGCCCGTATCCGGACACCCCCAACACCGTCCCCGACCCGAAGGTCCGGTGCAGAACCCGCTCGCCTTTCGTGAGAGGAGCCAGATCTTGGTTCATCTCCTCCTCCCCGACCGGGGCGGCACGATCCCGCTGGCGCGTATCGCCGGCTCGACCTCCCCTACGGGCAGGCCAGCCGGAGCTTCCCCGGCGGCGGCCGCCACTTCCCCAGCCCGAATGCCGCCGGCCCGGATCGGGGATCGAATCGCCGCGCGTCAGTCGGGCCGGGATTGCCCTGACGAAGCGCGAGCACCGGCCGACCATGCGCCTTCCCGCCCGCATTCGGCTGCCGGCCCAGCTGAGCGAGAGGCGGTGCTCCGCGCGGGTGATACCGACGTAGAACAGGCGTCTTTCCTCCTCCAGAGAATCCCGGTCGTCTAGCGACCGCGACAGCGGAAAGAGCCCGTCCTCAAGCCCGGTCATGAACACGCACGGGAACTCGAGCCCCTTCGCGTTGTGAACGGTCATCAGCGTCACGAGATCCGCATCGGGATCGTGGCGGTCGAGCTCGGAAAAGAGGGCCGCTTGCTGGAGGAAGAGGTCGAGCTCGGTCAGGTGGTCCGCCGTCAGGCCCTCCCGCTCGTCACCTCCGTCCCGGTCGCGGGCGTCGAACTGCGTTGCGCCCGAAACCAGCTCGTTCACATTGTTCGCCCGGTCCATTCCTTCCGGACCATCGCTCCTGAGCAGTGCGAGGAGATCTAGCTCGCCGACGAGCTCCCGGATCAGTACGCCGACGCCAACTTCGCAGGCGCGTTCGGAGTAGCGCGCGACCAGGGCAGTGAAACGCCGGAGGCCGCGGGCGGCGGATGCGGAGATCCTGCCTGCGGGTCCGGCGCGGACTGCAGCTTCGAGCAGCCCCAGGTTCTCCTCCTCCGCCTGCCGGCCAAGCCACTCCAGCGTCCGCGCCCCGACGCCCCGCCGAGGGTAATTCACGGCTCTCCGGAAGGCTGAATCGTCTCTCGGATTCGAGAGGAGCCGGAGGTAGGCGAGTACGTCCTTGATCTCCCGCCGTTCGTAGAATCGCAGGCCACCTGCGATGTGGTAGGGAATGCTCAGGTCCCGAAGTGCGTCCTCGAGCACCCGGGACTGCGCGTTCGTCCGGTAGAGCACGGCGATGTCACGGTAGTGGTGGACTTTCCGGCTCCCGATGAGCCCCGCCACCCGCTGGGCGACCCAGCCCGCCTCCCCGGCTTCGGTCCTGAATTCTCTGATGTCGATCGGCCACCCGTCGGGCCTTCTGGTCCTGAGTGTCTTTTCCTTCCGGTCGCGGTTCAGGCGGATGGCGGCGTTGGCTGCACCCAAGATCGTCGGCGTGGACCGGTAGTTCTCCTCAAGCCGCACAACCCGGGTCTCGGGATACGTCTTCTCAAAATCCAGGATGTTGCGGATGTCCGCCCCCCGCCACCCATAGATCGACTGGTCGTCGTCGCCGACCACCATGAGGTTCCGATGCGCCGCCGCGACCAGCTCCAGGAAGCGGAACTGCGCCCGATTCGTGTCCTGGTACTCATCGACCAAGAGGAACTCGAAGCGCCGCTGGTATAGACCGAGCGTGTCCGGGTCGCGCTCGAACAGCTCGACCGGCTTCATCAGGAGATCGTCGAAGTCGAAGGCGTCTTGCCGCTGGAGCGACCGCTGGTAGGCCGGGTAGATGTCGATGACCGTCCTGTGCACGAGATCGAACCTCCCCCGATGCGCCTGCCGGAAGCCGGACGGGCTGATCAGCCTGTTCTTGGCATCGCTCATGACCCGGCGCACCGTGCTGGGACCGCAGAGCTTCGTGTCGACGTCCCGGGCCTTCATGACCCGCTTCACCTCACGGAGGTTGTCATCCGCATCGAGGATCGTGAACCTCGACGAGCGCCCAAATTGCTCTGCGTGACGCCTCAGGATGCGCGCGCCGATCGAGTGGAAGGTGCCGATCCACGCCCCGAAGGGATCGTGGCCGAGCAACGTCCGAATCCGCTCCCGCATCTCGCCCGCCGCCTTGTTCGTGAAGGTGGCAGCGAGAATCCGATCGGGCAGGACGCCGTGCACCTTGATCAGGTGCGCCACGCGCATCGTCAGGACCCGGGTCTTGCCGGACCCGGCGCCCGCGAGCACGAGAAGGGGGCCGCGCATATGCTCGACCGCGAACCGTTGTTCCGGGTTCAGGGAATGCGCCGTGCCGCGGGGAGGCGGAGGCTCGTCAGGCATGTCCGGAAGTCATTCGCAGGTTCTCCGGCGAACCGCCCGGGCGCGCCCGTGAAACTGGGCCGCGAGGCCGGCCGCATCTGTCCTGACCGAGTCCCGGACCTCACACCCGTGTCGAGAAGGCTTCAAGAAACACTACCTCCGGCCGGGATGGGGATCGCGACGACAATGGACATCGACGAATCTCCGACGCCCGTGGGGGTACTGACGGCCCGCCCTGTTGCGTGTGGCGGCTCGCGCAGTCGCGTGCCCGCGCCGACCGTCCCGGCTGGAGCTTAGCCACGACCCGCGACCGGAGGAAGATCGGGCCGCCGGGACGGGCAAGTCCGCAGGCATGGCGCGCCGGTAGAACACGCCGCGCATCGGAACGATCGTTCGCACTAGAGAGGGGAACGAGGAGGCATCTGCCCCGGCCCGCCCATCCCGCGGGGCCATCGAATCCGTCTGGAAGCCCGCCTTGCGCCCCGCCGGTACCGGTTCACGACCCTGACTGGCGGCCGCGCCGGCATCCTCGACGCCCGGGATGCCGTGGAGGACCGCGAGACGCGCCGGTGGGCAGCCCGGCTGTAGTTCCGCAGCACGTCCGGTCCTTAATCGGACGATCGAATCGAGCCGCTCGGCACGCCCGTCCAGGTCCGGTGCTGTGTCCCCCGGCACCGGTCTCGAGAAGTCCGGGTCATCGGCGGCCACGGCACCCGGTGCAACAGGGGCACGTCGCACGGCACGCTCGATTGCGGTACCCTACCGAGTGCGGAGCCGTCCGCATGGTTCGGAGAGCCGCACCGGGCGGGTGCTCCGCTTCGGACGAACCCGCCGGACTGAGCCGACGGCGGGCCTGACGGAGACTCGACGACGCGGCCCCGCGCGCCAAGCGGCCGAGCGCCCATGTCGAGTGGCGGGATGGCCGCGTACCGCAAGATAGGGGAACCAGCCCAACCGATGCCCCGCAACCACCCCGATCTCCACGGCTGGCAGACGCCGACCCTCGTGATGACCGCAGCGTGCGCGATCGCGATGCTCGGCTTCGGCGCGCGGTCGGTTTTCGGGCTGTTCCTAGAGCCGATGACAACGGCGCACGGGTGGGGACGCGAGACATTCGCACTGGCGCTCGCGATACAGAACCTCGCTTGGGGCGTCGCCCTCCCGTTCGCCGGCGCGCTCAGCGACCGGTTCGGCCCGCCCCGGGTGCTTGCGCTCGGCGCGCTGGTCTACTCTGCGGGCATCTGCGGGATGACGGCAGCCGAGAGCGCCGGCGCGCTGCACTTGACAGCGGGTATCTTGGTGGGAGTTGGGGTGGCATTCACGGCGTTCTCGATCGCGCTCGCCGCGATGGCCAAGGTTGTCGGCCCCGAGCGACGCTCCCTGGCGCTGGGTCTCGGGACGGCGGCCGGATCCTCCGGGCAGGTGATCTTCTCACCGCTGGGCCAGGCGTTCATATCTGCCTACGGGTGGCAGGCAGCGCTCCTGTTCCTAGCCGGGTCGGCATTCCTGATCGCGCCTCTGGCGTTTGTGCTGCCCGGCTCACCGGAGGTCCGCAGCGAGGCTACAGGACCCGACCAGTCGCTCCCGGCGGCCCTGCGCGAGGCGTTCGGCCACCGCGGGTACGCCTTGGTGACCACGGGCTTCTTCGTGTGCGGCTTCCACGTCGCCTTCATTACGGTCCACTTCCCGGCCTACGTTCGCGACGTCGGGCTCCCCGCCTCAGTCGGGGCGGGAGCGATCGCCGTCATCGGCCTGTTCAACATCCTCGGCTCGTTCGCCTCCGGGGCCGCTGGCCAGCGCTGGAGCAAAAAGTGCGGCCTGAGCGCGATCTACGCAGCGCGCGCGTTGGCCATCACCACGCTGATGGTCCTGCCAAAGACCGCAGTCGTCATCTACATGTTCGCCGCCGTCATCGGCGTGCTCTGGCTGTCGACGGTACCACTCACGACGGGGATCGTCGGCCAGATCTTCGGGGTGCGCTATCTGGCCACGCTCTTCGGCGTCGTCTTCCTCAGCCACCAGCTCGGCAGCTTTCTCGGCGTCTGGCTGGGCGGGTGGCTCTTCGACACCACCGGGTCCTACGACGGCGTTTGGTGGGCGGGCGTCGCCCTAGGACTCGCCGCCGCCGCGATTCACCTGCCGATCGACGAACGGCCGATCGCGCGCCAGGCGTCCGTCGCTTCCGCCGGGTCCGGAGCATATTGACCGGGGTCCCCGGGCGGGCGCTGTCCATCGCACTAGCTAGGGCTGCACACTGCGGAATCCACGCCCGTCAAGGGTATTAGGGATAGTCTCTCCAACAACTTACACCTGATCCATGCAGCGGTAGTCGTCACGATCCCCACGCGCGGAAGTTTGCGGGAGCGGCTTGGGGTTGGCTGTACGCCTCCCCAGCTGCCCGGCACTAGGCATGTACCCGAAACGTCGGTTCGGTCGCGGACGTTCCGGCTCACGCTGGGTTACTGGGACCTCAACAACCCTATCTGAATCCGAGAGGACCATATGCTGTCGAGGGCGAGCGGGCCCGACGAACTCGCCGGAGAGGCGCGGGCGCTCCGCGGGACGTATGTGCTCGTGGTATCGAGCCCCGACCCGGACGGAGCCGGGATTTCCGGATCCGGCTGGGGATATCGCTGCAGGAGGACCGAGTAGGAGAGGCTGGACGAGCTTCCTATGGCTCGAGGCGACTCACCCCCACGAGGCGGGGCAAGGGCGGCGGAAGCGTAACGCCGCCGGTCTCATCTTGGTACGTCTCGAGCAGCGCGACGAGAAGCCGCGGAAGCGCGAGGGCCGAGCCGTTCAGCGTGTGCGCGAACTCCACCTTCCCGCTCGGCGTCGGGCGGCACCGGATGTTCGCCCGACGGGCCTGGAAGTCGCCGAAGGTCGAGCAACTCGAGACCTCTAGCCACTGCGACACGCCCGGAGACCAGACCTCGATGTCGTAGGTCAGCGCGGCCGAGAACCCTAGGTCCCCGGCTGCTAGGCGCACGACGCGGTAGGCAAGGCCCAGCTCGCGGAGGATCCTCTCCGCCTCGCCCGTAAGGACCTCGAGCCCGGTCCGGCTCTCAGCTGCCATCTCGATGCGAACAAGCTCGACCTTGTCGAACTGGTGCACCCTGAGGATGCCTCGCGTGTCCTTCCCCGCCGCCCCTGCTTCCCTCCGGAAGCACGGCGAGTACGCCACGTAACGGATCGGCAGCTCTCCCGCGCTGAGGATCTCGTTCCGGTGCAGGTTTGTCACCGGCACCTCGGCGGTCGGGATCAGCCAGAGCCCGTCCCGCTCGACGAGGTATGACTCATCGGCGAACTTCGGCAACTGCCCCGTCCCCGTGAGCGTCTCCCCCGTCACGAGATACGGCACGCGAAGCTCCTCATAGCCGTGTTCGCGCGTGTGGAGATCGATCATCCAGTCGATCAAGGCGCGCTGCAGGCGCGCGCCGGCCCGTCGGAGGATGGGGAAGCCGGAGCCCGAAATCTTCGCACCACGCGGGAGATCCAGAATCCCGAGCGCCGCTCCCAACTCCCAGTGGGGCGCAGGGTCGAAGGGATGGTCCCTCGGCTCCCCCCAGGTCCGCACCACGTCGCCAGCCTCCGGGCCTCCGGGCTGCACTTCGGGAAGCGGGGTGTTCGGGAGCGCGAGCAGAAGTTCCTGCACCCGCTCACCGGCGGTGCGCGCGGTCGCTTCCGCCTGCTGTATCTCGGCCCCAACGGCACGCATTTCCTCGATGGCTGAGGCGGCGTTGCGACCCGACCGCTTGAGCTCGCCGATCCTGCGCGACGCCTCGTTTCGGCGCGCCCGGAGCTCATCGCCCCTCGTGACGGCGCGTCGTCGCTCGCCGTCGAGCGCGACGAGTTCCTCGATCATGCGCGGCGCGTCGTCGAAACCCCTCCGCACCAGCCCGTGGCACACAACCTCCGGCTCGGCGCGGACGGCCCTGACGTCAAGCATCGGCGCGCAGCACCTAGTTCGGGGGAACCAGACTGCGGTTGTTGCAATCGGGACTTGTATCGTGACGGAACCGGAAGGTCCCGTGTGCAACGTCGATCTCGACCGGCTCGAACTTCCCGTAGTACACGCAGACCCGGTTGAAGCGGCCGATCTGCTCGTGGGTCCGGACCACGTACACCGTCCCGAACTCGGCGGGAACCGGATCGTCCATGATGTAGAGCAGGGTATCCCTCGGCGCGCGCCGCACTTCCTCGAAAGTTGTCCCCTCCATGGGCACGAGGGCCGCCCTGGACTGAACCCCGAGGACGGACGGGGGAACGAGGAGCATCCGCCCGCCCCGGCGCTCCACCGAGAAGTCCCAGTTGCCCTGTGACAGCGGATCCTCGATGACCACTCTCGACCTGGCAAGCATGTTGAACCCGGACGGCCGATTCATCTCCTCGCGATCGAGCGCGAAGAGCGTCGCTTCCCGGGGATTCTCGGTCCACCGGACGAGGAATGGGTCATCGCCACACCCGCCCAGGACGAGGAGGAGCACCGTCGCCGCCGCCCGGGAAGACACTCGTCTCATGGATGCGTTGTCGACCGTGTGCGAGGGGTCCTGCAGGCGCTGGTCGGATGCTCTGCCGGAGGGTATCTTCGTGCGGCGAACACTATTCGGCCACGCGGAAGAGTGTCAACCCCCCGATGAGTCGCGGATTCCCTGGTCACTGACACCGTGCGCCGCCCGTCCGGGCACGCTGGCGGCCGACCCCCAGCCGGCTCGTGCGCGGTGCTTGCGGGGTCCGGCGGGTGAGCCCGCCCCGGGGAGCCGGCGCGCGCCTCTGGGCCGTCATCCTCGCGGGCGGGATCGGATCACGCTTCTGGCCCGCTAGCCGGCCCGAACGCCCGAAGATCCTCCTCCCGCTCGCCTCTGGGCGTCCGATGATCCGCGCGGCGGTCGACCGCGCGCTCGGGTTCGTCGATCGCGGCCACCTCGCCGTCCTCGCCCGCGAGCCACTCGCCGCCCGGCTCCGCCTCCTCCTCCCAGAGCTCGTGGCCGGGAACTACTGGTGCGAGCCGCAGGCGCGGGGAACCGGCCCCGCGCTCGCCTGGGCCGCCCACCGGATCAGCCGACGCGATCCCGGGGCAATCCTCGTCTCCCTTCACGCGGACCACGATGTCGGGCCGGTCGGGGCCTTCTGCCAGGCTGTCCGGGCGGCGGCCGATGCCGCGCGCCGCGAGGATCTCCTGATGGCGATCGGCGTCCCCCCCGACCGCCCTGAGACCGGATTCGGCTATATCAAGCCCGGGCGCGGCCTACTACCCTCCGATGCTAGCGGCCCGGCCGTCCACCGGGTCGAGGAGTTCGCGGAAAAACCGGACCGGACCGCCGCCCGTGATTACATCGCGAGCGGCTACCTCTGGAACACCGGGATCTTCGTCTTCCCGGTGGCTCGATTCCTCGAGGAGCTCCGCCGTCACGCGCCGGAGATCGCGACGTTTCTTCCCCTCCTCGACCACGGCGACGTGACCGGATTCTTCGAGCAGGCGGGACCGGTCTCGGTCGACGAGGCAGTCTTCGAGCGGAGCCGGTGTGTGGGCGCCGTGAGCGCGGAGTTCCGCTGGGACGACATGGGGAGCTGGGAGTCTGTCGCGCGTGCCCTACCCCCAGATTCGGACGGGAACTGGCGGGTGGGTGAGGCGCACGCGGTCGAGACACGTGCGTCGGTAATCTGGGCCGAGGACGGGCCGGTGGTCACCTACGGCGTGGATGACCTCGTCGTGGCACGCTCGGGAGGCATCACTCTCGTCACCACGCGTGGGCGGGCGCGCGAGCTTAAGCAGCTGGTCAGCCGCCTGCCCCGCGCGCTCCGGGCGGAAGGCGGGGACGCCGCAAGCCAAGAGATGGGGCCAGAAGGCGGGGCGGGAGGAACAGGGAGCGGCGAGCCGTGAACACCCGTCTCTACCTCCTTGAGGACCGGACCGCCCGCGACTGGTCGCCGATCACCGAGACGCGTCCGGCCGGTGAGGTCCGCTTCGGCGCGCTCCTCCTCCGGGAACGGATCGAGCGGGCCACAGGGCTCATCTCCGAGGGCTACCTCCCCGACGACGGACCGCCTCCCGGTGCCACTTCCGGCCGACTCCTCCTTTCCGCCCGCTACCTTCCCCCACTTCCGGGCGAGAGTCCTGGGACCGGCCGGCCACTCCCCCCACCGCTTCCAGCGGCGCCCGCGCGGCTCGTCGCCGGTGATGAGCAGGTGGGATGGCTGCTTCCCCCGGGCGACTCCTCGACCGAGGCTGCTCCCGATGCCGCCGGAGACGACTGCACGGCCAAGATCGAGCTTCCCGGCACGACGGTCGAGGCGCTCTGGGACCTCGTGGCCCACCACCCGG
Organism: Gemmatimonadota bacterium; assembly: GCA_012267505.1. Classification (GTDB taxonomy): domain Bacteria; phylum Gemmatimonadota; class Gemmatimonadetes; order Longimicrobiales; family Gaopeijiaceae; genus JAAXGI01. The sequence goes on from JAAXGI010000155.1 coordinate 15,648, forward strand.
GCCGGATCGCCGGCGACCTCCGGATCCTCGCCCGGGAGGCTGGCGACGGGGCGGACAACGGCCGATCGCTGCCGGAAGGAGTAGTCCGTCTCGGCCGCGAGCCGCTCCGGATCAGCGACGGCGTCGTCCTCGATCCGGGTGCGGTCCTCGACACTCGGTCCGGCCCGATCCGGCTGGGCCCGGGCGTGACGGTCCGGCCGCACACGCATCTCATGGGTCCGGCCTCGATCGGCGAGGACACCATCCTCCTCGGAGGCATCTTCGGCTCCTTTGCCTGCGGGCGTTCCTGCAGGCTCCGCGGCGAGATCTCGCACTCGATCCTGCACGACGGTGTAAACAAGGCACACGACGGATATCTCGGCCACTCGGTGGTGGGATCGTGGGTGAACCTCGGGGCAATGACAACGAACTCGGATCTCAAGAACAACTACCGCCCCGTCCGGGTCGGCAGCCTCTGGGGCGAGGTCGAAACGGGACTTCTCAAGCTCGGCGTCTTCCTCGGCGACCATGTGAAGACGGGGATCGGCACACGACTCGGCGCGGGAACATGTATCGGGGCCGGGACAAACGTGTTCGGTCCCGGGCTCCCCCGGAAGTGGATCCCGCCATTTTCCTGGGGCGGGGGCGAGGAATTCGTTCCTTACCGCTGGGAGGCCTTCGTGGCTACAGCCGAACGCGTAATGGCACGGCGGGGCGTCCGGCTGGGCAATGAGGAGCGCGACAGACTCCACCGGGTCTGGATCGGTGAGCACGGTCCCGACCGAGCGCGCCCTCCTGGTCCCGCGTGAAGGTCGCGGTCCTCGGGAGCGGGAGCCGCGGGAACGCGGTCCTCGTCGCTGACGAGAAGACACGGATCCTGGTCGATGTCGGGCTGAGCGCCAAGCAGGCCGCCCGCAGACTCGACACCCTCGGCATCGGACCCGACTCGATCGCGGCGATCGTCGTGACGCACGACCACGGCGACCACACCCGGGGTGTCGGAGTCTACTCGCGACGGTTCGGGACCCCGGTCTACATCACGCGACCGACCCGCGAGGCTTGCGCCCGGCTCTTCCGGGGTGGCGAGCCGATCCGGCACTACGGTGCGGGCTGCCCGTTCGCGATCGGGACGCTTCGGGTGGAGCCATTCACGACGGCGCACGACGCTGTCGATCCCGTGGCGCTCGCCGTGACCGGCACGCGATCGGGCATGCGGATCGGGATCGCGACCGACCTCGGGCGGCCGACCGCCGGCGTCCGCCACTCGCTCTCCGGGTGCGACTTCCTCGTGCTCGAGGCGAACCACGATGAGCAGATGCTCCGGGACGGCCCCTACCCTCCCTCCGTCCAGGCGAGGATCGCGTCCTCCCATGGGCACCTCTCCAATTACGCGGCGGCTGACTTCGCCCGTGAACTTCTGCATCCGGATTTGGTCGGGATCTTCCTCGCGCACCTGTCCCAGGAGTGCAACCAGCCCGGGCTCGCATGCCGGGTCGTCCGCGAGGGTCTCGCGGAAGTGGGCTGGAGCGGATTCCTTCAGGTCGCCGGCCAGGACGAACCTACGCCCATGGTCGATATCGTCGAGCTGCGCCGGGCGCGAGGCCAGCGCCAGCTCTCCCTCTCCAGCCCAGTAGGATCAGAGGCCGACCAGCCGTAGGAGGTCGTTTCCCAGGGCGAGCACCATGATCCCGACGAGCACGACGAATCCGACCTGACTCCAGCGGAGCCGCTGCTCGACCGAGAGAGGGCGCCCCCGCATTCCCTCGATCGCGAGAAAGGCAAGGTGACCTCCGTCGAGAACCGGGATCGGGAGCACGTTCAAGATCGCTAAATTTATCGAGAAGAGCGCCATAAACCGGAGGAAGGTGGGGAGTCCCTCCGCGGCCGCCCGGCCCGACATTTCCCCGATCGCCACGACGCTTCCCACATTCCGCGCGGAGATCTGCCCGGTGAGGAGATCACCGAGGAACCCGAGGATCTCGCCCACGATGAACACCGTCTCGTTCCACCCCGCGGGAATCGCTTCGAGGAGTGGCATCGAGGAGTACGCGACATCGGGGAGGAGAGGAATGATCCCCACGCGACCGATCGTCTCCACCTCGCCGGTCTCTGGATCGAATTCCTCCTCCCGGTCCGGCGTCACGGGGAGATCGAGGCGCATCCGCGCCCGCTCGACAACGAGGTTAATCTCCCTCCCCGGGCTCGAACGAACCGCGTCCACAAGCTCGGGCCACGTTCGGATGGGCCGCTCGTCGACGGCAACCACCCGGTCGCCCGGCCGGATGCCCGCGCGGCTTGCCGGGCCTCCTGGCGTCACGACATCGATGACCGGATCGAGCCAGTAATCCATCGCCCCGAAGATCGCTACCCGCGCCTCGCGGTCACCGAGCCGGATCTCGACCTCGCCGTCCGGAGCCTCGAAGACGACGGGGGTCCGGCCCGCGGGACCCTCGAGAATCGCCTCGCGCACCTCTCCCCAGTGCCCGACGTCCACGCCCCCGATACTCACGATCGCGGCACCCGGAGGCACTTCGGCAAGAGGTGCGGCGTCCGCCGGCAAAGTCTCGGACTCGAGGATTCCGAAGCGGGTGGTCTCCCTCTCCGGGTATCCCCATCCGGCGGAGACGGTCGTGTAGGTGACGAATGCGAAGAGGAGGTTCATGAGAACGCCGGCCGAGATGACCCACGCCCGGGCCCAGACCGGCTTCGAGTCGAATCCGGCGACACTGGCCGCCCGCGGCTTGGGCGTGTCCTCTGGGCCTGACGGCACCGCCGTCTTGCTGCCCCCCTCGATCGCCTCCATGACCTCGTCGTCCATCCCGCGCATCTTCACGTAGCCGCCGAGCGGGATCGCGCTGATCACGAATTCGGTGCCGCCGCGGGTAAACCCGGCAATCCTCGGTCCGAGCCCGATCGAGAATCGCTCGACTGGGATGCCGACCGAGCGAGCAGCCAGAAAGTGCCCGAGCTCGTGCACGAAGATCACGACACCGAGTACGACCAGGGTCGAGAGCAAGGTCATCGGCGGGGCCTCCCCGCGGGCCGGGAGCGCCCCGCCTTCCGGCGGGCTATCTCCCTGGCTTCGCGGTCTGCTTCAAGTACGTCGTCGAGCGTCGCGGCCGATCGCACGGCGGCGGCATCGAGCGTCTCCTCCACGATCCCGGCCATCCTGGGAAAACTCACCTCGCCGGCAAGGAATGCGGCCACCGCCACCTCGTTCGCGGCGTTGAACACTACTGGCGCCGCCCCCCCCGTCTGCCCGGCCTCGCATCCGATCCGGAAGTGCGGGAAGGCATCGAGGTCGATGGGTTCGAAGGTGAGCGGCGAGGACTTGACGGGATCGAACGTACGCAGTGTCGCGTCCGGTGCTCTTCCGGGGTGGGTCAGCGCATACAGGATCGGCAGCTCCATAGTGGGGAACCCCAATTGCGCAATGACGGATCCATCCACGAACTCGACCAGGGAGTGGATGACTGACTGCGGGTGAACAACCGCTTGGATCCGGTCGTAGGGGAGTCCATAGAGGAAGTGGGCCTCGATCACTTCGAGGGCCTTGTTCGCGAGCGTGGCAGAATCGATGGTAATCTTGTTGCCCATCTGCCACGTCGGATGCCTCAGCGCATCGCCCGGCTGCACTCCGGCGAGCCGAGCGGACGACCAGCCCCGGAAGGGTCCCCCGGAGGCCGTAAGCACGATCTTCTGAACCGTCCCGTCCGGGTGGCCCTCGAGGCACTGCAGGACACCCGAGTGCTCGGAATCGATCGGGACCAGCTGGCCCGGACGGCGGATCGCACGGGAAAGAAGCTCCCCGCCTGCCACCAGCGACTCCTTGTTCGCGAGCGCGAGACGCTTGCCCGCCTCGAGCGCCCGAAGCGACGGCTCGAGTCCCGCAAAGCCAACGACGGCGTTGACGACGACGTCCACGTCGGGGCGGCCCGCCGACTCGACAAGGCCGCGCCGGTCCGTCGCCCAGCGCCTTGGGATCCCGCCCCGCCCCGCACCCGCCCGCCGGCCCGATACCACTACGTGCGCCGACGCGTGCCTCTCCGCCTGCCGGGCGAGGGCATCGACGGAGCGATGCGCTGCCAGGACCGCCACCTCGAAGCGCTCGGGGTGGCGCTCGATGACGCGAAGCACGCTCCGGCCGACCGAGCCGGTGGAACCCAGGACCGCGACGCGAAGGGGCCGCGACGGCTCCCGGGCGGCCGTGGTCCGCGAGCTGCCGAAGGCCGGCGTCGTCACCGTGCGAGAACCGCGAGGAGTAGGTAGGTCACTGGAAGCGCGAAGAAGATCGAGTCGAAGCGGTCGAGAACGCCACCGTGCCCGGGAAAGAGCCTGCCTGAATCCTTGACCCCCACTTCCCTCTTGAGAAGCGACTCGGCCAGATCCCCGAGTTGGGCGACCGTGCCGACGAGTGCGCCGACCAGCACCGCCGCACCGGGGGGGAGGATAAACCCCGCGTAGGGGCCAACGAGAAGGGCGGCCGCGAGAACAGCGCCGAGAACGGCGCCGAGAAGTCCGCCGAGGGCACCGGCGACGGTTTTTCCCGGACTCACCCTCGGGATGAGCTTCCTCTTGCCCCAGCGGTGGCCGGCGAAGTAGGCAGCCGAGTCGCCGAGCCACGCGACGACCAGAGGAAAGATGAGTAGCGAGGCGCCCTCCCATCCCGCCCCTCCGCTTCCCGCGCCAGGGAAGTGGCGGAGGTGGACCCCGAAGGCCAGGGTCATCCCGAGCCAAGCCGGGGCGAATGCGGTCACCGCTGCAGAGGCGAGAGGCTGCTCTTCGGTACTTCGCCGGAATACGGAAGCGCCAAGCGCGAAGAGCGAGAGGGCGAGCAGGATGAGCACCGCGGGGAACGCCCACGTTCGGGGGCCGTCCGCCCAGGCCGCCGCAAGGACCAGAAGCACGGATGCGCCGATCCCTGGGACGGTCAGCGGGCGTGCTCCGGCGCGCTCCGCGAAGCGGAACAGCTCGTTCGTTCCGAGCGCCGCAACGAGGGCGAGAACGACCGCCACGCTCCAGACCCCTAGGTAGATGACAGCGACCCCGCACGGTATCCCGACCGCCGCTACTCCAAGCCGCTGGCGCTGATCGTCCAGGCGCCCTGCCTCCTGCATCACGGTAACGGGGGGCTGCCGGCTGGATGGCGTCAGGAGGACGGGACGCGGCCGAAGCGACGCTCACGCCGCTGGTATTCGACTAGCGCCTCCCGGAGGTCGGCTTGTGTGAAGTCGGGCCATAGCACAGGGGTCGTGTAGATCTCCGTATAGGCAAACTGCCAGAGCATGAAGTTCGAGATCCGGAGCTCTCCCGAGGTCCGGATCAGGAGGTCCGGATCCGGGAGGGATCCGGTCAGGAGGTGGGAAGCGAATGCGTCCCCGTCGATGTCGGCCACCTCGAGCACACCCTCGCGCACCCGCGCGGCAATTGCACGAACCGCACCCAGGATGTCGGCCCGGCCCGAGTAGGATACCATTAGGTTCAGACGCATGCGCGCCCCTCCGCGTGTCTCCCGCTGGATCGCGCGGACGGAACCCAGCGTGGCTTCGTCGAGCCGCGAGAGGTCACCGAGGACCCGGACTTCGACGCCCTTCTCCCTAAGCTCCTCCTTCTCCTGCCCCGCATACAGCCGCAGCAGCCCCATCAGGGCATGGATCTCCTCCTCGGGCCGCTGCCAGTTGTCGGTCGAGAAGGCGAAGAGCGTTAGGATCCCCACCCCGGCCTCGGCGCAGCCCTCTATGACCTCGCGGACTGCCTTCATTCCCTCTTGGTGGCCCGCTCTGCGGGGAAGCCCCCTCGCGGCCGCCCACCGTCCGTTGCCGTCCATGATCACGGCGATGTGGCGCGGAACCGGCCCGTGGAGAGAGCCCAGAGAGCCGGGGTCGAGCGGATCCCGATTCATGGGGAGAAGATGTCCAGAGGTCGCGGGCCCTGTCAAAACGTGGCGGCGACGGGACGGCGGGGGACACCGGCACGTGCGGGAACCCGCGTCAGACGGACATGACCTCCTTCTCCTTGGCCTTGAGGAGTGCCTCGATCTGTCCCGCGTATCTGTCCGTGAGCCGCTGGATATCGTCCAGCTCGCGGTGGCCCGCGTCCCGCGGAATCTCACCGGCCCTCATCCCTGCTCTGACGGCATCGTTCCGCTCCCTCCGCGCGTACCGGACCGAGATCCGGGCCTCCTCGGCCAGCTTGTGTAGGAGGCGGGCGTACTCCCTTCTGCGCTCCTCATTCAGCGGCGGCACTGGGACGCGGACGAACTGCCCGTCGTTGGCCGGATTGAGGCCGAGGTTTGCCCTGAGGATCCCCTTCTCGATCTCGCCGATCAGCGATGGATCGAATGGATGCACGACGATGAGCGAGGCTTCCGGAGCGGAGACTGTGGCGATCTGGTTCAGCGGCAGTTTCGACCCGTAGGCGGCCACCCGCACCGTATCGAGCAGCGCCGGTGTTGCCTTCCCCGTGCGCACGGCGGCGAACTCGCGGCGAAGCGCCGCCAGCGCGTCTTCCATGCGCTTTCTCATCTCTTGGTCGCTAAGCATCCCGTCCCCTCGGTGCCGGTCGTTGCCCGCCAGCGGCCTCTCTCCGGTATCCGTCTGTCCGCCCGGTCGCTTCGTGAACCGGGGCGGTCGCTCTCAAGACACCAGCGTCCCCACCGGTTCTCCCCGGACGGCCGCGCGAACAGCCCCGATCTGATGCAGGTTCAGCACGATGATCGGAAGTCCGTTCTCCTTGCAGAGCGAGACGGCGGGCGCATCCATGATGTCGAGCTCCCGCACCACGACCTCATTGAAGCTCACCGCCGTTAGGAGCGTGGCTTCGGGATGCTCGGCCGGATCGGCGGTGTAGACGCCGGCCACCTTGGTGGCCTTGATCACGATCTCCGCGCCGATCTCGATCGCCCGGAGGACGGCGGCCGTATCGGTCGAGAAGTAGGGATTACCCGTCCCACCCGCAAAGAGGACGACACGGCCCTTTTCAAGATGGCGAAGCGCCCGCCGCCGGATATACGGCTCGGCCAGCTTCTCCATCCGGATCGCGGTCAGGACTCGCGTGGGGACGCCTTTCCGCTCAAGCATGTCCTGGAGCGCCATCGCGTTGATCACGGTGGCGAGCATCCCCATGTAGTCCGCGTTGACCCGGTCCATCCCCTGCTTTGACGCGACCGTACCGCGGATGATGTTCCCGCCGCCTACGACGACCCCGAGCTGCACGCCCATCGCGTGGAGCTGCTTCAGCTCCTCAGTCAGCGCGTCGACGACCGGGGGATCGATCCCGAAGCCGCGGTCGCCGGAGAGTGCCTCCCCCGAGAGCTTGAGGAGAACACGCTGATACTTCATCACCCCATGACACCGACCTCGAAGCGGGCGAAGCGGGCAATGCGGACATTCTCACCGGTCTTGGCCGCGATCGCAGTCACGAGATCCCCGATCGACCGGTCCGGATCCTTGACGAACTTCTGCCTGAGGAGCGTCGACTCCTCATAGAACTTCCTCAGTTTCCCCTCGATGATCCTCTCGTGGATCGCCTCTGGTTTTCCCTCGCTTCGCACCTGCTCTAGGTAGATCCGGCGCTCCTTCTCGACGAGCTCCGGGGACAGCTCTTCCGGGCTCAGCGCGAGGGGACGCGCGGCGGCAATGTGCATCGCGACGTCACGGGCCAACTGGCAGAACTCGTCCGTCTTGGCGACGAAGTCCGTCTCGCAGTTCAGCTCGACGAGTACGCCGATCCGGCCCCCGTGATGAATGTACTGCCCGACTGTCCCCTCGTTCGCGGCGCGGTCGGCCCGTTTGGCAACCTTCGCGGCACCCTTCATGCGAAGCAGGTCCACAGCTGCCTCGAGGTCGCCGCCGGTCTCGATAAGGGCACGCTTGCAGTCCATGATCCCGGCTCCCGTGTGTTCCCTGAGAGCCTTCACTTCCCTTGCGCTGACACTCATCGTGACTTCTCCAACATCGCGTTCCGGGGGCTGATCCGGATCGAAGGAAGGGCCGACGTATGGACGGAATACGCGCGACCCGGAACGGGACGCCGTGCCGGGACCCGTCCCGGCACCGGCGCGCTACCCGGCGGCCGGGCTCTCTCCCGCCTTCGGCGGTGGTGCAGGCGGCTTTGCGGCCTTGGCTGAGGAATCGGACTTCTGCAGCTGTCTGATCACATCCGGTCGGGGCCGGCGCCTGCGCCGCACCCGGCGCCTGAAGGAGTCCTCCGGCGCTGCCGACTTCTCTCCGGTTTCGGTGGAGTACGTCGTGGCTTCCCGCTCGTCCGCTCTCCGGCGCTTCTGCTCGGGAATCTCCCGGCTTGCCGTGCGAACCGTATCGGCGATCGCTTTAACGATGAGGTTCACCGAGCGGATCGCATCGTCGTTTCCCGGAATCGGGTAGTCGATCTGGTCCGGGTCCGCATTCGTGTCGGCGATCGCGACAACCGGGATCCCGAGACGATTCGCTTCCCGCACGGCGATGAGTTCCCGCCTGGCGTCGACAACGAAGACGATCCCCGGGAGACGCCCCATGTCCTTCACGCCCGAGAAGTACTTCTCGAGCTTCTCGCGCTCGCGGTCGAGAAGTAACTGCTCCTTCTTCGTATAGAACTCGAAGGCGTTCTCCTCTTGGCCCCGCTCCAGCTCCTTCAGCCTACGAATCTGCTGGCGGATCGTCTGGAAATTCGTGAGCATGCCCCCTAGCCACCTCTCGGTAACGAAAAGCGAGCCGCAGCCCCCGGCATGCTGCTCGATCACTTCTCGCAGCTGGGGCTTCGTGCAGACGAAGAGGAGCCGGTCCCCGTTGAGAACGACCTCGCGGGTAACTGCCTCCGCGGCGCGGAGACGCTCGACGGTCTTCCGTAGGTCGATAATGTGGATCCCGTTGCGTTCTGCGAAGATAAACTTGCGCATCTTCGGGTTCCACCTGCGGGTCTGGTGCCCAAAATGGACACCGGCCTCCAGCAGGTGGCTCAGCCCAACCTGTCCGTCCGCTACCGGGATCGAATGCCTGGCCACGTCCCTATCTCTTGCTGAACTGGAATCGCTTGCGGGCCTTCGGCCGCCCCGGCTTTTTGCGCTCGACGCGGCGCGCATCGCGGGTGAGCAGGCCGTGCTGCCGGAGAAGTGGGCGCAACTGTTCGTCCCGCGCGAGGATTGCCCGCGCAAGCCCGAGCCGGATCGCGTCGGCCTGTCCCGTCATGCCCCCGCCGGACACCCGGACCGTCACATCCACAAGCCCGTAGTAGTCCGTGACCCGGAGCGATTCCTCCGCGCGCTTGCGATGGAAGACACGGGGGAAATAGTCCTTGAGAGGGCGTCCGTTGATCGACCACACGCCGCGGCCCGGAGTGATCACGACGCGCGCCGTGCTCGACTTGCGTCGACCCACCGCTTGGTGTTTATCGGTCGGCTCGGGAGCCATGGATTCGCCTGCTGCCCGTCTGGCTTTGAGGGTTACCGCTTATCGGGTTCAGATTTCGAGGGACTGTGGATCCTGCCCCTGATGCGGATGGTCGGTTCCGGCATAGACCTTGAGCTTCCTCCGCATCGCTCGCCCTAGCGCGTTCTTCGGGAGCATCCCCTTGACCGCGAGCTCTAGTACGCGCTCCGGGTGGGTCTCGATCATCCTCCGGAAGGGGATGTGCTGCCCGCCGCCCACATAGCCGGAGTGACGGAAGTATGTCTTCTTGTCCGCTTTCGAGCCCGTCAGGCGTACCTTTTCGGCGTTGAGGATCACAACGTAGTCACCGGTGTCCAGGTGAGGCGTGTAGATCGGCTTGTGCTTGCCGCGGAGGATCCGGGCGAGCTCCGTGGCGAGGCGGCCGAGCGGCCGGTCGGTGGCGTCCACCAGCCACCACCTGCGCTCAATCTCGCCCACTTTCGGCGTATGCGTCTTCATCTTTCCCAAGGCGCGCCGTGTCAGTCCGCTCCGCGATGCCCGCAAGTTGGAAAAATAGCGTTGAATGATATTTCCGGGCCTCTGGGGTGTCAACGTCCGTGTGTTGGATGTTGGTAGCAAATGAACCCTGTCCGGGCTGTCAGCGCACGATTTGTCCGGCTTGCCCGGTGGTCGGATGGGCGTACTCGCTCGGGCAGCTCGACTGTGAGATCCTGGCGGGACCCGATGGACTCCGAACCCCTCGGCGGTGTGGGCCGATGCCCGACGAACGCGGCCAGCCGGTCCCGCCTTCTCCGGGATCATCTACGAACCTGAGCGAAGATGCGCTCCTGACGCACCCTGTCCCGGATCCCTCACCGGAAGGCTTGATCGCGGGTGCCGGCCGGAGGACGGACCGAGTCCGGTTCAACCGCCGTAGGGCCGGCCCTCCGGACGGTCGGCCACGCGGTCCTAGCGCTTGGAGTACAAAGCAGAAAGACTGCTCGCGGACACGAGCAGATCGTCCTGACCAGATAGATCTCGGGACTGGAACGGACAGGGAGCCCGCCCAGTGGCGGCTGGAACCGGACCTCGGAGCGGCCACCCGCACGCGGTGGGAAGGCGGGCGGGCACCCGGGATTGACTCGCCGCGCTTCCTCTTCCCGCTCCCCTTCCGGCTAACCGCCCCGCCTCAGCCCGAACCTGTCGATCCGCTTGTAGAGGTTCGAGCGCGGCATATCCAGCAGACGGGCCGTCTCGCTCACGTTCCAGTCGTTTTCCCTCAGCTTCTCCGAGAGGAATGCCCGCTCGGCCCTCTCCTTGAACTCCCTGAAGGTCGGTGTGCCGAGGAGGTCCCCGCCGAGGCCATCCTGTACGTGGTCCCTGGATCCGATCGCCTCGACGTCCTCGACCGTGATGGCGTCACCCGAGGCCAAGATCAGGAGCCGCTCGACTGTGTTCCGGAGTTCCCGAACGTTGCCGGGCCATTCGAGGCGAGCGAGCCGCGCGAGCGCATCCGGCTCGATTTCACGGCTGGGGAGGCCTTGGCGCGTCCCGATCTGCCGCTGGAAGTGATTCACGAGCATGGGAATGTCCTCCCTCCGCTCCCGGAGCGGTGGGACGTGCACAGGGACGACATTGAGGCGATAGAAGAGGTCCTCGCGGAAGCGGCCCGCATCGATCTCCGCAGCCAGATCCTTGTTTGTGGCCGTGACGATCCGTACGTCGACCGACCGCGTCTTCTGTCCTCCCACCCTCGTTACATATCCCTCCTCGAGCGCCCGCAGGACCTTGGCCTGCGCGGACATCGACATGTCACCGATCTCGTCGAGGAAGAGTGTTCCGCTGTTTGCCTGCTCGAATTTCCCCGCGCGGTCGCGCACCGCTCCCGTAAACGATCCCTTCATGTGCCCGAAGAGTTCCGACTCGATCAGTTCGGCCGGGATTGCGGCGCAGTTCAGCTCGACGAACGCGCGGTCCGCCCGGTGCGAGAGCCGGTGAACCGCCCGCGCCACCAACTCCTTCCCGGTCCCGTTCTCACCGGTGATGAGGACGCGGGCGTTCGTCGGTGCGACCCGCTCAACCCGCTCGAGCACGCGCCGGAGAGCGGACGACGCTCCCACGATCTCGTGTCGCTCGTCGACCTCCGAGCGAAGCAGCGCCACTGACTCGGAGAGCCCGCGGACCCTGAGCGCGTTTCTGAGCGTGACGAGGAGCCGATCGGTGTCAAGCGGCTTCTCGAGGAAGTCGTAGGCCCCCTTGCGGGTCGCCTCGAGGGCGGTCGCGATCGTCCCGTGACCGGAGATCATCACGACTTGGCTCCGGGGTGAGACGGTCCGCAGCCGGTCCAGAACTTCAAGCCCATCCATCCCGGGGAGCTTGACATCTAGGAAGGTCACGTCGGGCGGAAGCACCTTGGCCAGCCGGAGGGCCTCGGCCCCGGAAGCTGCGACCCGGACTTCGTGGCCCTCGTACTCGAAGAGCTGCCGCAGGACCTTCCGGATGGAATCCCCGTCATCGACGATGAGGAGCTGCGCCATGTGGACGGTTCCCGCGCGACGGCCGGGGAGCGGGTCAGGAGCACCCGCTGACGGTCAGACGAACGGTCCGAATCTAGGGTGCCGGTTCCGCCGCGGGTAGCGGGCCAGAGTCGCGGCCACGGGCTACGGTCTCCGCCCGGCGGCCGCGCGCCAAAGCTGGTCGGCCGGCGAGGGCGTAGCGGCCGGATGGCTGCCCAACATCCCGGGAGGGGAGACAACAACGCGTCCCCGGAGGGTCCCACCCGGGCATCACGCCTTCCCCGAAGGCGCCTTCAGAGGGCTCTCGCGAAGCAACGTGTAGCGGCGCCCTCCTCGCGACATCTGGCTCCGCATCAGGTCCACGGTGCCGGCATCGACCGTTCCGCAGTAGCCGAGCTCTGCGGCCATGGCATCGAGGCCCCGGAACGCCCCGGCGCCCTCTCGCTCACTCGCCCTACCGAGCGTCACATGCGGATGGAAGGCCCGCATCTCCCGCTCGTAGCCGTGGTTGGCGAGACTCCACTCGAGGTCCTGCTTCAGGCAGCGAAGGGCCGGAGTGGGCTCGATACCGATCCAGAGCACCCTGGGCCGGCGGATCGTCGGAAAGGCGCCGAACCCGCCGACCGTCAGCGGAAACGCCCCCGTTGCCGCCGCCACGCGGTCGACCACGCCCTCTACGGCGGGAACGGCCTCCGCACGGATGTTGCCGAGGAACTTGAGGGTGAGGTGATAGAGCTCCGGCTCCAGCCAGCTCACTGGAAAGCCGGCCTCCCTGAGAGGAGCGGCCGCGCGGTAGACCCTCTGCCGCTCGGCTTCTGGCAGGTTCAGCGCAATGAAGAGTCGCATGATCCGGTCACCGGACGAGGCTCAGCGGAAAACCCCCGATCGGCCCGACGGTTCCCGCCGCTCCGGCAGCCGGACAACCAGCGGCCCAGGCACGCCGCCGGACTGGGGAGCCCCGCGAGGCGCTGGGTCGTCAGGAGAAGCGCGGAGGCCTTCGCCTGTGGTGGCCGGTCGCCTCCTGGTATGCCTTCGCCACCGTCAACATCTCCGCGTCCTTCCAGAGGCCTCCGAGGAATGTGATGCTCGTAGGTGTCCCGTTCCTACGGTAACCACTCGGCACGGTCACGGACGGGTGGCCTGTCAGGTTCGTTGCGAGGATAATGTCGTCTGCGAAGGACGGAGCAACGACGACGTCCACCTCCCGCCACGCCTCTTCGAGGGCCTCGACGAGCATCATGCGGACCCGGCTCGCCTGCACGTATTCGACGGCGGGGATGAGACGGCCGGCCCGGAATGTGTTCGGCCAGTCCACTTCTCCCTGTTCAAGCAGGAGGTCGTCGGCCCCGCTCCGGGTGAGCGTGTCGAAGAAGCTTGCCGCCTCGACCGAGACGATGAGCCGCATGGCGGCGACCGGCAGGCCGGGGGAGAACGAGAGGGGCTGAAGTCCGAGCCCGAGCGCGCTGAGCGAGCGCAGAACGGAGATCTCGTTCTCCTCTTCGCCGGCCTGCGCCCGGAAGGCCGCCTCCAAGTAGCCGACCCGGATACCCCCGGGCCCCCGGTCGGACGCCCACACGAAGGGGACTTCGCGCACGGCACGGTCGAGTCCGTCCGGCCCCTGGATTGCCGAGAGCACGATCGCGCAGTCCTCCGCAGAGCGGCAGATCGGGCCGATCTTGTCCATCGTCCAGACGAGCGGCATGGCCCCGAACCGGCTCACGCGCCCGAAGGTGGGACGGAGCCCACTCGCCCCACACCGGGCGGAGGGCGAGACGATCGAGCCGACCGTCTCGCTCCCGACCGAGAATCCGACAAGGCCAGCGCTCGTGGCGGCGGCGGGACCGGCGGAGGACCCGCTGGACCCCTCGGCGGGATTCCAAGGGTTAAGCGTCTGGCCCCCGTACCACTGGTCGCCCCGGGCCAGCGCCCCCAAGGTCAGCTTCGCGATGAGAACGGCACCGGCCTCTGCCAGGCGTCCGACGACCGTGGCATCGCGGTCGATCCGCTGGTTCCGGTACGGCGCCGCACCCCAGGTCGTCGGGTATCCGCGGGTCGCAAGGAGGTCCTTCGCACCCCACGGTATGCCGTGGAGGGGGCCACGGTCGCGACCGCCTGCAAGCTCCGCATCCGCTTGGCGCGCCTGTTCCAGCGCCAGCTCCTCGGTGAGCGTGACGACCGCCTGCAGCTCCGGGCCGAAGCGCCGGAGCCGGTCCAGGTAGAGTTCGGTGAGCCGGACCGAGGAGACGGCTCCGGTACGCAGCAGCGCGCCGAGTTCGGCGATCCCAGCGTAGGCAAGGGCAGTTGGATCTTCCGGGTCGGGGAGAGTGGCAGGCTCGGCCACTTCGAGCGCGGAGACTCCCTCCGGTGCCGTCCGGCCCCGCGGCGTCGGATCGAACTCGAACGCCGGCGCGATCCCGTCGGGAATCTCGACCTCGCGTAGTTCCTCCATCCAGCTCCGGTTCACTAGGAGCCGCCGGACCATCAGCTCGCGCTCGGCAGCCGAAAAAGAGAGCCCGGCCACTTTCTCGGCCTCCTCGATCACCGAGGGCGTCACGGTCGTCCGGTCCTGAAGCCTAGCCCAGAGGACCCCAGGGAAGAGGCCGCCCGAGATCCCCGCCGCAGAGAGCGCGGCGACGAACCGCCGCCGGGAGAGCCCGAGAGCATCCGTACTTCCGTCCGCGCCCGCGCCGCGGGACAGGCGGCCCCCTTCTGCGTGCTTGGACGGGTTCGGCACGGGTGCGACCTCGCGGCTCGTCAAGACCCCCGGTTCTGCCCCGGACGGCGTCCCGGGCGCAGGACAAAAACGATGTGCCCCGAGTCCGGGGGACGCAAGGCGCCCCCACATGCGCCTTCGGGGACGCTGCCGGATCTGGAGCCCATTGCCATACCGGGCCCGCCTCTCTATCTCTTGTCGCGCCGAGCGGCCGGCCCCGGCTTCCGCCATACTTCCGGACGCGCCGGCAGCAAGCCGAACCACCCTCTGCCTGCGAGTGAGACATGCGCCTAGCCGTCCTCCGGGAGAGCGACCCGAAGGAACGCCGCGTCGCTCTAGCACCTGCCCACGTTGCCCCGCTCGCTGACGCGGGATGGAAAGTCTCCGTCGAAGAGGGGGCGGGGCTCCGGGCCGGGTGGGACGACGGGGCGTACCGCGAGGCCGGCGCCGGGGTCGCCGCCGACCGGTCGGCTCTCCTCCGGGATGCGGACTGCGTCATCAAGGTCCGGCCCCCGGTGTCCGGTGGAGAGGGGGACGAGGTGGGCCAGCTTCCAGAGGGGTGCGTCCTCGTCTCCTTCCTCTCGCCCGGCACTCCGGCAAGCCTTCTCGATGAGCTCGCCGGGCGCGGGGTCTCGGCGATGGCGCTCGAGCGGATCCCGCGCACGACACGCGCCCAGCGGATGGACGCGCTCTCGTCGCAGGCTACCGCTGCAGGCTACCGTGCGGTACTCGTCGCAGCTGCACGCCTTCCTCGGTTCTTCCCGATGCTCACGACGGCGGCGGGGACGATGCGTCCCGCCAAAGTGACCGTCCTCGGCGCCGGCGTGGCCGGGCTCCAGGCTATCGCGACGGCACGGCGGCTCGGGGCGGTCGTCCAAGGATACGACATTCGTGCGGCGGCCGCCGAGCAGGTGCGGAGTCTCGGCGCCACATTCCTCGAAGACGATGGGAGCGCCGGGGACGCCGAGGGAGAGGGAGGCTACGCCCGGGCGCTCGGCGCGAGCGAGCGGGACCGCCAACTTGCCTTTCTCGGCCGGCATCTGCCGGCCGCGGATGTGGTCGTGACGACTGCGCAGATCCCGGGCAAGCCTGCTCCCCTACTCGTGACACGGGAGACGGTCGAGCGGATGCGCCCCGGTTCGGTCGTCGTGGACCTAGCGGGCGAGACGGGAGGCAACTGCGAGCTCTCCGTCGCGGGCGAGGAGGTCCGACACCACGGCGTGACGATCCTCGCCCCCGTCGACCTCCCGTCCGGTGTGGCACAGCACTCGAGCCAGATGCTGGGCACGAACGTGAGCGCCCTTCTTGCGCTTCTGGTAGGGGAAGGATCCCTCAGGATCGATCTGGAGGACGATATCGTGGACGGGGTCCTCGTCACCCACGCGGGCACTGTTCGGATCGCGGAGGCGGAAGGAGGCTAGGAGATGGGCGAGTGGCTGATCGGAACCTACGTGTTCGTTCTAGCGATGCTTCTGGGGTTCGAGCTCATCACGCGCGTGCCCCCCACGCTCCACACCCCGCTCATGTCTGGGGCGAACGCCGTCTCCGGGATCACCCTTATCGGCGCACTTCTCGTGGCCGGCAGCGGATCGGGGGGGCTCGCCGCGCTGCTCGGAGGCGTCGCCGTCTTCATGGCGGCAATCAACGTCGTCGGGGGATTTCTGGTGACGGACCGCATGCTCCGGATGTTCCGCAAGAACTGACCCGCTAGCCAGGTAGGGAAGGCGTGCCTGAATTCGTTCTCGATCTCGTATACGTCGGTTCCGCCGTCCTCTTTGTGTTCGGGCTGAAACAGCTCGGTTCCCCCGTCACAGCGCGGAGGGGCAACGCGCTGGCTTCGACCGCGATGCTCCTCGCGATCGTCGCAACCCTCTTCGACCGCCAGATCCTGACGTGGGAGCTCATCGCCGTGGGGCTCATATTGGGCTCGCTTGTCGGGGTCGTCCTCGCGCGGACCGTGAAGATGACGGACATGCCCCAGCTGGTGGGGGTGTTCAACGGGCTCGGCGGAGGGGCATCGGGCCTTGTCGCTGCGGCAGAACTCCTGCGGGCGGGTGACGCGGCGGCTGTCGGAACGGCGGCGGCCATCACGGCCGCCGCAGGAATCCTGATCGGGTCGGTGACGCTCTCGGGAAGCTCCATCGCCTTCGGAAAGCTCCAGGGCTTCATCCCGGGCCGGCCCCTCACGTATCCGCTCCAGAGAACGCTCAACTTCCTGCTCTTCATCGGACTGCTCGGGGCGGCCGGCTATCTGGTGAGTTCGGGCGACTACCTCTTCGCCGTCGGCCTCCTCGCCTGCATGGCCCTCCTCCTCGGCGTGCTCCTCGTGCTCCCAATTGGGGGCGCGGACATGCCGGTCGTCATCTCGCTTCTGAACTCCTACTCCGGGATCGCGGCGTCGGCCGCGGGTTTCGTGCTTGGAAACCCGCTTCTCGTCCTCGCGGGCGCGCTCGTAGGGGCGGCCGGTCTCATCCTGACCCGCCTAATGTGCAAGGCGATGAACCGCTCCCTCGCCAACGTCGCCTTCGGCGCGTTCGGGAGTGGTGACAGTGCCGGGGCCACAGGCGACGAGGGTGAGAAGACGGTGCGCCGGACGAGCCCCGAGGAGGCCGCCCTCCTCCTCGCCTACGCCTCGAGCGTGGTGATAGTGCCGGGCTACGGACTCGCCGTCGCCCAAGCACAGCACGAGGCGAAGAAACTCGTCGACCTCCTCGAGCAGCGAGGCGTCGGCGTCAAGTTCGCGATCCACCCCGTGGCCGGCCGCATGCCCGGCCATATGAACGTCCTGCTCGCAGAGGCCGACATTCCCTACGACATCCTCGTGGATCTCGACGACATCAATCCCGAGTTCGGCCGCACGGACGTGGTTGTCGTCCTCGGCGCAAACGATGTCGTCAATCCCCTCGCGCGCGACCCCTCGAGCATCATCGCCGGGATGCCGATCCTCGACGTGGACCGCGCGCAGAGCGTGATCGTGGTCAAGCGGAGCCTGAGTGCCGGCTTCGCCGGGATCGACAATCCGCTTTTCTACCTCGACAGGACCCTGATGCTCTTCGCCGACGCCGGCGACGCGCTTCAGGGCATCTCCCGCGAGGTGCGCGAGGCCTAGGAGGAGGATGCCTCGCGGGCTGCCGCCTCCGCCGCCGACCGGAGGCAGCCCCAGACGCGGCGGACGTCCTCTCGGGTCGTCCTCAGATTCCCGACGGCGAGCCTGAGCGCCACGCTTCCACCGATCCGGGTGTGGGAGAGGAGCGCCTCCCCCGAGCGGTGGATCCGCTCGAGTATCTCGAGATTCAGGCGATCGAGGGCGGATGCCGAGGTCCTTGGTGGCGCGCACCGGAACGCGACTGTGGAAAACGGAACCGGCGCGAGCCGCTCCCACCGCGGCGCCTCGTCCACCCAGCCGGCGAATGCCTCGGCCACCCTGATGTGCTCCCGGAGCCGCGCCCGGAGGCCCGCCGCGCCGAAGTACCGGAGAACGAACCAGAGCTTAAGCGCTCGGAAGCGTCGTCCGAGGGGGATACCGTACTCCATCAGGTTCGTCCCTTCCCCCTCGGCGGTCTTCAGGTACTCGGAGGTGAGAGCCGAGGCCGCACGGACTTCTTGCGGGGAGCGCATGAGTAGGATTGAGCAATCGAGCGGGGTAAAGAGCCACTTGTGGGGGTTCACGACGATTGAATCCGCCCGCTCCCAGCCCCGGAAATACTCCCGCTTCTCGGGCAGGAGCGCGGCGGGCCCCGCATACGCGGCGTCGACGTGGAGCCAGAGCCCGTTCCGGGCGGCAACATCGGCGATCCGTTCCACCGGATCGACAGACGTCGTGGATGTCGTGCCGATCGTGGCGACGACCCCCAACGGAGTCCGCCCCTCGCGCGCGTCGGCCCGGACAGCGGTCTCAAGCGGCCCCGGCCGCATCCGGCGCTTCCGGTCCACCGGGATCTTCACGACCCCGCCCGACCCGAGGCCGAGGAGAATGGCAGCGCGATCCACGGAGAAGTGCGCCTCCTCTGAGGTATAGACCCGCATCGGCGGAAGCCCGGAGAGCCCCTCCTCCCGGACCTCCGGGTGGGCTCGCTGACGGGCACCCATGAGAGCCGTCATGGTCGAACTTGAGGCCGTGTCCAGGAGAACGCCGGCAAAATCGGGGGGGAGACCGAGAAGTGAGCGCATCCAGTCGAGCACGTGCTCTTCCAGCTCGGTGGCCGCAGGAGATGTCTTCCACACCATCGCATTCACATTGAGGGCGGCGGCGAGGAGTTCGCCCAAGATCCCGGGCGCCGACCCCGTGACGGCGAAGTAGCCGAGGAACCGGGGGTGGTTCCAGTGGGTGATCCCGGGGAGGATGACCCGCTCGAAGTCATCGAAGATCCGCCCGAAGCACTCGCCACGCTCCGGCACCGCGCCGGGAAGGCGGGAGCGGATCTCTCCCGGACGCACACCCGGGATCACCGGAAACTCCGC
Source organism: Gemmatimonadota bacterium (assembly GCA_012267505.1). Taxonomy (GTDB): domain Bacteria; phylum Gemmatimonadota; class Gemmatimonadetes; order Longimicrobiales; family Gaopeijiaceae; genus JAAXGI01. The sequence goes on from JAAXGI010000155.1 coordinate 34,682, forward strand.
AACCCCGTCCAGGTACGTCGCGACCCACTCGACCGCGGCCCGCGCCCACTTCCGGAACTCCTCGCTCGCCATGTCGGCGCTTCCGAAGGGACGTTCCGGAACCGGGGACCCGGGTGCTTGGGGATTCACGGGACTACGGGGCCCAGCCGTCGGGGTGGCCCGCGCCGATCAGCAGCGACAGCTCGTCGTGGATTCCCTCGACCTGCTCGCGCACCTCAGCCAAGATGTCCGGAGTCAGGCCCTCGGCCACGCCGGCAGCGTGAAGCTGGTTGAAGAAGAGGGTGTCGGTGTGACCGATGCTCGCGTACGTCACCACGAGATCGGCAAGTCGGTTCAATTGCAGGAGATCGCGGAGACCGACCTTCCGGACGCCGTTGTCTGCACCCTGGTCGTAAAGGAAGCGCAGCAGAACCCCGCCAAGGAGCTGCATCTCCTCGACCGGCTCCCCGGCCGCGAGACCGCGGTGTGCGCCGAGATTGCCGTAGAGAACCGCGGCCTGCTTGAGAACCCTCTCGACCTCACCGCGGAAGACGCCGACACCAGGCGCGAGTGCCAGGGTGAAGAGGTCGATGAAGTCGGCGAGCAGGTGGAGGAGTTCACCCTCGATACCCGCCGTTCGCGCGCGGATCTCGACGAGCCAGCGGTCGGCCACAGCCTCCCGCTGCTCCTCGAGCCACTCGCTGAACGCTCCCGTCGCCGGAGATGGCGCCACCCCGCGCCTCCACTTTCGAGCGATTCACGGCGGCGGGCGGCGCCCGGTCGACCACGTTGCCGGCCCGCGGGACGGCGGCCTGACGGCGGACCGGATGGTCCTCCCGGCCTGGCCACTCCTCGGCAAAGCTAGGCAGGGCGAACGGATTCGTCACCCCGGGTGCGCCGTGCCTCCGGGCGGCCGGTCGCTCTCCGCCGCTTCCGGGAGGTCCAGAGCTGGACCGGTCCACGCAGCCATCCGGATCCGGATCGTCACGCCCTGCCCCGGGGCACTCTCGGCATGGACGCTCCCTCCCCAGGATTCCACGAGGCGTCTTACGATCGCGAGCCCGAGACCGGCTCCGGTCGACCGCGTCGAGAAGTGGGGCTCGAAGATGCGTGGGAGGAGATCGTCCGGAATCCCGGTCCCGTTGTCGCTCACCCTGAGCTCGACATCCCCCTCCACTAGCTCGGCCTCGATCTGCACCTCGCCTCCGCGCGGGAGTGCGGCCCTCGAATTCTCGAGGAGGTTGACGAGCACCTCCTTGACCTCCGCTGCCCTCCCCTTCACCCTCGGGACCTCGCCGAGGCTCGCCCGCGCGAAACGCACCGGACCCCCTCCCGCGGCATACAGGTCGAGAACCTCCCGGACAACGTCGGGAAGGGCAACGGGTTCGAGCGGATCGGCGCCCGTCGGAGACGGTGCCGCATAGCGCGAGAAGGAACTCGCCACGGAGGCGAGTCTCTCGATCTCGTCGAGAATCGCCTCCACATTGCGCTCGAGGATCGCCCCGTAGTCCGCCGTTCCGTCTCCCCACGCCCGTCGGATATGCTGCACCCCAAGCTTGATCGGCGTAAGGGGATTCTTGACTTCGTGGGCCACCTGCTGGGCCATCTCGCCCCATGCAAGAACCCGCTCCATCCGGAGCTCGTCGGTCACGTCCTCGAGTGTCACGACTGTCCCGCCCGGGGGTCCGCGCCGCACAATCCGCCTAGCGCGGACCCGGATCCTGCGTTCACCGAATGACAGCTCCGTTCCCGCCTCCGCGACCTCGTCGCGCAGGTATCCTTCGATCCACTCGGTGAATCCCGCTCCCGGGTCGCTCCCGTCCACACCACGCGGAAGCGGCGCGTCACGGCGGAACTCCGCGCCGAGGAGCCGCTCGGCCGTCGGATTGGCGAGCGCCACCCGGCCCTTCGCGTCGAGTGCCACGACACCGATCGCTACCTCCTCGACAATCGCACGGGTGCGAAGCGAGCTGCGCAGGAGCGCGCTGCGCGTCTTGGCGAGGCGGTCGACCATGCGGTTGAAGGCCTCGAAGACAGCCGCGAACTCGTCCAGCCGTTCGTCCGGGAGCTGCACTTCCATGTCCCCCGCCCCCACCCGCTCCGATGCGATGCTGAGCGTCCGGAGCGGGCGCGTCAGCGCACGGCCCGTGGCGAGCGCGAGGAGGACCGAGAGGACGCCCCCTACGACGAGGGAGAAGGCGATGAACTCAGCCACCTCCCGCTGGCCCAGCGCAGTGGCTCCGGCCTGGAGCGGCGCGGGCGCCGCGAGTACGCGGTCGCCCGGCATCCTGCGGTAGGCCGTCACGTATTCCCACTCGCCGAGGCTCGCCATAGTGGTGGCCGTCACTGCCTCCGCCGCCGCCAGGTTGTCGCGAACCTCCGGCGGGATCCACCCCGGGTAGAGACCGAGTGCGACGAGTTCCGACGGAGAGCCATCGACCAACTCCCCGAACTCGTAGAGGAGCAAATCAGGGCCGGGGCCGGGCGTGCCGAAGCCGAGGCTGTCCCCGTCGTCCAGGTAGCGCCGGCCCGCCTCATCGACCGCACGCTCAGCCAGGAGCTCCCCCGCCCGGACCGCGGCAGTCGTGAGCGCCCGGTAGGCTAGCGTTCCGAAGGCGAGCGAGGGGATCAAGAAGAAGGCGAACAGCGCGAAGGTGACGCGGCCGCGGAAGGAGCCGGGGGTAACGAGGGATGCCGCGAGCGGACCGAAGCGGTCTTCCCGGATCCAACGCCCGAGCCCCCATACGACCCCGAAGAGGCCCGCGTTGAGCATCAGGAGGAGCCCTCCCCTCGCGATGAGGAGCGGCCAGCCGGGCGACAACACGAGGTAGTGCGCGTGATAGACCCCGTCCGGATAGGCGATGAACGCCTGGCCCCGCCATCCGGCAGGCGTAAGGACCCAGGCGACGCCGCTAGTCTCACCAGGCACCTCACCGGGCAGCAGTGGGACGAGGGCGAGGGAGTCCGGTTCCACGCGGGCGGGAGAGAAGAGGGGGCCCAGCGGGGAGGCCCCCGACAGGACGCGGCGCGGCGGGATCACCACCGAGAGCAGCGCTCCACCGGGAAGGGGAGTGAGCGCCACATAGTGCGCCTCCGCCAGGTCGAAGCGGCGGAGTCTGGTCTCCCCATCGCCTCCCACCGCCTCGAAGAGCCCGGCCGGGATCCCGGGACGGGACTCGCTCACCCCGACCCGCAACTCCTCCTCCGGCAGGCCTTCCCCGGACCAGTACGTGATCCAGAGCGGGAGGCCTTCGGCAGCAAGACCGCTCTCGCTCCAAGCCCGGTAGAGGATCTCGACCGGTTGCTCGCCGCTCGCGGCGAGTTCCGCAGCCCGCTCGCCGGCCCTCACGAGCAGGAACTCCACGAAGGGGTCGGACCGGGTACCGAGCCGTTCGATCCTCTCCTCGGCGGCCGCCATGCGGGCCTCCATCCGGAGTCCCCACGCCCAGGGGAGCACCAACACAACGGCGAGGAGGACGAGCCCCCCCCAGCGGGCGGCGCCCGCCGGGCCGTCGAGGGAGGAGATGCTCTTGGTGACGCCGAAGAGCGGAACGATCCAGATCCAAGGAGCCCAGCGCACCGAACCCGGGTTCTGCTCGAGCACGGCGACCCAGCCGAGGCAGAGCAGAAGGCTGAGCGTGAGCCAGCCGGCAAGCCGGAAGAACCGGTAGGAAACCGGACGGCCTGGCCGGCCGGCGAGGGCGGCGAGCGTGAAGGGGACGAGGACCATCGCGGTTGCGGCAGCCTGGAAGACGATCCACACAGCGCCGTCGGCGGCGGGGAGATCCGCGGACGATCCCCTCTCGAGAAGGAAGAGTCCTCCCGCCGCGACGACCACCGCAGCCGGGACGGCAAGGTAGGCCGACACCCGGGGCAGCCGCTCCCAGGGCAAGAGTGCGACCCCTAGGACACCGGCCACACCCAGTGCCAAGACCTCCCCGAGCGTGAGCGAGATGGGTCCCGGAAGGAGGAGTGCCGCGGGAGAGAAGACCTCTGGGGATCCTGTGAGCCGCGCGAGCGGGAGGAGGAGGACCGCAAGTGGGAGGGCAGACACCCCAAAGAGGGCGGTGCTTCCGTCGCCGCGCATCGAAATCAGTGCGAGAAGCCATCCCGCGGCTAGGAGGAGCGCGACGATGCGCCCCCAGGTCGTCCCGATGCGGTCTCTGGCATCGGCCTCCGACGGACCGCTCAGACGGACCGAGAAGAGGCTCTCTCCCTCCCACTCGAGGTCCCAGACGCTCCCCTCAACCGCCCGGTCCGCGCTCGCCACCTCGATGTCGGCCCCGGTGCTTGCCCGGAAGCGGGACTCGAAATCCTCCTCAGCCCGCTCGAGTCCGGGCGGAAGGTCCGATCTGAGCAGTGAGGCGGCAACAGCCGCTCCGCCCCCTGGGAGGATCTCAGTGACGTAGAGATAGCCGAAGATCGCCCCCTCTTCGTACACGTATCGGGAAGCGCCCCGGCGCGCCCGCTCAGGGACCGGCCCCTGGTGCGTGCCGTCCCACGCGAGCAGGGCACCCGACGGGCCGAAGACAGCCAGCGCATCGACAGCCGGCGGGCGGAGTTCGGCCGGGAACTCGCTCCCGGCGCCGGCCGCGGGATCCCAGCGCGCTGCCACCTCCAGCGTCGCTTGCTCGGCAGCCCGCAGGACCGCGTCAATCGAGACCGCGAGTTCCTCTTGGGCAGCCGACTCGTGGGTCTCGGAACGCTCCGGCCAGGTGCGCGAGAGTTGGTCCAGGTGGAACTCGGCGCCCAGCGCCACGGCCACAGCGGCCAGGATCGCGGTGGAAGCGAACGCCAGACTCCGCCCAGCGGCGCCGGAGAGCATCGCGCCTGCCACCCCGAGTGCAGCGGCGGGCGCGATCCAGAGCGGGTTCGCCGAACCGGCCCAGACGGCAACCCCGACCGCGGCAGCCTGGGTGCACAGAGGACCCAGGCGAGCGCGCACGCGCGCTCGCGACAACAGCGAGGTGTCCGGAAGAGGCGGACGGTTCATCCGTGCAAAGATGACCCGGAGGACCCGGGCGTGACAGGGGACCCGCAGCGTTCCGAGAGGGGTAGCGGCTCCAACCGCGCCCCGGGCGCCTGCCACACTGCGAGCAGGATGGCCTTCTGTATGCACACTCCACCCCGCACCGTTCTCCTCCTACTCGCCCTCGTCCTCCGGCCGTTCCCGGGTTTCGCGCAGAGTACCGTCGTGGACCGCGGCACCTTTCTCGTCACGGTGGACGGCCGCCCAGCCGGCTCGGAAGCGTTCGTGATTCGCCGTGCCGGCACTGGAGCGGGGACGCAGGTGATCGCAACCGCGGAGATCTCGCTGCGCGGGGAGGGAGGACGATCGGAGCTGCGGCCGGCCCTTCAGATGGTCGGGGAGGACGCCCAGCTTGCAGCCTACCAGATGAAGGCGTCGGGGGCACAGGACGAGGAGGTCTTCGTAACGGCCGGTGAGGAGCGCTTCCTCGTCCGGCTTCGCACCTCGATGGGTGAGCGGGAAAGCGAGCTTCGCGCCGCACACGGGTCGCTCGTGCTCGACAACGGTGTGGCGCACCACCACTTCTTCCTCCCTGGAAGGTCGCTCTCGGAAGGGGACACGCTTCCCATCATCGTTCCGCGTGAAGGGAACCTGACCGAGGTGCGGGTCATCGGATCGGAGAACGCCGAGCTTCAGATCGGTGGGCAGATGCTCCCGAGCCGCAGGATTGCGCTCGCGATCGGGGGGGCGACACGGGAAGTATGGCTCGACGCCGCGGGACGGGTCCTGCGGGTCACAGACACGGCAGCAGGCTACACGGCGCTCCGGACCGCGCCACCCGATCCGTAGGACCGCCCCGATCCGGGCCGGCCGGCCCACCGATGGAGCGATCCGCGAAACAATCCCGCGCGGTGCCGAGTACTGCCCTGCCATCTGGACCACGCCTTCCGTCGCGCGAAGCGGATCGGCTGGTCCGCCGGCTGACGCCGCCGTGCGCCCCGCCCCGGTCCTCCGGGACGAGCCGCAGGAACCACCCTGCTTCGGAACCACGATGACGGATTCCCTCGATCTGCTGGCTATCTTCGCCCACCCCGACGACGCGGAGCTCCTCGTCGGCGGGAGCCTGATCCGGAGCGTGGACCGGGGAGAGCGCGTCGGTATCCTAGATCTCACCCGCGGTGAGAGGGGCACGAGGGGAAGCGCGGAGATCCGCGACGAGGAGGCAAGAGAGGCAAGCGAGATCATGGGAATTGCGGTCCGCCACAACGCGGGGTTCCCGGACGCCGGGCTCGAGTCAACGAACGAGAACCGCGTTGTGCTCGCCGGGCTGATCCGGGAGCTCCGTCCCCGGGTGATCGTGACCCACTGGCGCGAGGGACGGCATCCCGACCACCACGTAGCCGCCCAACTGGTCCGGGACGCCTCGTACCTCGCCGGGCTGAAGAATCTAGACGCGCCGGGGGAGGCGTTCCGGCCGATGAAGGTGGTACACGCGACCGCCTATCGGGAGGACGCCCCGGACCCCTCCTTCATCGTGGACATCAGCGAGCAGATCGACCGCAAGATCGAGGCGATCGCCTGCTACACGAGCCAGTTCAGGGGGGCCCGGGGGAGCGGCGAACTCTATCCCGGGGGCGAGCGTCCGCTGACCGTTCAGGTCCGCATGCACGCCGCGTACTGGGGATCGAGGATCAGGACGGCCTACGCCGAACCATTCTGGACCCGCGAGGCGCTTGAAGTGGATACGCTGGGCGAACTCGGCGTCTCCACCTTCTGAACGAACCAGGTGCCGCCCGGTGGGCAGCTAGGCCGGGCAGCGCACCTCGAGGAGGAGGCGGCGCCAGCTTGGCGTATCCTCGCCCCGAACCCGGAGGGCAGTTGCACGGGCCGCGCCGCCCTTGAGCATCCACGGCGCGAGCCACTCGCCGATCTCCGGGGGGAGGTGCCCGATCGGGTCTCCTGAGGGGAGATGGACCCAGACTTCGGGACTCTCTTCGCTCGGCGGGTCGGCCATCAGCCGCAAGGCGTCGCCGTCCCGTATCTGGTCGAGGTGGCGGTCGCGGTCGGCGAAGACCGTTCCGTGGACGGTCGCGCGGAAGCTTCGCGGGCGACCGTCCGGAAACGGCGGGGTTCGGACTGGGGTCATATTGCTCGTCTGCCTGTGGGGCCCCGGGGCCACGCAGCAGATCCGCTGCGCGGTCATTGCTAACTTAGGGTCCGGGCCGCTGCTTTGAAAACCGCCCGCAACGGGCACTGCCAGGGAGACCCGGGACGGAGATGATCTACCTTGACCACGCCGCCGCAACGCCGCTGCGGCGCGAGGTCGCGACGGCGATGGCTGAGATCGCACACGCGCCCTATGGGAACCCCTCATCGAGCCACGGATGGGGGCGGGCGGCAAGGGCCGCGCTCGAGGATGCGAGAGAGCGGGCGGCGCAGGCGCTCGCGACCGCGCCACGGCGCGTCCACTTCGTGCGGGGAGGGACGGAGTCGATCAATCTCGCGATTCTGGGCCGGGTGGATTGGGCGCTCGCATCGGGCCGCGCGCGCCCCTGGCTTCTGCGATCTACCCTCGAGCACTCGGCCGTCCGGGCGGCGATGGCGGCGGCTGAGGCGAGGGGGTGCATCGTCCAGACGATCGACGTGTCACCGACCGCCGATATCGTCCTGCCCGCAGGAGGCGCGGGCGCGCTGCAGGGCGCGGCCCTCGTCTCCGTGCAGTGGGTGAACCAGGAAACTGGTCTTCGCCTTCCGGTCGAGGCGCTCGCCGAGTCGTGCGCGGAAGCAGGCGTGCCGCTCCACGTCGATGCGATCCAAGCGGGCGGGAAGCTCCACATCGACATGAGCGCGCATCCCATATCGGCGCTCAGCCTCTCGGGCCACAAGCTTGGAGGACCGGCGAGCACCGGGCTGCTCGTCCTCGCCGAAGGGGTCGAGCTCCACCCCCGTGTCTTCGGGGGCGGGCAGGAGCGCGGGCTCAGGCCCGGAACGGAGGACGTGGCCGGAGCCGTCGGATTCGCCGTGGCACTCGACATCTCCGTCCGGCAACTCGAGCGGGAGACCGTCCGACTCGCGGCGTTGCGCGAGCGGCTCGAGACCGGGCTTCTAGGGCGGCTTCCACGGCTCCGGGTCCACGGCGCGGAGGGGCCGCGGGCGCCGCACATCCTGAACGTCGGGGTCCCGGACACCAGCCCGGATCTCCTCCACGCGGCCCTCGACGGTGCGGGTATCGCGGCTTCCCCCGGAACAGCGTGCCGAAGCGGGGCGGTGACAGCGAGCCCGGTGCTCCGGGCGCTTTACGGCGAGGAGGCTACAAGGAACGCCCCCCTTCGGCTGTCGCTCGGGTGGCCATCGAAGCCGGGGGAGGTGGACCGGGCGGTCAAGACCGTTTCGGCGGTCGTCGAGGGATTCAGCGCACGATGAGAAGGCGAATCCTAGTCGCGATGTCGGGAGGCGTCGATTCGTCCGTCGCCGCCGCCCTCCTCGCCAGGGAGGGCCACGATGTCATCGGCGCCACGATGAAGACCTTCTGCTACCGCGAGACCCCGGGGCCCACGAAGACGTGTTGCGGGCTCGACGGTATCACTGACGCGAGGCGCGTCGCGTCCCATCTCGGGATCCCCCACTACGTCTTCGACGTCGAGGAGGAGTTCACGCGGGACGTCATCGACGATTTCGTGGGGGAGTACGGACGAGGACGGACACCGAATCCGTGTGTACGGTGCAATTCCAACACCAAGTTCCGCGACCTCCTCAGCCGTGCCGTGGCGCTCGGTTGCGATGGCATCGCAACCGGCCACTACGCGCGGCTGGAGCGCCGGGGCGCGCCGACGCTCCTGCGCGGTTCGGACCGGGAGAAGGACCAGTCCTACTTCCTCTGGGGCCTTCCTGCCGAGGCCCTGTCCCGGCTTCATTTCCCGCTGGGGGCACTCGGGAAGGGCGAGGTGCGGAAGCGGGCCAGAGACCTCGCTCTCGCGACGGCCGACAAGCCCGAATCCCAGGAGATCTGCTTCGTTCCCGTGGGCCACTACCGGCGCTTTCTCGAGACGCGGCTCCCTCCCGGCCACGCCGCCCTGACGCCCGGTCCGCTGATCACGACGCGCGGCGACGTCGTGGGGCAGCACCGCGGCTACGCCGGCTACACCGTCGGACAGCGGAAGGGACTCGGCGGAGGATTCAGCGAGCCCCTCTACGTTCTCGAGATCCGGCCCGCGACGCGCGAAATCGTGGTCGGCAGGCGCGAGGAGCTCTATTCCAGCCGCATGAGCGTCGGGGCCCTGAACTGGCTCGTCCCCGACCCACCCGGCGAGGGCAGGAGCGTCCGCGTACAGATCCGCCACCGGGCTCCCGATGCCCCCGCCGTGCTCCTGAGCGTCGGGGTGGGCAGCCTCGAACTCGAGTTCGAGACGCCCCAACGCAACGTAAGCCCCGGACAGTCAGCTGCGTTCTACGATGGACCCGTGCTGCTCGGAGGCGGGCGCATCTCTGGATCGGCGCGCAAGGGAGCCGGCTCTCAGTAACGGAGCCCGGAAGCCCTAGCAAACTCCTGCATCCGCTTCCTCGCCTCCTCCGGAAGCTTTCCGGGAACCGTCACCTCCACCTCCACGATCTGATCGCCCCGCCTGCCGTTGCGGAGTACACCCTGGCCGCGGATCCGGAACTTCGTTCCTGTCTGGGTCCCCGGCGGAATACGGAGAACGGCGTGGCGGCCGTCGACGGTCTTCACCCGGATCTTCGAGCCGAGGACCGCCTGCGCCACATTGATCTGGACGCTCACGCAGACGTTGTCTCCCTCTCGCCGGAAGAAGTGGTGCGGCTTGACCCGGAAGACCAGGATGAGATCCCCGGGTTCGCCGCCGGCGATTCCGCGCTCTCCCCTGCCGGCGATCCTCTGCCTCGAACCACTCTCAGTGCCCGCAGGAACCGAGACGTCGAGCTTCCTCTGCTGGCGTACCGTGCCACGCCCCCGGCAGGAGAAGCAGGACACCTCCGGAATCGTGCCCCGCCCCATGCAGGCCGGACACGGCCGATTGACGGCGAATCCCCCTTGGCCGAACGAGACGACCCCGCTCCCGGCGCATTCTCCGCAGGTCCCGACGCCGCTCCCGGGACGCGCGCCCGATCCCGAACAGGTCGCGCACTCCTCGGTGATCGGAACCGTGACCGTGGTCCTGCCCCCGCGCGCGGCCTTCCTAAAGGAGAGGTCGACGGGGACTTCAACATCCCGGCCCTTCCGGGGCCCCGCTCCGCCCTGTCGGCGCCCCCGATCAAATATCGAGTTGAAGATATCGCCGAGCCCCCCGAGATCCTCGAAGGAGAAGCCGCCCCGTCCCGCCGGGCGACCTCCGGCGCCGGAAGCGTCCCTAGCCCTGCTCCCGGGGTCGAAGGCCCCGAGTCGCCGCATCCGGTCGTACTGCTTCCGTTTCGCGCCGTTTGAGAGTACGCCGTACGCCTCACTGATCGCCTTGAATCGCTCCGCAGCAGCCTCGTCGCCGGGATTCGCATCCGGATGGTACTGCTTGGCCAGCCCTCGGTAGGCTGCCCGGATCTCGTCGCGTCCGGCCTTCTCGGAGACGCCGAGAAGGTGATAGAAGTCCCGGAACGAGGTCGTCATGGTCGCGGACCGGGCACCGCGGCTGTCCGGCTCAACCGAACTTCCGGACGCTCACGCGGGCAGGGCGCACCAGCTCACCCCTGAACAGGAAACCCTTGCGGAAAACCTGCTCGACTGTGTCGTCCTCGGCCTCGGAGTCGGCGGGAGCACGTGTCATCGCCTCCATCACGTTCGGGTCGAAGGATGCTCCGGATGCATCGACCTCCTTGAGGCCCGCCTCCTCGAGGAGCTGGAAGAGTTTCCGTTCCACGAGCACGATGCCTTCGAGGACGGCGGCCGCCGGGGTGGCCTCCGGGTCCAGCGCGGCAACCCCTTCCAAGTCGTCGAGTGCCTCGAGGAGGGAGGCGATGAGCCTCGCTTGGGCACGGATCCTCGAGTGCGCTAGCTCTGACCGGGACCGCTTCCGGTAGTTCTCGAATTCGGCCGCCAAGCGGAGGTGGCGATCGGTCAGCACCTCGAGCTCGCCCCGTAGCTCCGCGGCCTCATCGGTAACGGCTCCCTCGGGCTCGGCAATTCCGGAAGTGCCATCCCTGGGGGCCAGTTCCCCTTCACGAGGCGCCTCTGCGTCCGGCCCTTCGGGACCGCGAGAAGGGCCACCCCCCTCCTCGATCACGGGATCCGTCCTTTCCATCTGCTCTTCCATCCGCCAGTCACACTCCCGTTGGCTGCCCGTCCGGCTTCCTCTGCCCGACGTCCGTCCGCTCGTGCCGCCACCGGCCAGCCGGCAGGGACACGGGCGGCGCCCAGTACCCTGATTCGGCGCCTCGAGTTCGGCGCTAGTCCCCGGTTCCGCCGGCACGCGGACCGGCAAGCAGCATCCCGAGTGCGTGCCAGACGGCCGCCTCGCGGACGGCCGCGCGGTCCCCGGGAAAGCGGGCCCGCGCCGTCCGGATCCCCTCCGGGTCGGAGACGGCGAACCAGACAGTTCCCACCGGCTTGGCCGGGAGTCCCCCTCCGGGGCCCGCGATGCCCGTGACGGCGAGTCCGACATCTGCCCGGAATACGCGGGCCACGCCCCGCGCCATCTGGGTGGCCACCTCCGCCGAGACTGCTCCCCACCTGCGGATCGCCGCCTCTTCCACTCCGAGGATGTCGACCTTGGCCGCATCGGCGTACGTGACGAATGCCCCGTTCATATAGAGAGAACTCCCGGGAAGATCGGTGAGGCGCGTCGAGACGAGGCCGCCCGTGCAACTCTCGGCGACGGCAAGCCGCCACTCCCTCGCGCTGAAGGTCTCGGAGATCCGGCCAAGGAGTGCGGGCCCACGATCAGGGCGAGTCATTGATGGCGAAGGAGCTGGCGGTTCTCCCGGTAATAGACCCCCATGGAGTAGACGGTAAGCACCAAGGCGACGACTAGCGTAAGCGCCGTGACGGCCTGGTGGAACCAGCTCCAGACGATCCAACCCAGCGTCTCTTCCCAGCCCCACTCCGGAGCCATCCGGGCAAGCACGTACCAGAGAAGGAGCGATCCACAGAAGACGTTCTGGATGAAGGCCTTGATCTTGCCGGAAGGCCCCGCGGAGAGGACGGACCCACGACGCAGTGCCCAGCCCCGGAAGAGCGTCACGACGATCTCGCGCCCGAAGATCACGGCGAGCACCCAGAGGGGGAGTGCGCCCCACCAGGGAATCTCGTTGACCGCACCCGGCCGGTGCGACACGACGTAGAAAGGGACGAGGGTCGAGACGGTCAGTAGCTTGTCTGCAACCGGATCGAGGAGCTTCCCTGCATCGGTGATCCAGCCGTGCTTGCGCGCAAGGTAGCCGTCCCAGAGATCGCTGAGCGCGGCCGAGACGAAGACCAAGAACGCCAGGGCCAGCCGTGCCGGGTCCGGCGACAGGATCAGGACTACGAGAACTGGGCACGCGACGATCCGTGCGACCGTGATAACGTTCGGGAGATCGAGCCGGCGTAGCACCATCGGAAAACGCGGTTTCGGGTTCGTCGCCGCAGACGGGCCGGACACTTACGGAATCCGCGGCTCGGGCGACTCCGGCAGCCTATCCCGCCGGCTTCTCGACCGGACCTGCCAGTTCCCGGGCACGTCGCTCCATACGTTCAACGATCGCCGCAGCCCGCTCGCGAAGAAGACGCCGCGGTTCCCACGCGACGTAGTCTCTCAGCAGGTTGATCTGATCTGCGCTCGGGTCCTGGCGCGCGACGTGCTCAAGCGCGGCCATGCGCCGGATCGCCAGTGGGTTGAATAGGTTGCGGCGCTGCCGGCTGATCTGGTCGCGCACGAGGAGGGCCGCGACTGTTCCGACGACCACGACCGCGGCCGCAGTGATCCCCGTCACCTTCAGCAGCCGTTTGGTATCGTCCTCCATCACCTCCTCCGCAGGTGGGAACGCTGGCGTCGGGCTACATCTCCCGCCGACCTGAGAGCGCCTCGGCAAGCGTGGACCCGTTCACATACGCGAGATCGCTCCCGACTGGGAGCCCCCGGGCAAGACGCGTGACGCGGGGGCCGAGGGGCCGAATTGTCTGCTCAAGGTAGACCGCTGTAGCCTCACCCTCAACGGATGAATTCGTTGCCAGAATCACCTCCCTGAGCTCGCCGTTCGAGGTCCGGACCCGTTCAATGAGCAGCGCTATGCGGAGCTCGTCGGGCCCGATCCCGTCCAAGGGGGAGAGTACACCGCCGAGGACGTGGAAGAGACCCGGGAACCGGCCCGTCCTGTCGATCGACCGCACATCAAATGGGCTTTCGACGACGCATACAACGGCACGGTCCCGGCGGCTGTCCGCGCAGATCGTGCAGATCGCCGACTCCGCAAAGTTCCCGCACACGTCGCACGACCGGACACGTTCGATCATCTCGATGATTGAGCCCGCGAGCTGCCGCGCCTGCCCCGGAGGGCTTCTCAGCAGGTGATAGACGAGGCGGATGGCTGTTCTGGGTCCGATGCCCGGCAGACGGCGGAACTCCCGCGCAGCCTCGTCGATGGCCGACATGGACAGCTAGAGGAGCCCGGGCAGCTTGATCGGAAGGGGGAGGCCTCCCGTGAATCTCTTCATCTCGTCCTCGTAGACGGCGCGGGCTTGGTTCTGCGCTTCCGACACGGCAGCCAGGACCAGATCCTCGAGCATCTCCACATCGGCGGTATCCACGCTCGCCGGATCGATCGCGATGCGCCTGAGCGACCCCTTTCCGTCGACGACCGCCGTGACCATGCCGCCGCCCGACGAGGCCGTAATTTCCCTAGTTCCCAGGCTCTCCTGGATCTCCGAGATCTGGTCCTGAATCTGCTGGCCCATCTGGAGCAGGTTCTGGATATTCATCCGGGCGCGTCCTCATGATCATGATCCGGGCGGCTTGCATTCGACGGGCGGAAACGGCCGGGCCGGGGAGACCGTCTGCGCACGCCAGACCCCGTCAGTCCACCAGCTCGAGGTCGAGCACTTCTACCGCGGGCCTGAGCCCCGGTTCCCGCTCAAGGAGGTCTCCGAGCCTCTCTCCTCCGGACCCGGAGGGGGCGCCTCCCGCTTGCCGCACGTCCGCCGGGAGATCGATAGCGCGCAGGCGCACAGGAATCGGGCGGCCGGCCGCGCGGCCGAGCGCCTCCTCAAGCGCCTTGCCCTCACCGGCATTCAGACGGTCCAGATGCGGGCCCGGAATCATCCGGAGCTCGAGCCCTCCGGCCCCGTCGACGCGCGCGTCGGCCGCGTGGAGCACCGTGCGCATCCCGTCCGGGAGCCCTCGGCCCCGGGCAAGGAAGCGTCGCCAGTAGGCGAGAGGGTCCGCCGGCAGGTCCTCTGATGGCGGCGCACGCGGTGGGGACACGGGAGGGCGGCGGGCGGGCGGAGGAGCAGCCTGCACCCGGCTCTGGCTCGCATCCGGATCCGCGCGTTTGCCGGCTTTTCCCCCGAGAGCACCAAAGAGTTCCTCAAGCTTGAGCGTGCGGTCCAGATAGGTGAAGCGAAGCAGGAGCAACTCGATGAGCACCCTCGGCTGCGCGGTCCTCCGGAGGCTGCCGCCGAGTTCAACCTCGGCTGCCATGCCCAGCATACGGACGAGGTCGGCGGCCTCGAAGCGCCGGGCCAGGGCTTCCCATCTGGCACGGGAGTCTCCAGGACGCTCCGCCTGGACGTGTGCCCCGAGCCGAGCGCGAAGCATGAGCCGGAGCGCTTCCATCAGTCCGAAGTAGAACTCGATCAGGTCGGAGCCATCGTCGAGGAGCTCCTGCACAAGCTCGAACACTCCGAGGCGGTCGCGGTCGCTCAGGAGCTCGAAGAGCGTCCGGTATCGCTCCTCCCCGATGACACCGAGCACATGTCCCACCAACTCGCTTGTCAGCCCGTCATCCGAGAGGGCGAGAACCTGGTCGAGGATCGAGAGCGCGTCGCGCATCCCTCCATCCGCCTTACGCGCGATGAGAGTGAGCACGTCGTCCGGCGCCTCGGCAGACTCCGCCCTGAGCACTTCCTTCAGCCGGGCCACAATATCGGCCACGCCGAGCCTGCGGAAATCAAAGCGCTGACAGCGCGAGAGGATCGGGGCAGCCCTCTGCTCGATCTTCTGCGGCTCGGTCGTGGCGAAGATGAAGACGACGCGGGGCGGGGGTTCCTCCAAGATCTTGAGGAGCGCGTTCCAAGCCTCCCGGGTGAGCATGTGGGCCTCGTCGACGATGTAGACCTTGGTTCGTCCCTCATCCGAAGGGGCGTACATCGCCCGCTCCCTGAGATCCCGGGCGTCGTCGACCCCCCGGTTCGACGCAGCGTCGATCTCAACCACGTCGAGGGCCGTCGCCCCGTTCCAGATCGCGAGGCAGTTCTCGCATGCCCCACAGGGCTCGCCGGTTTCCTCCCGGTCCGCGCAGTTGAGAGCCATCGCGAGCACCCGCGCTAGCGTCGTCTTCCCGACGCCGCGGGGTCCACAGAAGAGGTAGGCATGGCCGACCCGGTCGCCGTGAATGGCACGGCGGAGCGTCTCGGAGACGTGCTGTTGGACCACGACTTCCGAGAAGCTCCGCGGCCGGTACCTACGGGCGAGGGCGGTGTGTGTCACGGATTCGCGCGGGCGGCGGGTCGGCGCGGTGCGGGATCAGAGAAAGTGCCCCAAGCGGATCACAGCGCCGGTCACCACGCTTACCGCTGCTACCGGCGAGGTCCTGACGGGGTTCACGGGCTTGCGACCTGTGGGCCTGGGGCACGCCAGCAAGCTATCCCGGCCCTGCCGAACACGTCAACGCCGAGGGAGAGCTGTCCCGCGGGGACATTCCTGCCGGGAGGATGGCACCGCCAGATAGCGTCCGGCACACCGGGCAGAGTGAGCACGGCGCTCCCGTTCGGCCGTCTCCCTTTTCCTTCCCGCCCTCCGGACTACGGCATTGGTGTAAGCTCCCTCACCAAGCCGTCCGTTCCGACATCGATGCCACCGGCGAAACCTGCCGCCCGAATGACGGCAACAGCCTCATCCGGGTCGACGGTGGGATACATGTGTGTGAGCACGAGACGGCGTGCCCCGGCCGCGAGAGCCAGATCAGCCACTTGGCCCGGAGACAGGTGGTTGCAGTGGGGTGACCCGTCCGGCACGGAACACTCCGAGATGAGGAGATCCACGCCCGAGAAGAAGGAACCGAGCGGGGTATGCGCGCCGGTATCGCCCGTGTAGCCGACCGCGCACCCACCACCATCCAGACGGAAGGCGAGGGACTCGCTGGTGTGGACTGTACCGTGGGCCCGTATTCCAATCGCGCCACTTCCGAGCGTCCGGCATCCCCCCGGCTCGAGTTCCACTACCTCAAGCGGGCTGCCCGGCTCAAGGACGTAGTCACCGTACGCGACGCTCATAGCCTCGAGGACTCTCCGCATGCCGCACGGCCCGACCACTGTTCTCCGCATACCATGCCACGGGCCGGCACCGTGTGTCCACGCCCAGAGGAGGGCGGGAAGGTCGCCCATGTGGTCTGTGTGGAAGTGCGTGATTGCAACATGGGAAATCGCCCGCCATTCGCGTCCGTCCCGGTCCAGACCATGCACGGAGCCGGGGCCACAGTCGAGCAGGATCCTCTGGTCGCCGTACTCGACGAGGTGTGCGGGCGAGCGATGACGATCATTCGGAAGGAGTGTTCCCGAGCCGACGACGGTGACTCGCACTGGGCACCTTTCTGGCAAGCTGATGTACAGCCGGCGGTGTGGATCCCTCCCGCCCGGCGGGTACGGATTCGAGAGGCCCGGCACTGGAGCCGCGGGATGCGGCCACCATCCCGGACACCACGCTGACCGTACCCTTCGGGGGACGCAGGCAAGCTCCCGCAGCAGCCGGCAGGTGTTCTCGGTCGGGACCCCGCGAATATCCGGAAGAAGGAACCGGCGCAGGCAGAGTGTACGCGCGCTCCGACCGGCTCTCAAGGCTCCAAGTGTTGGTCGCCCGGCCCACCTAGGCCTCCCGTCCGGGCGCGGCGGGCAACCCGCGGCCCCGAAAGTCATGGGTGCAGGCGGTGGTGGACAGCCGGGATCGGAAGGACGGAGCGAACGGGCCAGGCCCGGTGCGGGGGCAGGACGGTGGCGCAGTGAATCCGGAGAATGGTTGCCCCTGGCAGCGCCGATGTGGTCAGCGTGCCGACTCTGCGCCCGCCCGTCTCATCAGATCGATTCGAGCAGTTCCAACCGGTTCAGCCAGATGGCGGACGGCCATCCCTGACGGACGGTTCCAGACCGTGATCCGGCTCCCTTGGATGCCAGTTTCCGGAGTGCGGGGAGGAGCGGCCTCGGCCCGGCGTCTGGACACCTCGCCCCTGGCAGGTGGTGACCGTCAGGGAGGGTCGGTCAGGCCGGGATGCCCTCGGATACCACGCCCAAGGCACCGTCGAGCTGCACGCCGACGACCGAACTCACGCCGGGCTCTTCCATCGTGACCCCGTAGATCCAGTCGGCCGCCTCGATTGTGCGCGGATTGTGGGTGATCACGACGAATTGGGTCTTCCCCTTGAAGTCGTTCAGGAGACGGACGAAGCGCTCGATGTTCGCTTCATCGAGTGGTGCATCCACCTCGTCCAGAACGCAGAAGGGAGACGGCTTAACGAGGTAGATCGCAAACAGGAGCGCAAGGGCGGTCAGCGCCCGCTCACCGCCTGAGAGGAGCTCGATGCTCTGCCGTCGCTTCCCTCTAGGGGCGGCATGGATCTCGATCGCGGTCTCGAGGGGATCCTCCGGGTCGCGCAGGCTGAGATCGCATTCCCCCCCCTCGAACAGCCTGAGGAAGGTGTCGCGGAAGTTGTCCCGAATTGCCGAGAAGCTGCCCTGAAAGCGTCCGACGGCCGTCCTGTTGATTTTCTGGATCGCCGAGCGAAGATCTTCGCGGGCCTCCGAGAGGTCATCCCTCTGGCCCGTCAGGAAGGCAAGGCGCGCGCGCTCTTCCTCGTGTTCCTCGACAGCTAGCATGTTGACCGGCCCGATCCGCTCGAGAGCACGCAGGATCTCCGCATGGTCGGTGAGAAGCTCCGACTCGTCGCCATCCATCTCGCGGGCCACCCCGAACAGCCGTTCCAGGGACCGTCCCCACTCGGTTTCCAGCCGGTCACGGATGCGGCTGGCGCGCCCCTGCACCTCCTGTTCCTCCAGTTCGAGACCGTGCCTCTCGTCCATAGCAGCGCGCTCGTCGCTCCGGACCTCCCGCACACGTCGCTCTCCGTCCGCCAGCCGAGCATGCAGCTCCTGGAAGGCCTGATCCCGGCGACGGAGTCCCTCTGCTTCCGACTCAAGCGCGGCGGAAAGGCGTTCTGTCTCGCGGCCCCCCTCGTCGAGAACTGCTTGCGCGCGTCGCTCCGAGGCGCGCAGCTCTTCCTCTTCCGCCTCCAGGCCGGCCAAGCGCTTCTGCGCGGCGCGCTCTTGGCGCCCCATATCGGATTCGCGCTCCCGGATCCGCGAGATGTCACCCTCGAGGCGGGCGCGTGTGACAGCGAGTCGGGAAGACGCACGCTGGGCCTCCTCCCACTGACCCTCCGCACGGCGGAGCGCCGAGCTCGTCGCTTCCCGCACCGCTCGGCCCTGCGCCAGTTCCCCGGCGATGCGGGCACCTTCCTCCCGCTTCTGTTGGGCGACCTCCCTCGTCCTCTCGAACGCGTCTTGGACCGAGGAACGCCGCTCCTCCAGATCCCGGACGAGCCGCTCCCCACTCAGCATCCGGTCTTCGCTCGCCGACTGTTCGGAGCGGGCGATCCTCCAGGCGTCCTCGGCGCCTTCCAGCGAGGCGCGCGCGACAGCAAGCGCCTCCTCAAGCAGCGCGAGGCGGGCCTCCTCATCCTCCCGCGCGGCCGCTGCCCCGTCCAAGCAGGCTCTCGCCCCACCCACAGCCACCCCGAGATCCAGAAGGCGCGCCTTTCTCTCAAGCAGACCATCGGTTTCGAGAGGACTGCCCAGGCGGAGCATGCCCCCTTGTTCCACCCAGGCTCCGTCCGTCGACACCCGCGCCGCGCCGCGTGCGCCGCAGACGGGCTGAATGGGGGGAGCGACGAGCTCGAAGCCCCGCAGGAGCGCACGCACCCAAGGCCTGCCTTCTCTCCCGGTGGCAACGCTGTCCAGAAGGCTTCCCGCCTCGTCACCTGCCGGCACCCGGTCAAGGGGAAGGAGGAGGAGCCCGCCACCGCCCCGCCACTCCTCGCGAAACCACTCGGCCACCCGCCCCGCGACATTGGAATCGCGAACCACGACCCCGCGAAGCCGGGGTCCGAGAATCGCCTCGACCGCCCGCGTATGCCCGGAATCGACGACAATGAAGTCAGCGAGAATGCCTACGACGCCCTCCGGCGGATCCGAGAGGAGGGCCTGTGCCGCGGGGCCGACCCCTTCGCGATCCCTCTCCATCCGCTCGAGAGCGGTCCGGCGAGCGGAGAGCGCTCCATGGCGCTCCCGCGCGCGTATCTCGTCGGCACGTGCTCTCTCCAGCGCGGCGCGAACATGCGCCACCTCGCCGCGGCACACCTCAAGCCGCTCCCCGCAGAACCCAACTTCTCCGTGCAGCTCTTCTAGCCGATCGGAAAACAGATCGCCCTGCGAGACCATTCTGCCGAGTGCCTCGCGCGCCTCCCCGAGCTCGTCCCCGAGCTCTGCGAGCCGACCCTCCAGATCTGCCGCTCGGGCGTCGGCCGCATCGGCCTCCCCCTGTAGGCGGGCAAGTAGGCGGGCTGATCTCTGCTCCCCGGCCTCGATCTCCCCGGCATCGCGCCGGGCCCGGCGGACTTGCTCTCCAGCATCCCGGGTCCGTCCCTCTTGGATCTCGATCCGCTTGAGTAGGTCCACCTTCTCCTCGTCCCGCATCCTGCCCGTGGCCGCGAGCTCGGCCATCTGCACACGGCACTCGTCCACGAGTCCGGCCGCACCGGACCGCTCAATCCCGATCTGTTCGATCCGGCGGCGGGCGTGGGCCGCGCCTTCCTGAGCAACCGCACACTCGCGCTCCCAACCGACCAGCTCTGTTCTGAGCCGGTCGACCTGAGTGGCGGCCGCCGTCCTGGCCCGCTCGCTCTCAAGCTGCTGGGTCTTCAGCGACTCGAGGCGTATCTCCTCGGTCTCGACCCTGGCGCGAAGTGCTGCGGCCCGCTCCTCGCCGCCTCCCAGCGCCGCCCGGATCTCGTCGAGCCGCGTCCCCAACGTTGCGAGCCGATATCTCGCAACCGTGACCTCGACGTCGAGGCGCCGCGCCCTGAGAGCCCGGTAGCGCTCCGCCTTCCCCTTCTGACGGGCGAGCGAGCGCACCTTCTTCTCTACCTCCGCGATCACGTCCTCGAGGCGCTGCAGATCCACTCCCGCTCGTTCGAGCCCGCGCGATGCCTCACGCCGGCGGTCCTTGTACTTCCCGATCCCCGCAGCCTCCTCGAAGAGGCCTCGCCTTTCCTCGGCCCGGTCCGAGAGAATCGCATCGATCATCCGGTGCTCAATGACCGCATACGCGTTCGCGCCGAGCCCCGTGTCCCGGCACGCCTCCTGCACGTCCCGCAGACGGCATCCGGCACGGTTCAGGAAGTAGTCGCTGCCCCCGTCCCGGTATACCGTTCTTGCGATCTCCACCACGCCGAAGGGGAGAGAGAACGCACCATCCTCGTTGCTGAATTCGACGGCGACCGAGGCGCGACCGACCTGCCGACGATTCACGCTCCCCTGGAAGATCGCCTCCTCCATCTTCGCGCCACGGATTGCCGTGGGGCGCTGCTCGCCCAGAACCCACCGCACGGCATCGGAGAGGTTCGATTTCCCGCACCCGTTCGGACCGACAACTGCGGTGATTCCATCGTTGAAGGCGATCTCGGTCCGGTCGGCAAAGGACTTGAAGCCGTGCAGCCGGAGCGCTCGGAGCTTCATCCGCCGGATGTCAGGAAGCGCACGCGAGGCGCCGCGGGGGGGGCTCCGGCCGGGCCAGCGCGGTCCCCGCGCACTCCCCGGCCCCGGCAGCCTGCATTCATCCCGGCCAGGCCAAGACGCCTGCGGCAGCCAAGAGGACGAGTACGATCATCGCGATGACGAGGTGCCGCCCACGCTTCGGCCTCGACCGCGGTATTGGCGCAGGGACGGTCCGTCCATCGTGGTCGTCCTTGCCGACTGGGAACGCAGTGGAGCCGTGCCTGGGGTGCAGCTCCGGGTCCACGGCATGGACCCAGATGCCGCCGGGAGCCGGATCGTTTGGGGGGGCGCCTGACACCATGTGAATGATCCCGTCGGCCTCCGCAGCAAGCGCCGTGGCGCCAGCGGAATCAGCCGGGAGGTAGAGGAGTAACGTGGTGCCATCACCGCGCAGCTCGTCCAGGAGAAACGACCATCGCGGATCTCGCAGGGACTCCTCCGGATCGCAAACGACCGTTCCCGCGGGGATCAGGTGCGGCCCGGCAGGCGAGATCTGCCTGATGACGCGCTTGCTCGATGCCCCGTAGCGGAGGAGGTCGCCGATTCCCTCGTCGTTCGGGACATCCGCGATACCGTGGAGGGACCCCCGCTTGAGGTCCCCGTCAGCGATCACGACCTGGCGCTGCGGGCCGGACCAGCGCGAAGCGAGGGCGAGAGCGAAGTGTCCGCACCATCCGTGCGAGCGGGACGCCTTGTCAGCGAGCAGGGCGATTACTTGGCCTGCGTCGCCGCACGGGGGCTCGAGGCCATCAGGCACCCCGGGAACGTCCCGGGCGATCTCGTACACCTCGGCGCTCCCGCCAGGCGTCATAGCTCAGAACTCCCGTCGCTTCGCATCTCCCCAGAGATCCTCGAGTCTGTAGAATTCCCGCGTCGTGCTCCGGAACACATGCACCACCACATCGATGTAGTCGATCAGGACCCATTGGCCGTGCCCGAGCCCCTCGACATGGTCCGGTCGCACGCCCTCGTTCCTGAGTTTGTCCAGCACGTGATCGGCGATTGCCCTGACGTGGACATCGGACGTACCGGTGGCGAGCAGGAAAAAATCAGTCGCCGACGAGATCCCCTTGAGATCGAGCGAGACGACGTGCTGGGCCTTGCGCTCAAGAGCGAGCTCTGCAGCACGCTCCAAGACCGATACCGTCGAACCCGCGCCGATCAGTCCTCCTCCTGCTCCACCAGGATCCCGATCTCGACCTCGATCCCTTTCGGGAGCACGATCGTCACCCTGTGCGACCCGAGCTCTTTGACCGGTTCTTCGAGGACGACTTGGCGGCGCGCGATCTCAAAGTCGGTCGCGAGAGCCGTGAGCCGCTGCGCAATGTCTACAGCCGAGATCGAGCCGAAGAGCCGACCCTCGGCCGAGGCGCGGGCCCTAAAGGTGAGCGTCGTACCATCCAGCTGCGACATCTGCCGGCGCCCCTCGAGGAATTCGCGTCTGCCGCGCTCCTCGGCGGCCAACCGCTCCTCCTCGACCCGGCGGAGGTTGCCTCCCGTCGCCTCATAAGCCAAGCCCTGGGGAAGCAGGTAGTTGCGGGCGTACCCGGGCTTGACCGAGACGATCTCGCCAGGCCCACCGAGATTCTCGACCGTTCTCTTCAAGATCACCTTCATCACCACTCTCCTTCAGCCGACGCGCCGTTCCGTCTGTCCCCTGCGCAGCACACGCCCTCGCCTCACGCGCTCTCCCCGATCTTCCGTGTCGCACGCGAACGGAGATCGAGCCACGAGTCGCCGACCCCGATCAGCATCGCGCCGAGAGCCACGAACGGGGCCGCCAGAAGAACTGCGAGGGAGAGCAGGATGCCCGTTCCGACCGAGACGCCCCCCCACAGAACAAGAAAGACGGCAGCTCCCCGCAAGATGTAGAGCCCGCCCATGAACGTGAGCAAGTTCGTCCCGAGCCGCCCCCACCCGGCACTCCAATCAGCCACGAGCATGAGTGCGAGCCCGGAAATAAACACCCAGATCAGGGGATCCGCAAAACGGAATTCCCGGAGCGGCCGAAGCGCCGGTCCCGGAAGACCCGCCGTCTGGACATGCGCCCACCACGCAACCCCGAGTGCCGCCACACTGCTCAGCGCCGCGAATGCCGGGAATAGCACCCCCTGGATCTCGGCGGCCCGGGCGAATGCGTCGGAGAGTTCCGCTGCCGCGCCGGTGAGCGCGAGCGCCGCGAGAAGCTCGAGGGACGCCAGCGCGCTGGCCTCGATCTGCGCCGCCATAATCGCATCCGCCTGGGCCCAGCCACCATCAACGGCGAGCAGCAGAACCGCGGACCCACCGGCTCCGGCAACGGAAGCGAGCGCCCTCACAAGGAAACCGCGTCCCGGCAGGAGCATCGTCAGGCTCACAAACCAGCCGGTGATCAGGACCGCCCATCCACGCTCGAGATACCAGGCACCCCCGGCGGACCCCGGGTAGAAGACGGCGATGAAGGCGTATAGCGGCAGGACAAGAAGGAAGAGGAACCGTTGCTCGTTTCCACCCGTGACCGTCAGGATCGCAAAGGCCACAACCATCACGACAAACGGCTGCGCGACTGCAAAGCCCGCCGCGGCCGCCACAAGGCCAAGTACACGTAGCCAGCCCCTGCCCTCCGATGCCGCCGCGGTCACGACGGCCCTATCGGTCGTGGTTCTGGATGTAGGGGAGGAGGGCCAGGAAGCGGGCCCGCTTGACGGCGCGCCCGAGGCGTCGCTGGAATTGCGCCGTCACCTTCGTCGTGCGCTTGGGAAGAATCTTGCCTTGCTCGGTCACGAACCGGGAAAGCGTCGCCACATCCTTGTAGTTGAGTAGTTCCATCCTGGGACCGTCGATCCGCCTGCGCCGGCCGCGTCCTCCCGAGAACTCCGGGGGCGCGGTCGAACCCCGCGCGGTGCCGTCCGGCGCATCCGCCATGCCGTCGCGCTCCGCACGCTCCTGGCCGCCTAGGTTCCGACCATCGGCCTCCGGCTTGCCGACAGTTGTCGGCGTCTCGGCCAAGATCGACATGCCCGAAGTGGGCTCCCCTTCGCTCAGCACCACGAGGTAGCGAAGAACCTCGTCATCGAGCTTCAGGATCCGCTCGAACTCCGCCAGAGCAGCCGGCTCTGCAGTGAAATGGGCCACGACGTAGTAGCCCTGGGTCTGGTCAT
Organism: Gemmatimonadota bacterium; assembly: GCA_012267505.1. Taxonomy (GTDB): domain Bacteria; phylum Gemmatimonadota; class Gemmatimonadetes; order Longimicrobiales; family Gaopeijiaceae; genus JAAXGI01. The sequence goes on from JAAXGI010000155.1 coordinate 58,728, forward strand.
CGATCTCGTAGGCAAGCTGACGAACGCCCCAGTGGTCCACGGCGACGACCTCGGATTCTCCGAGGCGCGTCGCCAGGGCATGGAACTTCTCGAGCTTTCCGGCCGCTTCGTCCTCGGTAATGGATGGGCGAAGGATATAGACGACTTCGTAGTCCCTCATGACTGGTCCCCCGGTCCGCTGATCACGGGCCCCACCCTCGCCGGGGTGGAGCGGGCTGTATCTGGCACACAAAGATAGGAGCCTGCGCGCCCGGGCTCAACCGCGCCTTCGGGCGCGGGCCGGTACGATGTACGCTCCGGAGAGGGTTGGACCCGCCGCGGGTGCGGCGAGAGCCGGCGGACGGCCAGAGGCGAAATTTCGCTATCGCGGACGGCAGGCACGGACCCGCGGCATGCGGGTCATTGCGGAGCAAGCGGAAACGGCCGGCAGTGGGATCACGCAACACGACGAAGCGGACAAGGATCCGGCGGCACCGGGCGGACCGGGAACCCGCAGTCGCTAGTCCGCCAGATTGCTCAGGTCGCGAACATACCCGACGAGCATCGGCAGCAGTGCCGGTTCGAGCACGGTTTCGAAGGCCGGCATCGCCCTGCGGCCCTTGACCACGATCTCAAGCAACTCGTCGTCGGTCAGGAGCACCACGGATTCCGGCGAGGTGAAGTCCGGCGGAGCAGGGTCGAAGGCGGAGGCAGCCGGTCCGTCCCCCTTGCCTTGCTGCCCATGGCAGATCGTACAGTGCTGCCGGTAGGCTTCCTCTCCGGGATGTTCCTGGCCAACGGGTCCCGCAACCGGCCTGTGCACCGATCCCGCAGCCGGTCTCGAGGCGCCGCTGACCGGAGCGGACGCGCTCGATTGGCCCGGACCCGCGAGCCTGAGGGCCGCGATCGCTACCGCCACGACGAGGACCCGCGACCAGAACATTGCGGCCGGGCGGGAAGCGGGTACGTGGGAGCTACCGCTCATGTCCCCCTGGAGTTCTGAAGGTAGTCTGGGGCACCGCCCCACTTCGAATCGGTCAGGAAGTTGTTTTTCCTTGTACGGGGGGTCAAGTGGCCGGAGGACAACCGAACTGACCCGCCCGGCATCCTGCCGAACCAGACCACCGAGAGGCTTCATCAGGCCCCGGCCGGAATCCTCCCTCACCGCCAAGCGACGTTCGCATCTACCAGCTGCCTTCTTCCGGGCACGAGCACTCCACCTGACAATGGCCGCGATCCGGCGGAAGGGACGAGGATGGCGCGACTTCTCAGGACCGTATGCCGGCCTCGCCAAGCCACGTCCCGATCACCGAGCGCGCCTTGGCCCGCAGCCGCGACCGGTACTTGGCCGCAGCCGCCCGTAGTTGCGGAACATCCATGCCCGTAGCCGTCAGTTCCACCGAGTGACCGATGAGCCACTGCTCGATCCGGCTGGCGTCGACCTCCGGATGGAACTGGAATCCGATGACCCGCGGTCCCAGCGAGAACGCCTGGTTCTCGCAGGCCGGGGTCGATGCGAGGCGCGTGGCGCCCGCCGGAAGGGTGAATGTGTCACCATGCCAGTGGAGCGTCACTGGATCCTTCTCGAATGCAGCGAGGCAGGACGTGCGGCCTGCATCCGTGAGTGTAATGGGAGCAAACCCAACCTCAGGCCGACCGGCGCGATACACGCGCGCTCCCACAGCTCTCGCGATCAGCTGGGCCCCCAAGCAGATTCCCATCAGCGGACGGCCGGACTCGAGTCGTTGTCGGATGATCCCGATCTCCGTCTCGAGGAAGGGATAGCGCGCTTCCTCATACGCGCCGATCGGTCCTCCTAGCACGATCAATAGCTCCGGCGATACCGGATTGAGGGCACCGAGGTCGTCCCTGCCGACGTCGCAGTATGCCAGCCGGAAGCCGGCCGCCTCCAACGGTGTGGCAAACGAGCCGAGGTCCTCGAATGCCACATGACGGATCACGCTGCATACCATCGCTTGCTGTGCCATCGAGGTCTCCTGCTGCCATAACCATCTGCCGCCTCAGACTCGGGCCCGATCCCAGGGATGAGCCTCCGCCCGTCGAATATGGTTCACGGCCGCGATCCGCGCTGCAGCTGGTAGCAAGCCATGCCGCAGTCTCCCCGGTCCAGGTCAACGCAGCATCTCCCGCCGGACTGTAGGTCAACGCGCGACGTTATGCACACTGTACGCGGAACGATATCGAGACCCGGAGACCAGGCATCTACACCGCGAGGCGACTTTCGGCCGGCCCTGTATCCAGTAAAGCACCGCTGAGGCGTAGTCGACCCCTGCCGTTCTGGCCGGCTGCTCCGAATCCGGCTCTGGCGCCGACACTCCCGCGACGCCCGAGGCGACGGCATGAGCCTGCCGTCCTATGGAAATAACCGGGACGGAACGGGCCGGATCTACTACTCGCTCAAGGAGGGCACCTGGAGTGACGACGATAGCATCGCGTGCGAGGGCACTCGGAACCCGAATGGGTATATTCCCGCCGCCGACCCGCCCTCACCGATCGCCGGTGTACGAGGGTGCCCGGCCGGATCGCCGACGTCGATGGACCTGCCGGTCTGCGAAGACGGCCTATGGACGGGATGTGACAGGGATGCCTTCGGTTCCGGATATAGGGTGCTTGAGGTACAGATCATTCAAGGCCTCCCCAGGTCCGGCGGGCAAGTGTACAACGCCCACACCCCCGCGGCATCCCCTCCCATGTAGGTCATCTCCTCTCTCCTTCCTGTCATGCGTTTCCACCTCCCGCCCCGTTCAGTAAACGCAGAACAGCATGTGTCCCACCCAGTGTTGGCAGAGAGGGGACCATCGCCGATCCCGCCGAGCGGGACACCTTGCAGTAGATGCTCGACGAGGACCCCAGCCGTCAGGTGTCCTGCTAGGGCGGGGGAGAAGATGACACGGAGGCCGTGTGACCTGCCGAGGTCGACTGTCGCCCCTGCATGCGGGCGGGAGAGCCCGCCACAGATTGAAGCAGTTCAGGGCGCGCTCCCGTCCGAGAAGCGCCGGGGGGACTAGTCAGACCACGACCTCCGTTCACTGACCGTTGCCCACTCCTTGGGGCAATCCATTCCGGACAACCGGCTCTGCCGAACCCCCAGGCCCGCCTTTATTGGCCAGGCGGGGTCACCCCACCGCGCTGCCGGCCAGACGATCGGCTGCGTGGGTTCATCCCGCTTCCGTTCCCTGCCTCGCCACCGCACGACATCGCAACCGTGCCGCCAGCGGCCGTGTTGCGGACTCTCTGCTCCTGGCCACCCTGCGAACTTCTCCAACGGTGTCAGCCGGCAGCCGCATGCCGATGGTCGGGCATCCGCACGCTCACACGTTGAAGCGAAATAGGATCAGGTCGCCATCCCGGACTACGTACTCCTTCCCTTCTGACCGGATGAGCCCCTGTTCGCGTGCAGCTCTCAGCGACCCGACCCGAGCGAAATCGTCGTAGCCGATTGTCTCGGCTCGGATGAAGCCACGCAGGAAGTCGGAGTGGATCGTACCGCCAGCCTCCGGGGCCCGTGTGCCCCTGGGAATGGTCCAGGCACGTGATTCCTTCTCATTCGTCGTGAAGAAGGTGATGACCCCAAGCACATCGTACGTCGCTCGGACCACTCGGTGTACACCGGGTTGGGCCAAGCCCAGCATCTCGAGAAACTCGTCCCTCTCGCTGGTGGCAAGCCCGGCGAGCTCGGCCTCGACATCGGAACAGATGCACACGAGACCCGCGTCGGGTTCGGTTCGGCGGAGGACCTCCCTCACCTCGCTCGTCCACTCGTTGTCCCCGTCAGGGAGGCTCTGCTCGTCCACATTCGTGACATACAGAACGGGCTTGCTCGTCAGAAGGTGAAAGGTCCGAAGCAGCGCCACTTCCGCCGGCCGAACCTCGACGTGGCGTGCCGGAGTCCCCCCTGCGAGACCTTTCCGCACCCGCTCGAGGAGCGCCGCCTCGCGTCCCACCTCCGCATCTCCTGAACGGACCCTCCGCCCGAGCCTGTCGAGCCGGCGTTCGACGGATTCCAAGTCCGCGATCATCAACTCCGTGTTCACGATCTCCCGGTCCCGAGCCGGATCGACACCGCCGAGAACATGGGTCACATCGGGATCGCGGAAGCAGCGGAGCACATGGACGACAGCATCCACCTCCCGGATGTGGCCAAGAAACCGGTTTCCGAGCCCCTCGCCTTCGGACGCCCCGCGCACAAGCCCCGCGATGTCGACGAATTGCACGACGGCCGCCACGCGCCTCGGACTCCGGGTGTATCGGAAGACGGTGTCAAGCCGCGGGTCGGCGACCTCCACCATGCCGGTGTTGGGCTCGACGGTACAGAAGGGGTAGTTGTCCGCCGCCACCGCCTGCCTGGTCAGGGCGTTGAAGAGCGAAGACTTGCCGACATTGGGGAGGCCGACGATCCCCGCCTTCAACATGCGGACATCCCGTTCACGGCCCCTGGACCGCACAACCTGCGGCACGCGGCTCACGGAGCCTGGAATCTACGGGCCAGGCCAAACCACTCAAGCGCAAGGTCACGCTCCCGCGGAGGGGAAATGACCGCCATCGATTCGGAGGGCATGGGGCCCGCATTGCCGAGTGGATCGAGTCGCCCGCACACAAGCCGCAACCGACGGAACGATGGGTCGCCTCCGCCTCTGTGGCGTACGGGTTCTTGCGAATGACCCGTATTCCGTCGACCTTAGCGGAGTTCTGAGGCCCTGTGCAGTCACCGCACCGTTGCGCCCCGCCTGCGGGGTCCTGCGGTCCGAGAACCGGAATCAATGGATTTTTCCTTCGCAAGGCACAGTGATCTCGAGAGGCTCGCGTGGTTTTTCGCGGGCCTGCGCGAGACGATGGTGCGACACGGACATACCTTTGTGGAGAATCCCGACCGCGCCTCCCTCGTCGTAAACCCATTTCCGAGGAGCTATCCGAAGCCTTTCCGGCGGCGGGGCCAGGCGGTCTTTCTCATCGGCGTCACTGAGTTGGGGCCCGCTCTGGAGACGACCGAGGAAGCATTGCCGCAGACTTACCCGCTGCTCATCCGTTCGCTCTCGAACCTGCTGATCGGAGTGTCGGAACCCAACTCCGACGCACCTCCGGACGCCCATTTCATCACCCCGGAGCAGGGACATTACCGGGTGAATGGGACGAGCAATCTCACGGAGTTTTTCGACAAGGTCTATGAGCGCATCGAGCCACTCGCGACATCCAGACTCGTCATCGACAACGTCTTCCGGCCCGATCTCCCCGAGCGACTCTGGGAGGGGGACGAGGTCACCCGTTCCATGTACCGCGCCGGGAAGAAGCTGGATGCACTCAACGTTCTTCCCACGCCCTTTCCGCTCGACGAAATCCTGCCGGCGAAGGAACGCCGTCACCTGAAGCGACTCTACGGGATCGGCGGGCTCTCCTACGGGAACATCTCCGCCCGTTACGATGCGACCCGCTTCTGGATGAGTGCTTCCGGCGTCGACAAGTCTAACCTGAAGGAGGTCGGACGCGACATCTTGATGGTCACCGACTACGACGAAGCGGATGGATCGATGCTCCTATCCGTCCCGCCCGGCATCGAGCCAAGGAGAGTGTCCGTCGATGCCATCGAGCACTGGATGATCTACCGCGAGCACCCGAGCGTCGGCGCCATCCTTCACGTCCACGCGTGGATGGATGGTATTCCCTCAACCGAATTCAACTACCCCTGCGGCACCTTCGAGCTGGGCAAGGCGGTAGCTGAGATCCTCCGGGACCACCCGGAGCCGGCGCAGGCCGTTGTCGGACTCAAGAATCACGGCCTGACGATCACCGGTCTCTCGCTCGACGAGATCTTCGAGCGAATCGGCGAGCAGCTGATCCAAGTCGTCCCCATGTCCTGACCGGGGCGGGCGGCGGCCCCCTCAACCGAGCAGGCTCACGAGGACCCCGAGAACATCCTCCCAGGGCACATCACGGGTGAAGGCGATCCCGTGGATGCGGACGAAGAGTGGAGCAAGCACCAGCGCAACCACGCTCATCAGCTTTACCAAGATGTTCAGCGACGGCCCGGACGTGTCCTTGAACGGATCG
>JAAXGI010000180.1 GCA_012267505.1 Gemmatimonadota bacterium
GATGGGGGGTGCGGGACGGGGAGGCACGCCGTGCGTACCGGGGGCTCTGGGGCGGGGTCACGAGTTGGCTTCTCGCGGCGGCGGGAGATGGCGCGGCGGTGGAGGCCGTGCGCCCCGAGACGCGGCTCCAGGCGCGGGGAGACCGCCTCCGCTGGGAGGTCTCCGGGCGGCCCGACGGGCTGGAACTCACACTGGTTCCGGCGGAAGGGACGGCCGGGGCGGAACTGCCCCGCTATCGCGGACCGCTGCGGGCCGATGGCGCGCTCGCGACGACTCCCCCCGTAGAGCCCGGGGTCTACCGCTACGATGTCCGGTCTCCGGTCGGCGCCTCCCCCGATTCCGTCGTCGCGAGCGGCGTGGTCGAGGTGGAGAGTTGGGTCCCGTCACTTCGCCGGCTTCCGCTGGAAATCGGCGAAGCGAACGGTTCGGCGGCGCCCGAGCCGGTCGGGGCAATGCCGGGGGGGCGGCCACTCCGGACGCATCCGCTCCCCTATCTTCTTCTCCTCCTGCTCCTCTGTGCCGAGTGGATCGGGCGCCGGCGTGTGGGACTCGGGTGACTCGCAGGGGGCTCGGAGGCTTCCGGTCCAGCTCGCATGCCTCCGGTGTCGGACGCTGGCGGCGGGAAGCGCGTAGATGCCGCTTCTAGGCCGGGGGAGAGCCCGGCCCGGTCTCTGGAGGCGTGTCGCCGGTCTTCGACTCGGCGATTTTGGCGCTGCGCACGCCGGGGCGGGCCCCGAGATGCTCGAGGAGCTCGAGGAGAGGCTTCTCGCTTCGGACTTCGGGGCGAGGGCGACATTCGAGCTGGTGGGAGCGGTCGGAGCCCTGGCCCGCCGGGGGAGGATCGCGGGTACCGACGGGGTGGCCGGCGCGCTTCGCGAGCGGATCCTCGGAATCCTCGCGCCGGGTGCCGGGATCACGCTTGCGGAGAGTGCGGAGGGACCGCCCACGGTCTACCTCGTCGTCGGAGTGAACGGTACCGGAAAGACGACCTCCGTGGCCAAGCTCGCCCATCTGCTCCGGGCGGCCGGCCGGTCGGTGCTGATCGCCGCGGCCGACACCTACCGCGCCGGCGCGATCCACCAGCTTGAGATCTGGGCCGGCCAGGTTGGGGCGGACTTCGTGCGGGGTCGAGAGGGAGGGGATCCGGCGGCTGTGGCGTTCGACGCAATCCAGGCGGCCCAGGCACGGGGGATCGATGCCGTGCTGGTCGACACGGCGGGACGGCTCCATACGAAGCGTGGTCTGATGGAGGAGCTCCGGAAGACGAGGCGCGTCATCGCCCGCCGGGCGCCGGGCGCGCCCCACGAGACGCTAATCGTCCTGGACGCGACGGTGGGGCAGAACGCTGTCGCGCAGGTCTCGGCCTTTCACGAGGTGCTCGGACTCACCGGTATCGTGCTCGCGAAGCTCGATTCCTCGGCCCGCGGCGGGATCGTGGTCGCGCTCATGGAGGAGACCGGGATCCCCGTCAAGCTGGTGGGAACCGGGGAGCAGGTGACGGATCTCGCGTGGTTCGATGCCGGTGCGTTTGTCGACGGGATCTTCGGGGAGGGGTGAGCTGTTGTCCCTCGGCCCACTCGGCCGGCCGGTGCAGTTTCTCAAGGGCGTGGGACCCGCGCGATCGGAGGCGTTGAAGAAGCTCCGCATCGGCACGGCCCGTGATCTTCTCTACCACGTCCCGCGAAGGTACGACGACGCGTCCACGATCCGGCCCATCAGTTCGCTCTCGGTCGGCCAGGATGCGACCGCGCTCGGGCGCGTCCGCTCCAAGGGAATTATCCCGACGCGCTCGGGGCTGCGGATCTTCCAGCTCGTCCTGCAGGACGAGACCGGGTACGTCACCTGCTCATGGCCCGGTCAGCCGTGGCTCGAGCGGCGGTTCCGCAAGGGAGACCTCCTACTCGTGACCGGTCCTGTCAGGCACTATCACGGGCGCCAGATTCATCCCCGCGAATTCTCGGTGGTCGCGAGATCCGGCGAGGAGGTGGAGCTGCCCGGCGCCGGGACCGTTTTCGTCACCTATCCCGCGGCCGAGGGCGTTCCGCAGTGGACGCTCCGGGAGATCTTCGGCAGGAACCTCGACTGGTTGCTGACCCACGTCTCCGGGGAGGAGTACCTCCCGCGGGATCGGCGGAGGGCGCTCGGTCTCGTCGGTCTCGGGGAAGCATTACGGCGACTTCACCGGCCCGGCACCATTGTCGAGCCGGAGGAGGGGCGCCGCCGGCTCGCCTTCGACGAGCTGTTCTTCCTCCAGCTCGTTCAGGCACTCGCCAGGCAAAGGGAAACCGAGTTGCGGCCGGGGATCGAGTTCCGCCGGTCCAACAGGTGGATCCGCCCGCTGCACGCGAGCCTTCCCTTCGAACTCACGGGGGCACAGGCGCGTGTGCTGGGTGAGATCGCAGCCGACATGACCTCACGTCGTCGGATGAACCGCTTTCTCCAGGGCGATGTGGGTGCGGGCAAGACACTCGTAGCTCTCTTCGCGATGCTCCTGGCTGCCGAGAGCGGGCACCAGTCCGCGCTGATGGCCCCGACGGAACTGCTCGCCGAACAGCACGCTGCTGCCGTGGGGCGGTTCCTCGACCGAGCGGGTGTCGACGTGCCGCACGTGCTCCTCACAGGTTCGCTCCCGGCCCGTGCCAGGCGGGACGCACTCGACCGGCTCGGCCCGGCCGGGGACGCAATGATCGCGGTCGGAACGCACGCGCTGATCCAGGAGGGCGTGGAATTCCGGCGACTGGGCCTCGTGATCGTGGATGAGCAGCACCGCTTCGGCGTTCGGCAGCGGATGGCGCTCGCAGGGCGCCGCGGCCCCGGGGGGTGGCCCGACGTACTCGTCATGTCGGCGACGCCGATTCCCCGCTCCCTAGCACTCGTCCTGCACGGCGATCTGGACCTGAGCGTCCTGGACGAAGTGCCGCCGGGGCGGGCGAGGGTCGAGACGACGCTCTGTCTGCCGGCGAAGAGAAGTGAAGCCTATGCCCGCGTCGCCGAGGAGCTCGGGAAGGGGAGGCAGGGCTACTTTGTCTTCCCCCTGGTCGGGGAGTCCGACGCGCTGGCACTCCGGTCGGCGACTGCGGAGTACGACCGCCTCCGGACCGAGGTGTTTCCGGACCGGCGCCTCGGTCTCGTTCACGGGCAGCTCTCGGGCGAGGAGAGGGATGCGGCGATGCGCGCCTTCCGTGAGGGCGAGACCGACGTTCTGGTCGCCACATCCGTGGTCGAGGTAGGCATCGATGTGCCGAACGCGACGTTCATGGTGATCGAGCACGCCGACC
>JAAXGI010000290.1 GCA_012267505.1 Gemmatimonadota bacterium
ATCTACGACTTCCTCTCGACGAGGAAGCCTCCGCCGCTCTATTCCCGCTGCCGTAGGAAAAAACCTGGTCCACAGGTGGGAATCAATACCTTCTACTGTAGAATTACGAATACAGAACTTACCAGAAGCCCTCAGTACTCTCTTGACCTCCTCGACTGCCCTGTATTTGTCCTCGAGGTGGTGATACGTCATGGACATGAACGCCAAGTCGATGGTGTCGTCACCCAGTGGGATTGCATTACTCGATCCCAACGTGAAATGACACGTTGCCGCCATGCAATTACGCCGAGCTATTCCTAGCATTGTCACTGAAGGGTCGACCCCGTGGACAAAGGCGTCGAAGCTAGCTGACAGCGATTGGCTGAACCGGCCGGTTCCACAGCCAAGGTCCAAGATGTTGTCGACATCCGTCCTGTCGATACTGGAAACCAATAGATCCATCCACATGTCCATGGTTTCTGGCGAGAGGCTTCTCGCCCGATCATAGTCCATATGGATACTTGTGTCGTCGTAGCAAAATTTGTTCATCCGTCGGCCTCTCGTAAGGGAATCATGGTTCGGTTTCCATAACTCCGCGGGCCGGCTCAAGACGCCCCGATACTTGCCCCGGACGTCAATTTCGCGGAGCGCATCGTTGCCAATGTCCCCAGATGTAGTTGGTGATTCGGTCGAGGTCGGGTATGATCTCACAAGATGTTCATCGCAGCCAATGCCCTGGCTTTCCCGTTCGAGAACGGACGGGCGACAGTGCACTAACTTTTTGTGGGCGTCGGTTCGTGTTAGTGAGGTTGGGCGGAGGCGCCACGCTAGTTGATCTGCATCTTCATGACCAGCCCGGCGTCCTCAGCGGTGGGAGCCGTGCGCCGGGAGCGCTGGAGGCGCCGCAGTGGATTGCTTGGTGCGCGGTTTCGCTCCCGCGGGACGGGTACCTCCCGAGGGAATCGTCGGATCTCGGAAGTGTATGGGAGAGGGAGGCCACCGCGCGTGGCTTCGGAACCGGACGGCCGATGCCGGCCAGTCCAGGACCCGCGGAGAGTCGTACATGTCGGAACATCACGCCACGATCCAGTGGGAGAGGGGTCCCACCGAGTTCAACTACCGGTCCTACACGCGCGACCACACTTGGAGCTTCGAGGGCGGGATCCGGGTCAACGCATCCGCTGCACCCGGCTACCTCGGCAACGGGGACTTCGTGGATCCCGAGGAGGCCTACGTCGCCTCACTGTCCAGCTGTCACATGCTCACCTTCCTGGCGATCGCGGCGCGGACGGGGCTGGTCGTGGATCGCTACCGGGATCCGGCCGTGGGCCATGTGGAAAGGAACGCGGACGGGAAGATGGCGGTCACCCGCGTGGTGCTCCGCCCCGAGATCTCCTTCGGAGGTCCGGCCCCGTCGTCCGAAGAGCTCGAGAGAATCCACGAGGCTGCGCACCGCGAGTGCTTCATCGCCAACTCGGTCCGCACGTCCGTGACGGTAGAGGGACGGCCGGCGTCGCCCCTACGTCCCGGCGCGCACGCCGATCAGGCGGGGGGCCTCGCCGACGGATAGGCCTCCTCAGCCGACGGCACCTTCCCCCGGCGGTCGGCGCCGAGCCGACGGCGATTCAGACCACGGCGACCTTGACGTTGTAGATGGGCGACAGGGCCACGAAGAGGCACTCCCACAGCGATCGCGACCGTCCCGTCCGGCGGGGACGGGCCGGTGCCTCGATGTAGTCACAACTCATTGTACGCCAACAGGTCACGAATACAGATCGAGGGAGGAGTGGCGAACGGGCGCGTGGGCATCGTGGCCGGGACGACCGTGCCGCAGCTCGGCACCGACAAAGACCGTGAGAGGTTGACGTTCGGCTCCCGCCGGAGTTACGGCTGCTCGCTCGCCGTCTCTGAACCGCCCTTCCGGGTCGCCGCGGGCGGCGCCCGGTCTCGCCGCTGATTCCGCGCGGGCGCGCCTAATGCACGTCCTTGCCGCCGTCACGTTGCTCGTCTGGGTGGCCATGGCCCTCGTCACGGCCTACAGCCACCGGCGCGTCCTGCGCCTCGAGGAGATCGGCTCCCCCGCCGACGGCGATCCGCCACTGCCTCGCCTCTCCGTGGTGGTCGCCGCCAGGAACGAGGAGCGAGCAGCGGAGCAGGCGCTCACGTCGTTGCTCGACATAGACTATCCGGACTACGAGGTGATCTTCGTCGACGACCGCTCGGACGACCGCACGGGCGAGATCGCGGACCGCCTGAGCGCCGGGGACGAGCGCCTCAAGGTGATTCATGTCGAGGAACTGCCCGCGGGATGGTTCGGCAAGAACCACGCGTGCTGGCGCGGCGCACGGGCGGCCAGCGGGGAGTTGCTCCTCTTCACGGACGGGGACGTCGTGTTCGGGCCCGGCGCCCCTGCCCGAGGAGCTCGGCACCTCCTGCGGAACGGGTTCGACCACATGTCCGCGCTGCCGGCGCTCACGATCACCGGCCCGCTGCTGCAGGCCTGCATGATCGTGTGGAACTGGGGCCTCCACGTGAAGGGGCGGCCGTGGAAGGTTCGCGACCCGAGGAACGCCGCCTCCTTCGGTGTCGGCGCCTACAACCTGTTCCGGGCGGAGTGCTACCACGCCATCGGCGGCCACGAGCGGGTGGCGCTCCGCCCCGACGAGGACTACCAGCTGGGCCGCCTCGTGAAGCTGTCGGGCCGGCACTCGGAGCTGGTCCGCGCCCGGTCGAGCTTGCGATGCGAGTGGTACCGCTCCGTCCGGGGCCTCGTCCGGGGAACGGAGAAGAACCTCTTCGCCTTCACCGGCTACCGGATCTCTATCGTCATCCGGGAGACCACAGGGCTGCTGTGGACGGGGGTCGCGCCGGTCTTGCTCGGTGTCGTTCTGGCCCCGGTGGACGGCCTGGCGGCCGCGCTGTTCGCCGCCTCGGGGGTGGTCGCATGGGGGCTCGCCATGTCCCTTGCCACGGCCTGCCGCTTCCCCCGCTGGACGGGCCTTCTCCTGCCGGTGGCCAGCGTGGTGATCGCCTACAGTTGGTGACGCTCCGTGATCGTGACGCTCCGCAGGGGAGTGGCCTGGGGGGGGCGTTCGATCCCGCTGTCCGAGCTGCGCCGGGCCCGGATCAGGTCGGCGGACCGTCCGGGCAAGGCTCGCTAGGCGTCGGCTGGAAGACCCGCCCCAGAACGACCGACGCGTCGGGACCCGCGATCACGAGCGCCCGTGCTCCCGCGCTTCCGGCGTCCGCGTGAGGAATTGCCCGGCCCCGACCTCGGGCAGCCGCGGGCGCGGCCGGGTCGAAGGGGCATCCCGCGACGCGAAGGCGTGTCTCGGGGCCCCTCGACGGGTAGATTCGGGGATACCGGCCGGGACGGAGGCACGCGTCCGTGCGCTGCGGTCGCCTGCATCCACGCTGGCTCGAGCCGGACCGGCCGGCGACCACCGGACGGGGGTAACCGATGACACTCCGACGGAAGTTCTCCGGAGTCAGGTGCCGAGGGCACGCCGCGCTGGCCGTGCTCCTGTCCGCACTGCTCGTCGGGCCCGGCTGCCGCGAGAGCGTGCTGGACCCGGACGTCCCGCCCGGAGCCACTGTCGTGATCTCCCAGTTCAACATCTGGGGTCACGACCACTACGTCGTGAATTCCGCCGCCTTGGAAGGAGACCGATTGAGCATCGAGGTCTCCTACGGCGGGGGCTGCCGGGAGCACACCTTCACCCTCGTGATCTCGGAAACCTTCCTCGAGTCCGATCCGGTGCAGCTGCCCGCCGTGCTGGCCCACGACGCGAACGGCGACACCTGCGAGGCGTGGTTGACGGCCACCCACGTGTTCGACCTCGCCTTGGTGAGGACTCACTACCGGCAGGCCTATGGTGCCGGTCCGGGCAGGGTGGTGCTGCAGATCGAGGGCGTGTCGCGCCACGACTTCTTGTACGAATTCACGGCGTGAAGGAGACCGGCCCCGTACTTCGTCGTCTGGAACGTCCACGCGGCCGGAACGGGACTCGCTCAAGGCACCCACACGCCCTGTTGAGCGAGCAGTAGCCGGAGTGCGCGAAGGAAGATCCCGGCCGTGGCCTCGCCGGTCACGCGCCGGGAATCAGGCGCCCGGCTTCCCTAGAGCGTCTCGATCCAGCGAAAGCCGTAGGCCGGCACGTTGGGCGAGCCGGCCGTGCCGTCGGGGAACATGCCGAATCTCTCGACGCGCAGGCGGTAGCCTTCCTCGTGCCGCGGCCGGAAACCCACGATCTCGCCGCGGAAGGGGGCCCCGTTGACGACCTTGCAGTACCCGGGGTAGCCGTCGCCGCACTCGACCCTGTGGGGATCGACGGTGATCTCCTCTTCCGTCCCCTCGGCCCTGGTTCGCGATACGACATCATTCAATACGTACCGGCCGTCGCCGTACCTGTTGGTGTCGAGGACGTAGTGGTAGCCGGCCTCGTATTCGAAGCTGGTGATGATGTCGTCGTAGGGTGCGCCGTCCACCACCATGCAGAAG